>JAQBPQ010000221.1 GCA_028287445.1 Cohnella sp.
GATCACATTGGCACCCCGTGTCCCTCTAGATATGTCCCCGTTAAGCCTCATTGTGGTGTCAAAATGCACTCCAATGCCTCATCAATCCCCGTTACTCCTCATTGTGGTGCCAAAATGCACTCCAATACCTCATCAATCCCCATTACCCCTCATTGTGGTGCCAAAATGCACTCCAATGCCTCATCAATCCCCGTTACTCCTCATTGTGGTGCCAAAATGCACTCCAATACCGCCGTAACCGGGTTTCCCACTATATCATCTGTCTTCGGGTGCACTTTGGCACCTGAACAACACCATTGGGCTTGTTTCGACCATTTCAGGTGCAGATTGGCACCCCGTGTCCCGCTCGATATGTCCAAGTACTAACGAGGTACCAAAATGCACTCCAATGCCTCATCAATGTTCCCTCAATCACACTTTCTCCACGTTAAAATACTGAGCTTCCGGGTGGGCGAACACCATGGCGGACACAGAAGCTTCCGGATCCATCATGAAGCCTTCGGTCAACTCGACGCCGATATCCTCCGGATGCATCAGCTCGAACAGCGGCCCCTGATCCTCCAGATCCGGGCACGCCGGATAACCGAACGATACCCGGATTCCCTGGTACCGAGCGCCGAACCGCTGCTTCATCGTCATATCGGCGGGATCCGGGAATCCCCAGTTGTCGCGCATGATCTGATGCACGCGCTCCGCGAGTCCTTCCGCCAACTCAAGCGCCGTCGCCAACAGGGCATGCGAGCGCAGGTAATCTCCGCTCTCTTTCCATTGCTCCGCCTGCTCCCGTGCACCTTGTCCTGCGGTTACGACGAGGAACCCAACCGTATCCATCACGCCGCTGTCCACGGATTTCAAGAAATCCGCCAAGCACAGGAAAGGCTCTACTTGCTGACGTGGGAAAGTGAAACGTTTCAGAACCCGGCTCGTGTCCTGAGGGTCATATACAAGAATGTCGTTGCCGTCCGACTGCGCCGGGAAAAACCGATACATGGCCTGCGGCTTCAGCCAACCGTGTCTTTCCGACTCACTCATGATTCCGTCGATCGTTTCTTTTAATCGAACCGTCCGATCATCGCCTCCGGCCAGCAGTTCATCCACATTGCCTTTGAGCCCCAGATGATGGCCCATTAGCATCTGCAAATTCACATACGGAAACACGTGAGACAGCGGGTAGTCCCGCAGTACATGCCGTTCGTAATCCGGCGGAACAAACACAGGTGCGTCTTGCGTAATGTTCGAACGGCGTGCTCGGCTGGGTGCCGGCATTTCTTTCGGAGTCTCGACTTCCTCCGCAAGCTGGGCAAGCGCAGCGCGGTGCTCTTCTTCGATTACGGCGCGCCGCTTAGGATCCGTCAGCTTGTTCGCCAAGTCTAGGCCATCCATGGCGTCCTTCGCATAAAGGACTATCCCTTCATATTCCGGTGCGATGCGCGTTTTGGTGAACTTCCGAGTTAAAGCGGCTCCCCCGACGAGTATCGGAGCATCAATCCCGGCGGTGTGCAGATCCTGGGCGGTAATGACCATCTGCTGCGCGGATTTGACGAGCAAGCCCGACAAGCCGATCGCGTCCGGCTTTTCCTTGCGATAAGCTTCGATCAACTGCTCCGGAGGCACCTTGATGCCCAGGTTGATGATCTGGTAACCATTGTTGGAGAGGATGATCTCGACCAAGTTTTTGCCGATATCATGCACATCGCCTTTGACGGTGGCCAACATAATTTTGCCCTTCACGGCTGATTCCGACTTCTCCAAATGCGGTTCCAAATGCGCAACCGAAGCCTTCATCACTTCCGCACTCTGCAGCACTTCGGCGACGATCAATTCGTTGTTGTTGAACAACCGGCCGACTTCCGACATCCCGGCCATGAGCGGACCGTTGATAATGTCAAGCGGCGCATACTTGCTGAGCGCTTCGTCGAGATCCGGCAGCAGGCCTTCTTTGCTGCCTTCCACCACATATGCCGAGAGACGTTCCTCTAACGGAAGGTTGACCGCTTTTTGTTTCTTCTCGACCTTTTTCTCCCGGAACGCCGCCACGAAGCGAGCCAGTGTATCGTCATTGGTGTTGAAAATCAACTCTTCCGCGAGTTGCCGTTCTTCTTCGGGAATGGAAGCATAGCGTTCCAACTTCTCGGTGTTTACAATGGCGTAATCCAAACCCGCTTTCGTGCAGTGATACAGGTAAACGGAGTTCAGCACTTCCCTCCCGGCATCGGGCAAACCGAATGATATGTTGCTCAGACCAAGGATCGTTTTCGCTTTCGGGTACTTTTCCTTGATCATCTTGATGCCTTCGATCGTTTCGACGGCCGATCCGATATACTGCGGATCGCCCGAACCGACCGGGAACATATTCGGGTCGAAAATGATATCTTCGGGATTCATGCCGTATTTGTGGACTAACAAATCGTATGACCGGGCGGCGACTTCCATTTTCGCTTCCCTGGAGACGGCCTGCCCGCGTTCGTCAATCAGAATGCACACAACTGCCGCACCGTACTGGTGGATGAGCGGAACAATTTTCGCGAACTTCGCCTCTCCATCTTCAAGGTTAATGGAGTTAATGATCGCTTTCCCTTGCGAATATTTAAGCCCCAGTTCGATGATGTGATCATAGGTGGAATCCAACATTAACGGCACTTTGATTTTTTTGGTTACCATCGGCAAAAACTGATTCACCGCATAGTCCTCATCAATATCCGTGTCTTGCAGATTGATATCGATGATCTGGGCGCCGCCCTTCACCTGGGAGCGGGCGATCTCGGAAGCTTCGTCGAACTTTCCTTCCTGGATCAGCCTTTTGAATTTTCGGGAACCCGAAATGTTCGTACGTTCTCCGATCATGACCGGGCGGTTGTCCTCTTCCATATAGACCGTTTCGATCCCGGAAACCGCCGGCGGGTGTTCCCCTTCTTGCCGGCGCGGAGGCAGCTCTTTCATCGCTTCGGCAATCGCTGCGATATGCGCGGGGGTCGTTCCGCAGCAGCCGCCCGCCAGGTTGATCCAGCCCTGTTCCGCGAAAGCACGAAGCTTCTTGGCCAGCGAATCCGGCGATTCGTGATAGTTTCCGTTCTCGTCCGGCAGACCGGCGTTCGGATAACAGCTGACTGCTGATTTTGCGATGCCAGACAACGTCCGAATATGATCGCGCATAAATTCCGGACCGGTGGCACAGTTCAGGCCGACGGATACCGGCTTTAAATGCTCCAGCGAGATATAAAACGATTCGATATTTTGGCCGGCGAGCGTCGTGCCCATCGGTTCGATCGTGCCGCTGATCATAATCGGAAGCTCTTGGCCGGCTTCCTTGAAAGCCTGCCGTACCCCGATACTCGCGGCCTTTACATTTAACGTATCTTGGCTCGTCTCGATGAGAATGCAATCCACGCCGCCTTCGATCAACGCGACTGTCTGCTCGTGATAACTGCGCACCAATTGATCAAACGTGATGCCTCCTGTTACCGAAAGCGTCTTGGTCGTCGGCCCCAGCGCACCTGCTGCATAACGCGGCTTGTCGGGCGTCGAATACTTATCGCAGGCTTCCCTGGCCAACTTTGCGGCTGCGAGATTGATTTCGCGCGCTTTATCCGGAATATCGTATTCCGCCAGCACCACGCTTGTGGCACCGAACGTATTCGTCTCAATGATGTCGGAGCCCGCAGCCAAATAAGCTTCATGAATGCGGGTTATCACATCGGGACGTGTCAACACGAGCATTTCATTGCAGCCGTCCAAAGCTTCTCCGCCGAAATCTTCTTCTTTTAAGTCGGCTTGTTGGATCATCGTTCCCATCGCGCCGTCAAGTATCAAAATCCGTTGTTTTAAAGCCTCCTGGAGAGGCTGTTTCGTTGTGGTTGCCGTCATATAGAGGCCTCTTCCCCTGTCGAATTAAAATCGTTAACCCCTATAGTAACAGAATCCGGGGGTGGCGAAAAGATAAACTGTCAGCCACTGGAAAGGAATTCATCTCTTTACGGACGATCCATCATGGTTTACGATGAAGATCAGGTGGTTTTACAGTTGACAAGTCGACACTGCCGGCGAATTACTCTATAATTAAAGCACAAATTCACATTGGGAAAAGAGGGATTAGCACATGGCTGAAATCCGCATTCGCAACAGCGGAGAGCGCATTACCGGTGAACAGAATGTTCGTTTCTTCCTGGACCGGCAAAATGTGCTCTACGAACATTGGGAGGCGTCCAAGCTTCCGGAGAGCCTGCGCAACAAGTTCACGCTGACGGACGAAGACAAAAACAAGATCCTTTCGACCTTTGAGACGGAAATTACCGATCTCGCAGGTCGGCGCGGCTACAAAACTTGGGACATTATCGCCCTTTCGGAATCAACGCCGAACCTGGACGAACTGCTGCAGAAATTCGAACAAGTCCATACCCACACCGAAGACGAGGTACGCGCCATCACGGCGGGCCGCGGCATCTTTATTATTAAGGGCGACGAGCAAACCGGCTACTTTGACGTTGAACTCGAAGCCGGCGACGTTATCTCGGTTCCGGAAACCCAACCGCACTTTTTCACACTGATGGACAATCGCCAAATCGTAGCCGTTCGACTTTTCATCGAACCGGCGGGTTGGGTCGCGCAGCCTTTCGACGATCCCGCTTTCGTGTAAACCTTGATGACAAGCATAAACGGCTGTCGCCGTCCAAACTTATAAATCCTGAATCATGAACAAAAACCCGACCTTGCCGGCCTTGAGCCGATCCTGGTCGGGTTTTGCGATTACAGCCGGCGGAGCAGCTCTGGAAGCTCGGCCAAACTGGCGACTTCGTGCGTCGGTATGATTTCATCGTTTCGTTGCATCTTATGACGATTGATCCAGACGGATGTCATGCCCACTCCGTTCGCGCCGAGAATATCGGTGGTCAGCTTGTCTCCGACCATCACTCCCTCCTTGGGCGTAATGCCGAGCTGTTCCATCGCATGAGCGAATAATCGGGAGGAAGGCTTCCCTTCCCCAAAATGGCCGGAGATCAAAATCACATCAAAATAGGGAGTCAATCCCGCCACTCCATCCAATTTTTCCTGCTGCAAATCCGGACATCCGTTCGTCAACAGCAGCAGTTGATATTGTCCTCGAAGTTCGTCCAACACGGCAAACGTTTCTTCATACACATAAGGCAGCTTACGCCGCTGAGCCGCAAAAAACTCCGCCAACTTCTCACCGAGCGCCGGGTTAGCCACCCCAAGCGCCGCCAATCCCCGGGTCCATGCGGTACGCCGGTATTCGGGCGCGATCTGCTCGAGTTTCCGGAACATCGGATGATCGCCTTTTCGAAAATGTCCCCATAACGCTTCGAACGGGTTGATTCCGATATTTTTTGTAAACGGAAACGTTTCGTATGTTTCGTACAGAGCGCGCGCTTCACGACGGACAGCAGCTTCCAGCTGCTCCGCGTCGACGCCGGAATCTTCCGCCCCTATGCGGCAGGTCGCTTCGAACGTTTCCTTTATACTTCGATCATCCCATAGAAGCGTATCGTCCAAGTCGAACAGTACCGCTTTGACCGTCATTCTTCCTTCTCCTCACTTCGCCTTAACTTCCAGTTCAATGCGATGCAGTTCCGCGAATACCGTGAGTCTTTCACCCATCCGGCTTAACGGATAACGATTGATCATACGGGAAAATACCCAGTTTGCCCCTTTGAGCGGTTCAATCACCACATAACCGGGCTGCAGCACAATTTTGCGGATTTCCGCCGGATTAAGCCGTTTGTATCCCGAAAAACGACGGGTTTCCAACGTATCGCGAGTGATGGCCAAGTACGGACGGCGCAAAAAGTAAAAAGCCGCGAGCAGCGCATAACATCCGAGCGTCACCCAGAACATGGTGGTATCTTGCTGGATTTTGTTCTTCCAAGGGGAGAAACTGATGGCATAAAAAGCCATCAGCAATACGAGAAGAATAGGAAAAATGTAGTTGCGGCCCAAATAACGATCCCCTTGCTGGGTCTTTGCCGCGACGGAAGGTTTTCCTTCCTTTTTGCGTTGTTTGTTGATTTTCTTGGAATTGCGTTCAACCATCCGTTCCCAAGAGCGGGACATGACGTTCCTCCTGTTCGAGGTCGGCTCCTCTATGAAGGGCCGCCTGTCTGACTACTCATTCGTTTATACGTTAATGGAGGTTCTTCGGTTTCTCGTCCGTCCATTCGATATGATCGAGCTGCCGGCGAAAATTCCCTTTGAATACTTCCAGATATTGACGGCGAAGTTGGTCCCGTTCAGCGAGCTCCGTCTCGGTGAGCCCGACGGTTTTGTTCTTCCGCGACAATTCATTGATCCGGGATATCAATTTGTCCATATGGAACCCTCCTTCATTCGGACATCCCTTCTACTTTGACATTGGAGCGCCTGCATTGTCAAGAATAAGAGAAAGCAAAAAAGACCGAGAGTCCCCGGTCTTCCAAATGATAGGCAAAAGGTTACGGCAGGATCGTGTCCGGAACAACCAAATCTTGTCCACTGCTTAAAGCTGAGGAAGTTAATCCGTTACGCTTCATAATCTGGTGAACGGCGTCCCGAATATCCATCGAGTCTTTCTTCACGGATGCTGCCAGCGTCCACAAAGTGTCTCCGGTGTCCACGGAGAGCACTTGTTCGGATGCCGACGCAGGTTCAATCCGTTGTTCGGACGCGAATGTTCTCATCAAGGTCATCCCGGTAAAAAGAATCACAAAAGCTGTTGCGAAAAACAGGATTCTAGCGAAACGCCATCCCTTGGCCGGCTGGGTCGAGGAAGCGAAACGAGCTTTAAATGAAGCCGCGGTATGTACCCTAGCTGCCGGAGACGTATTCGAACTTAACACCCAAGATTGAATCATGATATCCACCCCAAACGTTTGTTCTGGTATGATACGATCGTAACACGAACATATGTTTTGGTCAACACCATTTTGGAACATTTGTTCGGAGAACGAATGTTTGTACGAACTCGAGTTCCGTGTTATAATTTGTAATCATGTAACGTACATAGGGAGGGTCTCACGTGTCCAAGATGTCGAATCGCCAGAATGCGATCTTGGAATTTATCAAGAACGAAGTTCGGGAGAAGGGTTATCCCCCTTCCGTACGCGAGATCGGCGAGGCCGTAGGACTGGCTTCGAGCTCAACGGTTCACGGCCATTTGGATCGCCTGGAGAAGAAAGGCTTGATCCGCCGGGACCCGACTAAGCCTCGCGCAATCGAGATATTGGACGATGACGAGATTTCTTACGCTTTCACTTCTTCCATCCGCCAAATTCCTCTTGTCGGTAAAGTAACGGCAGGCGTACCGATCACCGCCGTGGAGAACATCGAGGAGTATTTTCCGCTGCCTATTCATATGGTGGGAGATCAACCGGTATTCATGCTTTCTGTAATGGGAGACAGCATGATCGAAGCCGGCATCCACAATGGGGATTACGTGATCGTCCGCCAGCAGCAGACCGCCACCAACGGCGACATCGTCGTGGCCATGACCGAGGAGAACGAAGCAACGGTCAAGACGTTCTACAAGGAACGCGACCATATCCGTCTCCAACCGGAGAATGCCACAATGGAACCGATCCGGCTGATGAATGTAAGCATCCTCGGCAAGGTCATCGGTTTGATCCGTTCGTTCATGTAACGCAACAATCTATCCTTCCTTTTCTCGCTCCTACACAAGAACTCCCGAACGGCGTTTGCCGTTCGGGAGTTCTTTCATGTCGTCTGCTTTTATAGCCGCACTTTGCTGTTTGTCTTCGTCGATATGACGCACACCCGCTTGCTATCATCAAACAGCATAGTAGCTCTCCGCTACTTAATGCCGTCCACCGACAGGCTTTGCACCCTGCATAGCAGCTCTCTGCTACTTACATTCTAGTGGAGCTGTCCAGAGAATCGCGCCATACGGAAGTGTATACGAACATC
>JAQBPQ010000174.1 GCA_028287445.1 Cohnella sp.
AGCCGCCGTCCAAGCAGGCGATTCCTTGCTCAAAGTGCATGCTGTGCGGTGAGACGATAATGGCGGCATCGGCGTTTGCCAGCGAGATAGCCTCCCGATAGTCCGTATAAACCGATATATTCGCCAATTCCGGAAAACGTTCTTTCACTTGTTCGACCGCTGCAGTGGAAGGATCCGCCAACGCCACAATTTCGGCTTCGGGTATTTGGAGCAGCCTTCTGATATGCTCTCTTCCCATACCGCCGACGCCAATCATTAAGAAACGAATCTTCTCCATTTAACATACCTCCATAATATGAGTTTTGTAAGGGTTTTACACCAACTGCTGTATTCTTAGGCGATTTTAGGTTTCTATTTCCTTTTCAGCTGCTCCAAATAGGTGTGTCCCGCATTTAATACTTCAATAATACGGTCCACATCATAAACGCTTCCGCGCCAAGTCCCTCCGCTCGCCGCCTGCAGCGCCGCCCACAGCCGGGTATCGTCCGGCAGCTGCGGATCTGGCTTGAGCTCCGGGTGCGATGTGCGCGAAGTGAGGATAGCCGCGCCGGCTTCCGGACTGAACCGCTCGTCATCCTGACCAATGAAGTTGATGCTTCCTTCCAGCCGGTTCAGATCAATCGCCACTTCCAGCAGGTCCCCGTTGCTGAGCTTGCCGACCGGCCCGCCGGCGAGCGCTTCCGGTCCCACATGTCCGATGCACGCCCCCGTCGATACGCCGGAAAACCGCGCATCTGTTAGCAAGGTGACATATTTTCCGAAAGGCAAATGCTTTAACGCGGAGGTCAACTGGTACGTTTCTTCCATTCCTGCTCCGGCAGGACCCCTGCCGATTAATACCATGATGTCGCCTTTGACGATTTGGCCGTCCTTAATCGCTTTGACCGCCGATTTTTCCGTTGTAAACACTTTAGCCCGGCCGGTATGACGGTAGATGCCGTCTTCCCCTACCACTTCGGGATCAATGGCTGTCGATTTGATGACGGAGCCCTCAGGCGCAATGTTTCCTGTAGGGAACGTTACCGTGGAGGTAAGCCCTCGGCTTTTCGCTTTTGCTGGACTCATAATGACGTCATCCGGATCGACGCCGTCCGTTTCCTTCAAATGCTTGCGGATCTTATATCGGCGCTCGGAACACTCCCACCAATCCAAAAGGACGGATAAGCTTTCCCCCGCAACGGTTTTCACCTTTTCGTCGAGCAGCCCCAGTTTCCGCAAATGGAGCATGACTTCCGGTACGCCGCCGGCCATGAAAAGGCGAATGGTCGGGTGATATTCCGGCCCGTTCGGCAATACGCTGACGAGACGCGGCACGCTTTTATTGATCCGGTTCCAATCGCCCACCTCGGGAATGCGGCATTTCGCCGCATGCGCCACCGCCGGAATATGGAGCAGCAAATTGGTGGATCCGCCGAATGCCGCATGAACGACCATCGCATTTTCGATAGCAGCGTCCGTCAATATACCGCCCATCTGGATGCCGTTCGACTTCATCCAATAAACGGCTCGCGCGGATTGCCGGGCGATATTAATCCACAGCGCCTGACCGGATGGAGCAAGCGCCGAGTGCGGCAAAGACATGCCGAGAGCCTCGGCCACAACCTGTGCGGTCGCCGCCGTCCCCAGAAACTGGCAGCCCCCTCCAGGCGTTGCGCAAACGCGGCAGCCCATATCAGCCGCTTCCTGCAGTGAAATCTGCTCTTGGGCAAATCGGGCGCCGATCGTCTGAATTTTCGCTGCGTCCTCGCCGTGCGTCGGCGGCAGCGTCACGCCGCCGGGCACAATAATGCAAGGCAAATCATGCATGGCTGCAAGGGCTATCATCATAGCCGGGAGCCCCTTGTCGCAGGTCGCGATGCCGATCACCCCGCTGCGCGTCGGCAACGAGCGGATCAATCGCCTGTACACTATGGCGGCGTCGTTCCGGTACGGCAAAGAATCAAACATCCCGGTCGTTCCTTGCGAACGTCCGTCGCAAGGGTCGCTGACGTATCCGGCGAAAGGAACTCCGCCAAGCGCGCTGATCTCCAGCGCCGCCTCTTTCGTCAGCAAACCGACCTCCCAGTGGCCGGTGTGATACCCGAGGGCGACCGGCGTGCCGTCTTCGGCGCGCAATCCCCCCTGGGTACTGAGGATGAGCACTTGCTTCCCTTTCAGGCGCTCCGGTTTCCAGCCCATCCCCACATTCTGGCTCAAGCCGAACAAATCGCCGCTGGGCAAATTCAGCAGCATGTCGCTTGTCAGCGGCAGCGAGCCCTCTGGACCTGCTGCATGGGTTTGAAGCTTATAGCTTTCCGTGTCTTCCTGCCCCATAATATACTTCAACGCTTCGCTCATCGTTCACCTCACGGGTTATTTCCAGCAGACGATCGTCTCGCCGGATAATGCATCGGATTGCGGACCGCAGAGGAACAATACGATGTTGGACATATCCTCAGGCTGTGCGATTCGCTGGAGACGCGAACGCCCCTCCTCGCTCTCCACAGTTCTCGTCGCCAGAAAACGCGCGGTATAAGTCGGAGCCGGAGAGATGCAGTTCACGTTGACGTCAAACGGCCGAAGCTGTTCGGCTAAGCTGCGCGTATACTGGGAAATGCCCATTTTCACCGCAGCGTAAATAATGCCCTGCGTCACAGGAAGATGTCCGGCGACCGAACCGACATTCACAATTTTTCCGGAACGGCGCTCGCGCATATGCAGCCCGGCAAATTTACACGCGTACATGGTCGACAGTAAGTTGCGTTCAACGACAGAACGAATATCTTCCACCGAAATGTCCAGCGCGTCGTTCGGATCCGGCCGAGCCGTTTGATAGCCAATGTCTCCTCCTGCGTTGTTTACTAAAATATCGATAGAACCCAATGCTTCAACCGATTGATCAATCATCGCTTTGACCTGGATCGCATCCGATAAATCAGCAGGGATAAAAACGGAGTTTACACCAAATGTCTCCGCAATCTGCTTCGCCACATGCGTTCCGGAAGGGGCTTCGTTAAATTGCGCAGCAGCCTCATTATTCACATCGTGGATAATGACATTGGCCCCCGAGCGCGCCAAATCCAGCGCATACTGTTTGCCAAGCCCCCGGCTGGAGCCGGTTACGAGCGCATTTTTGCCTCTCAAATCTACTGCAGCCATTTCTCATCACCTCATCAGTTTCATGATAAACTTTCGTTGTTACGAATACTGCTTCATCAAGTTCGATAAATAGGCCATACCGATATTCAATTCCTCGATTTCGTAATCGGCAATTACTTCAGGCGACGCGCCTTTTTCGAAAGGCGTTCTCCAATCGCCTTTGTTTCTGGCATGGTCTTCGACAAAGCGAAGCAGGCGGGTCAGCTGGCGCGCAGAACGCTCCGGGTACTCCGTCCAATAATCTTCCCGCAGTACACGTACGTGTCTGGCTTCTAAAGCGCCGTGCTCCACCGACATCGTTACTTGCGGATTTACTTCATTAAAGAACCGGAGCAATTCGGGGAAATTGATGACGCCCTGCCCCAAAGGCTTCCGAACCAACCGGTATCCTTCCTCCGACCAGTAAATGGCGTATTCTTTTAAATGAACATTTTTCACATATGGTGCGACCCGACGGAAGAAATCGACCGGTTCTTCAGCCGTAGCCAGAGGATTTCCGGTATCGAGCGTGATTCCAAACTTATCGGAACCGATCGTTTCGCAGAGCCAAAGCAGTTCTTCGGATGCCAGGTCCTGGTGGTTTTCTACGGCAAGATTGGCGCCTGTCGGATCCGCCGAATCCATGACCTCTTGGAACGAGCGCAAAATCGTTTGTAGAAAAGGCTGCCAAGAGCCCTCCATATGACGACGATCCCCACCGAACTTAGCGCCGCCTACAACCGTTCTTACTGTCAGCGCGCCTACCCGTTTCGCAAGCCGCATCGCTTCCTGCAGGTTTGCCGGATCAAATCCGCCTGCGGCGATGTTGATAAACATCCCTTTCTTTCGCGCGTACTCGGATACTGCGTCGGGATCGCTGCTCTTTAATATGTCATAGGGGATCTCGGCTCCTTGGAGACCGCAGGCTTCGGCCATGCTCAAGAGCCCCGTCGTCGTGATGCGGTCTCGTTTCGAGGCCGGGTGAATCCCCATTGCATATACGGTTCCATATGCCGTCAGTCCGAATTTCATGAGAGGCTCCCCCTGATATAATGATTTATTCGGCGGTCCAGCCTCCGTCGATGATAAGCGCAGAGCCGGTCATGAAGCTGGAAAGCTCGGAAGCAAGGTAAACGATTAAGCCGGATAGTTCTTCCGGCTGCCCCCAACGCTTGACCGGCAGATGATTCAGGAAGTATTGATTGGCTTCCGGATTGTTCAATACCGCTTGGTTCATTTCGGTCGCCATTGGCCCCGGACAGACGGCGTTGACCGTAATATTGTGCTCCGCCCACTCCAATGCCATCACTTTCGTCAATTGAATCAACCCGCCTTTACTGGAGCAATAAGCGCCCCTTTCCGGCAGCGCAACTGTACCCAGCATGGACGCGATATTGACGATTCTGCCGAATTTCTGCCTGATCATGTGCGGGACGACCGCCTTCGCGCATAGAAAAGGCGCTTTTAAATTCGTGTTCTGCACCAAGTCCCAACTGGCCTCGTCATATTCCAAAATCGGTTTGCGCACGTTGACTCCGGCGTTGTTGACCAATATATCCAGACGGCCGAAGCTTCTAACGACTTCCTCGACCATCCGCTGTATTTGTTCGTAGTCCGTCACATCAACTGCGACGCCTAATACGTTTCGTCCTGTTTCTCCACGAATCAAATCTGCAGCTTCTTTCGCTTTCCGTTCATCCCTGCTGGTTACCGCCACATGGGCTCCGGCTTTGGACAAGGAACGCGCAATTTCCAGACCGAGTCCCTGGGCGCCGCCAGTAATTACTGCTGCTTTCCCTTCCAGATTGAAATCACTCATAAGCCGAGACCTCCATTGATATGCAGTTCGGTGCCGGTCACTTGGCTGGCTTCGTCGGATAATAAAAAGATCGTTCCGTAAGCCATGTCTTTCGGCGTTTGCATGCGGCCGCTAGGTATGTAGGTTTCGGCCATTTTCCTTAAATCGTCCGGGCTTAAGCCCCTGTTCCGATGCAGCTCGATTTCTCCTTCGGAGGCCACCCATCCGACCGTAACCCAATTGGACCGGATATGATCTCTGGCATAGTTGGCGGCGATGTGGCGGTTTAAAGTAAGCATCGCGCCCTTCGAGCAGGAATAGGCGGCAAGCTCCTTTCCGCCTTTGTAGCCGTTCGTGGAGCCCATATGAACAATGGAGCCGCCGCCTGTCTTTGACATCGACTGAATCGCGTACATCGAACAAAAGAAAGCGCCTTTCATATTGACCGCAAAAATCGAGTCGAACAGCTCCTCCGACGTATCCACCATCGTTCCCCGGGGGAAAATACCGGCATTATTGACAAGGCCGTCGACTTTGCCGAAACGGTTGACCGCTTCGTCGATCAACTGCTTGCACGCCTTTTCCCTGCTGATGTCCCCTCTGACAAGCATCGCTTCGGCGCCATATGTTTCCTGGATATTTTGAACGACACTTGCGCCGTCTTGTTCATTTCTGCCGCTGATAACGACGGCTGCGCCCTCGCTGGCGCACATCACGGCGACGCCTTTCCCGATTCCTTTGGTTCCGCCTGTGACGACGATAACTTTTCCGGCAAGCCTATTCCCCATTGACTTGTTCGCCCCGCTCCTCATATCATTTCTCATACATCCTTAATGCTGTAAGTGTTCGTTATTGCTTCCAATCCCGATTCGGCGACCTCCAGTGCGCTCTTCGCACCGAAATTTTCGATAAACAATTCCAGCGACAAATATCCTCCATAGCCGATATCGTACAGCGAATTTGCTAACTGTTCCGATGGCGCGCTGCCTTCACCCGGAAATACGCGGTCCCGATCGGCAATCACATCTCTCGCCGGAGCGGCGGGATAATCGTTCACATGCACAATGCCGATCCGGTCCCCGTTCAGATAAGAGAGGCTGTCTACGCTGCTGCCGCCCGTATACATATGAAACGGATCCAGCAAAATTTGGGCATCCGGCACGCCGCTTTCCATCGCAACATACATCGCCTCGCTTAAGCGGGACAATTTCTTGGCCTTTCCCCAAAATTCCAGATACGGCTTGATCCCGATTTTGCGGGCCAATTCTGCGAGCTTGGCAAAATTGGACGCCATGCTTTCCAGGGAAACACGCTCCACATTGCCGAAAGGAGGCGCGGCTACCGCGGCGCAGCCGAGCTCCGCGAGCATCGCCATTTCCTTCTCGGCCTGCATGAACGCTTGCTTCCGCACCGCTTCGTTCTCGTCCGACCATGGAAAAAAGGCAATCGCGTTAACAACCTCAATGCCCGTATCAGAGATGTACCTTTTCAATTGTTGGACGGTGCCTCCGCCGGCCAAATAAGCATCCAGATCTTTGACCCAGAGCTCAATTCCCTGATACCCGGCTGCAGCCGCAATTCGCACCTGTTCTTTAACTTCAAGGTTAAAAGGAAACAAGGTTGACGCATTAAGCGCCGGTTTAAATGGAAACATGACTGCTGCTCCTTTCTTTTATCAGGCGCTTACCCTACGAGTGGGTGGAAAGAACAAAAATGCAGGTGATCGGATATTCGTAGGCATTCGGTTTGATTTGGGCATCGTTTACCTCAATCAGTTGTACTCAGAAAAGTGGTTTGCATAATTTCCTAGTCATCGAAAAAGCCCAGTACAAATTAAAGTTCATACTAGGGCTCTTCGTATCAAGCTTCTCCACCTTTTGTAAGTCCGATCGTTATTTGAAATACAGTGCCAAATGCTGCGTCGCTTTGACAATGCCTTCCCGTTCTTTCTCCAGCGTTCCCCAAAAGCGGTGATCCTCGAGTTCTATGCTGACAGCTCCTTGATAGCCCAGCCGATCAAGTCTCACAGCGACTTTACTCCATTCCACTGCGCCGTGTCCGGGAATCGTATACCGCCATGAGCCTTCGGAAAATCCGTATTTCGCGCCAAAGGTGGCAGGCAAAACGCCGCATTCGTATAACTCATCATTCAGAATCTCCGTATCTTTACCGTGGCAGTGGTTGACACGCTCGCCGAATTCCGTTAACGCTCTTAAATAATCAATCCCTAACCGCACCAAATGGGAAGGATCGTAATTTAGGCCGAAATGTTTGGAAGGGATCGCTTCAAACATAGCCCGCCACATCTCCGGCGTACATCCAATTGTCGGATAGTGAGGAGCCGGTCCCGGCCAGCCCTCAATAGCGATATAAACTCCTTGGCGTTCGGCGTGACGAACAAGCTCCGGGAACGTGTCTTTCCAAATGGCGAAGCTCTCCTGTCGGGGCATCGTGTGATCCTCAGGCACAAGACACATGAACATCACCTTTGCACCGAGCGCAGCCATGTCGGTCATTTGCTTGTTGACCGCTTCCACAGCAGCTTCCCGACGGGCGTCATCTTTGCTTAACAGAGCGGCGGTTTGTGCCGCATCGACAGAGCCGATGCCGATTCCCGCAGCGTCGCACGCTTGTTTGACTTCCAGATTCAGCTTAGGGACGTCAAGTACGTCCAAGCCTGCTTTAGCGGCCCATGCGGCCACTTGTTCCATGCCTTCCGCGCCGATTTTCGGCGGAATGCGCATTCCGATTTGTACGTTCATCTTGTTCCTCCATTTGTTATTTAATACCTGAGAAAGTAATTCCGCGAATAAATGCTTTTTGCACGAGGAAGTAAAGGACGACAATCGGCAAAGTAATCATGACCAACGTTGCCATCATCATCTGCCACTCGGCCCCGTGTTGGGACTTGAATGACTGTATGCCGAGCATCAGTGTATATTGGGTCTCATCCGACAAGTAAATCAGCGGTCCCTGATAGTCCGTCCAGCTGCCCATAAACTGGAAAAGTGCAATTGTCAATAAGGCGGGACGGCATAGCGGAAGCATGATTTGCCAATAAATCCGAAGCTCTGAGGCTCCGTCAATCCGGGCGGCGTCTTCAAGCTCCTTCGGTAACCCCATAAAAAACTGCCGGAGTAGAAAGATGAAGAACGGAACACCGAAAAAGGCCGGCAGCCAGAGCGGAATATTGGTCCCTACCCAGCCGAAGTTTTTGAATGCGATAAAAATAGGGATCATCGTCACCTGATATGGCAGCATCATGACCATGAGCGTAATGGCAAAAAGCGGCTTGGCTCCCTTCCATGGAATTCTGGCTATGCTGTAGGCGACAAGCGGGCAGGAAAATAAAACAGCCAGAGTCGCCAGACCTGCAATAGTAAGTGTGTTCCACAAATATTTGAAAAATGGAATATAGTCTAGAGCGGCAGGATAATTGCTCCACACCATAACGCTCGGAATCCACACGGGCGGCCAGAGAAATAATTCGCTGTTCGCCTTTAGCGAAGTCGAAACCATCCATAGAAAAGGCGACAGAAAACAGGCGCCAATCACAATTAATAAGGCATGAACAAATACCTTTTGAACCGTTCCAAGTCTGGTCTTTCCCATGACCATTCCTCCTCCTTATTCTTTTCCTTGATAATGGACCCAGCGTTTCTGGGAAACAAAGATTAACGCCGTTAAAATGACCACGATCAAGAAAAGAATCCAGGCCATGGCAGAAGCATATCCCATCTTTAAATAACCGAAGCCGCTCGTGTATAAATACATCACGTAAAACATCATCGAATTGGCCGGCGTGCCCTGTCCGTTCGTAAGGGTATACGGCAAGACGAAATTTTGCAGAGCACCGATGGTCCCTATAATCAAGTTGAAAAAGATGACGGGCGTCAACAGCGGCAGCGTAATGGTCTTCGTTCGCTGCCATCCGTTGGCTCCGTCCACTTGGGCAGCATCATAGTAATCTTGCGGGATATCCTGCAGACCCGCCAAATAAATGACGACCGCTTGCCCCGTCCCCCATAAGCTCATGAGAATTAACGACGGCTTAGACCAAGCTTCACTGCCTATCCATGGCGGTCCGGAGATGCCGATCTTATCCAACCAATAGTTCACAAGACCGAATTGCGGGTTTAACAGCCACAGCCAAATGATCGTTGTCGCAACAGGCGGAACTAAGCTGGGGATAAAGAACAACGTTCTGTAAATGCCTTGGCCGCGGATTTTCAAATTCAGAAAAAGGGCTAGAACGACACCTACCACAATGCTCAGCGGGACAAAAATGAGCGTATAGTACATTGTATTATAAATACTGATCCAGAAGACTTTATCTTGGAAAAGCGTAGTGAAGTTTTTGAGTCCTACAAATTCCCCTGGCTCCAGGATACTATAAGAAGTTAAGCTGTAATAAGCAGACATGATTAACGGATAGGCTTGAAAGAGAAGCAGACCGACAATCCAGGGCAAGGCAAAAATGAACCCGAACAACGAAATCTTTTTCTCGAATCCGGTTTTCCTATTCTTGACCTTTTCACTGGAAGCTGTGTTTTGTCTTGCCGAAGTTTCGATCGCAGGCATCCCATTACCTCCTTTGCCCGTTTATGGGATTAGTTGCTCTGCTTAGCCAATTCTGCATCTACATTCTTTTTCACTTCATCGAGCAGCGCCTGTGCGTCTCCTTTACCATGAATCGCCAAATCCTGCACACGCATCGTTTCGTTCCAGAGGAAAGAGCCCGCCGGGGAAACAGGTCTGGTGAATGCTGTCGGCATCAGATCTAGGAAAACTTTCAGGTTCGCATTGTCGGCCAGTTTCAATTCGTCGTTAACAGCCGGCATGGCCGTAATATCGTTACCCGCGTTCGGCCGTTTCGCCCAGAGCAATGTCCCTTCCTTATGGGCTACGAATTTAATGAAATCCCAAGCTTCTTTCTCATGCTTGGAGCCTTTCGGGATAACATAAGACCAACCGCCCGCCCATGTCACCGATTTATTGCCTTCGGCCGCCGGCATAGGCGCAACGCCCCATTCAAAGTTCAGCTTGTATTTCGCCAAATCGTTCAGAATCCAGTTTCCGTCGAACACGAAGCCGACTTTTCCCGTCCAGAACGGATTCATGCCCGTTTGTCCCATGGCGTCGGAGAAGCTGGTCAGGTTGCTGATATCATACTTCTTGGAGTATCCGGCCATCCAAGCAAGCGCCTTCACGTTCTGCGGATCGTTGGGAGTTAAATTATGGCTGCTATCCTCCCATTTGCCTCCCCAGTTCCAAGCTTGCGTATAAAAGAACCCTTGGTTCATCCAAGGAATGAATCCAATTTGCGAGTATTTGTTGTTGCTGCCTTTTTTGAAAATTTTCTCGGCCATTTGATCCAATTCTTGAAGGGTTTGCGGCGGCTTGTTCGGATCAAACCCTGCTTCTTTCATCAACGTCTTATTGTAAAACATACCACGATTGTCGGTGCCCCAAGGCAAGGCGTATACTTTATCTTTATAGACCGCCTCGGCCCAAACCCCTTTATAATAATCGTCCGGAGAAATGCCACTGGCACTCACATGTGCCGTCAAGTCCGTCAGGGAACCTTTCGCCGCCCAAGAACCGATCAAGAATCGGTCGAACAAAGCGACGTCGGGAGGATTTCCGCCTGCAATGGCGGTTAACAATTTATCGGAAGATTGTGTCTGGCCTGTCGTATCAACGAATGTCATTTTTACTTTTATGTTTGGGTTCTGCTTTTCAAATACGTCGACAACATTAGCTTTGAAATCTTTTTGATAATCTCCGCCCCACGGAAACCAGAAATCTATCGTAACTGGTCCGCCATTGGAAGAGCCTTTAGAACTACTGTCATCCGTACTTTTGGCATCCGTACTTTTGGTATCCGTACTTTTGGCATCCGTACCTTTGCTATCTTGGCTGCTGGTTGCGGGTTTAGCCGAGCTGCAGCCGGCAGCCGTCAAAGCGATCGCCAGTATTGCCGCCAAAAGTAGTCCAACAAGCTTTTTGCTTTGCCAACCTGTTCGTCCCTTTTCGTTGTTCATATATTAGCCTCCTCATAAGTTTATACTCGTTTCCGAATACACCTTAATTGTATACGTTTACATTTACTTCTTGTAAGGAGGGTACTTTTGTTTTTAGTGTATTATTTTTGTTTCTACAAGGGAATCTCCGCGCCCATTCGCTTGGATTTCCTTATTAAGGAGCGGCCGATCGGAAAGGAGGTTTTAGCGCCAATGTCAGTGGCGGAGAAGCGGTAGTTCATTCATTTATCTTAATGGAATGACCAACGTGACTTTAGTACCGACACCAAGCGTGCTGTCTATAAAGAGTCCGTACTCCTTACCATAGTTTAATTTGATTTGAGTATTCATATTTCTCAGCGCAAAATTTTGTTCCCCGACCACCTCGTCATTTTCCAGCACCTCCGTTAGCTCCGCCAATTTTGCAGTTTCGATGCCTATGCCGTCGTCCTCTACCTCGAAATAAAGAATTTGGCCTATATTTCTCCAAGTTATGTCCAAACGTCCGCTCCCTTTCTTATTTTCCAAACCATGATAAATCGCGTTCTCCACGAGTGGCTGAAAGACGAATTTCAATACCTGACAGTGCAGAATCGTCGGATCCATAATATTCATATTGACCGTAAACTTGTCCTGATACCTCACCTTTTGTATCGACAAATAACTTTCCAGCAATTCGGCGCTTTCCTGTACGGTTACAAAATCTTTTCCCTCACTTAAGCTGATCCGGAGATATTTGGACAATCCGAAGATCATCGTACT
>JAQBPQ010000178.1 GCA_028287445.1 Cohnella sp.
CCGCCCACACCGTTGAAGCCCCATTTTTTGAGACGCGAGAGTGCCTCCGAATAAATGGAATGCTCTGTCGGAAACACCCCGGTCTTGCGGTACTTATTCGCCATAAAGAATGAGAAGTTGTCTGTCCCGATAAAAGCGCGTTTGTATTCGCCTTGATACGAAGGAACGGATTCGAACTTCTGCTCCCGCCCCTTTACCCTCGTATAGGTTTCTTGGGCCGTAATTCCATTCACCGCCAGGCTGAAATAGAGATTGCCATCGGGCGTCGTCATCACTTTGCGCTCGCCCAGCCGCTGGATAGCGAAATAACCCTTGGCCTGCATCCCGTATTTCTCCGCGCTGCCGGCCAGCCCGCCGTAACCGTCGCGCCCTGCAGGCGGCTTCAGGCTGTCATAATAAGCCGCGTCTACCTGGGAGTCCGATGCCAATTCCTCATTGCTCGTGACTTTCCCGGGGAAGCTCGTGGCCTTCATTTGACCGAACGTGTCGACTTGTATGTCGTTGCCGGCATTGATCGAATATCTGCGGATGGGACTGGGTTCCATCCCGGCTTTGACCGCATAGGTTTCCAGCACGTTGTAACCTTGGAGCTGGAGCGGCTCCACATAGGGCACGAAGTCGGGACCCTTATTCAAACGGTAATAAAGGCGCGCGCCTTTCGATTCCGATGACAATTCCGCTTTAACCATTTTCCCGCTCCGGGAGGACCCTATCTTTACGGAAGCCGTGTTTTGATTGATCACAACCTTCGAAACCTGCGGCGACCACGCTTTGGCCGATCCGAGCAGTTCGATTTTCAAAAATCGGGTATGCTTCGGCAGCGACGAAGCCTCGTACATGTACTGCTGCCAATTGCTTTCGGGATAGCCGACAGGATCGGTTTGGGCAGTGATTTCCTGATACTGTTGGCCGTCCGACGAGACGAACACCCGATGCTTCTCGATCGGAACACCCGTAAAGAAACTGCTGTAGAACAGGAAGGACGTGATGTCGTACTCCGTATGGTAAATCATGCTGCCGGTCGCCGTTGTGGTGCGGGTCATTCGGCTGTTGTCGTTATCGAAGTAAACGGGATGGTCCTTGGCCAGGTACAGATTGGAACGGTCGGCGATTCGCTTGAAATCATCGAGCGGATCAACCATACCGACAGGCGGAGCCGATGAACGGAACGGCACATACTGGTAAGTAGAAACCCTGCTGGCCGCCGCCCGGCCCGAGCCCGAATGATCCACGGCCGATGTCTTAAGCATTAGCCTGTTTACCACCGGAATAGGCGAACTATAATGCTTACGGGTAAGCGATGATCTTGGATCGCTTCCGTCCGTCGTGTAATAAACGGTATCGCCCGATGCGGCCCTGTTCAGCATAACCATCCGGCCGTAGGGTACAGTTCCCGAAGGCACGCTGGAACCTACGCTGCAAGGTCCGTTCAACACCACTTTCCCGATCGACGGCGATTGGGCGACGTTGCTCCCTTTGAATGCCATTTTCAAATATTTCGTGGCGGCCGGGAAACTCCTCGATTCATATACGACGGTGACTGTACGGCCGTCGTCTTCATGAATGTCCGGTATGACATCCTGATAAGTTTGGCCATCGCTGGATATAGAGAATGTCGGATGATCGTAAGCATGACCGGTGGGCTGATAGTAGGCATAAACCGCAAAAGACCGAAGGAAATCTTTCGTCCGGTAGATCATGTAATCACCGGAAACACCGCCACGTTTCATCCGAGTCGAATCCAGAGCGTCACCCGGAAGCGACTGTAAAGCGAGCGTGCTCGAATGCTGGTAAACCTGCTTCCAATCCCGCAGCTGATCCACTTCAATCTCGTAAGGAGCGGGACTGGCCGCCATCACGCGTATTGGAATTAGGCATACCAGCAGACCGTAAAACAGCAGCAATGCAGATTTTTTATTCACGATTCATCAGTCCTCTTAAATACCTTTAGTATTGCAGGATCGGCATTTGTTCCTTGACACCTTGATTCAGGCTCGGACGACCGACGGAATAATAGATAAATGCCGTTCCCGCCAAATCCTCTTCTTTAAATACATTGCGTCCATCAATCAGGATGGGCTTTCGCAGTATCGTTTGCAGCAGACCGAGATCCACTTCGGCGAATTCATCCCATTCCGTCAGCAGGCACAATGCGTCTGCGCCTTTGGCGGCCTCCAATGCCCCATTACACCAAATCACACCATGATCGCCGAATAAGTTCCGGAAGTTTGCAATGGCAAGCGGGTCGTAAGCCTTCACATTCGCCCCGCTCCGGACCAGATGTTGAATGATTTCAAGAGCGGGCGATTCGCGGACATCGTCGGTATTCGGCTTAAAAGAAAGCCCCCAGACGGCGACCGTTTTTCCGCTCAAATTGCCGTCAAATATCGTTTCCAGCTTTCGGATGACATTGAATCGCTGATGCTGATTCACCTCGACAACCGAACGAAGCAACTTGAATTCGTAATCGACGTGACCGGCAATTTGGATGAGGGCTTGCGTATCTTTTGGAAAACAAGAGCCTCCGTAGCCGATTCCCGCTTTCAAAAACGCCGGGCCGATCCGTCTATCGTACC
>JAQBPQ010000183.1 GCA_028287445.1 Cohnella sp.
AAAAACGTCTTCAGCGCATTATAGATCTCGGCTTTCTCCTTGATGACATAATACAGAAACTGCTCTTGCTCTATATGCTTGTAGGCCGACATAAGCGTGCTGCTGCGGTTGTACTGGTTCACTTCCCCGTAGCCGAAAATGTTGGCGCGGGTGAGCAACTCTTTGATCAACTTCACGCACCGCTCGTTGTCGCTGGTCAGGTTATCTCCATCGGAGAAGTGAAAAGGGTAAATGTTATACAGCGATGGAGGATAGCGACTGTCGATGATTTCTAGCGCTTTCACATAGGCAGACGAACAAATCGTTCCGCCGCTTTCTCCGCGGGTGAAGAACTCTTCTTCTTCGACCTCCTTCGCCTCCGTATGGTGGGCGATGAACACGATTTCCACCTTTTGATACTGCCGCCTAAGGAAGCGAGTCATCCAGAAGAAGAACGAGCGGGCGCAGTACTTCTCGAACGATCCCATGGACCCTGAAGTATCCATCATAGCCAAAATGACAGCGTTGTTTTGCGGCTTGATGATTTCCTCCCATGTTTTAAACCGCAGATCGTCCGGACTGATTCCGGCGATCTCCGGATGTCCCTTCCGTGCATTGCGGCGCAAGTTTTCAAGGATCGTCCGCTTCTTGTCGATGTTGGAAATGATGCCTTTACGCCGAACGTCAGTAAATCGAACCTCTGTGACCTCGATTTGCTCTTTCTCCTTACGCTTCAAGTACGGCAGCTCGAGCTCCTCGAACAGCATGTTCTCCAACTCGGCGATGGAGATCTCCGCCTCCACAACATCGTCTCCCGGCTGATCTCCTGCTCCCTCGCCCTTGCCGGCTTTCGGCGGCGGATCCGTACCGAGCACATCACCGACCTTGCTGTCGCCGTTCCCCTGACCAACGTGTTTTTTCTTGTTCGAGTTAAAAATAAACCGGTACTCATCCAAGCTGCGAATCGGTATTTTGATAATTTGGCGTCCGTCGGAGAGTATGATGTTTTCTTCAGATAGGAGATCAGGCAAGTTCTGCTTGATGGCCTCACGGACTTTTTGCTGATGGCGTGCCTGATCCTGGTATCCCTTGCGGTGCAACGACCAATCTTCCCTGGACAAAATGAACGAAGGCTGAGTCATGACCGGGCCACCTCCCGTTTGGATGCGGAATAGGGTGTGTCGTATTTAATATATTCCGGCGTGGCCAAAGGATGAGTGCATGAATGAAACTCCTTATTTGACTGCTCCCGCGGTAATTCCGCTGGCGATTTTTCGCTGAAACAGGATGTAGACAATCAGCACCGGCACGATGGTAAACATTAGCCCCGCGAATAAGGGACCCCATTCGGTACGATACTGCATTTCCCCTTGCATGACGGCAATTTCGACCGGCAGCGTATAATGACGGGGATCGTTGATCAAGATCACGCCGATGATGTATTCGTTCCATACATTCAGCACGTTCACGATGGCGATTGTGACCAACCCCGGTTGCGCGAGCGGCAGCATGATCCGGAAAAAGGTGCCGAAGTAGGAGGCGCCGTCCATAACCGAAGATTCCTCCAGTTCCTTAGGCAGCGATTTGAAGAAACCGACCAACACGAATATGCCGAAAGCCAGAACAGTCGAGCCGTAAACCAAAATCAATCCGACCGGTTTATTGATCAGATGAAAGGAATTCATGAGAAAAAACAGCGGAATCAAGGCTAAAATGAAAGGAACCATCATAGACGACACATACAGCAGATACAGCGCGCCGCTGCCGCGGAATGGATAGCGGGCGAGTACGTAAGCCGTGGTAGAGGATAAAATGAGTCCAAGTAAGGTGGAGCCGGTAGTTATGACGAGTGAGTTGACAAAATATTGGTCAAAATGGTATTTGCTCCAGACATAGCTGAAATTTCCCCATATGAGCGGGAATCGCGGCAGGGACCAGGGTGCGTTAAAGAAAAATTGCTGGTTGTTTTTCAGAGAGTCGAGCAAGGTCCAGAGAAGGGGGTAGATCACCGATACGCCCCAGAGGACGAGTATGGCATAAAACACGAATTTCACGAACGGATGACGAACGCCGGTTTGCATAGAAATGGTCCTCCTTTACCCTTTACCCCAGTTCGACGGTTTCCTGACGCATCAGCCTTTGCAGGAAGACGGTCGTAATCAGCGACAATACAAGAATAAGTACGCCGATCGTCGCCCCGAATCCGAAATGGAATTGTCGAAACGCCATTTGGTACATATAAGAGCCCATCACTTGCGTACTGTTGTCCGGACCGCCTTCCGTCATGATCCACACGATGATGAACGAACCGTTCAAGGTTGTCATCGTAATATGGATGATGGAAACTTTGATCTGCTCCCAGACGAGCGGAACGGTGATGGTGCGGAATTGCTGCCATTGGTTCGCGCCTTCCAGATCGGATGCTTCGTACAAGGCGGAAGGAATATTCTGGATCGCCGCGATAATCAGAATCATGTAAAAACCGATGCCGGCCCAGATGGCCGGAGGGAGCAGCATCCAAATCGTATGCGAAGTGAATCCGAGCCATGTGATGCTGACTTTCTCGCTCGTGAACAGCGACAAGAACGCATTGAGGAAGCCGATTTGAGGGTTGTAAATGAAGTTCCACAGGACGCCGATGACGACGACGGAAATCACGTTCGGAATGAAGAAAATGGAACGGAAAAAACCGGCGAATTTAAAATTGAACCTCGTCAGCGCGACGGCAAAAAACGTGGCGATGATCATGATGCCGATCACTTTGCCCACCACGAGGAAGTAATCGTTGCCGATGGATTTCCAGACAATCGGGTCTTGGAACATCTGCTTGAAATTGTCGAAACCGACAAACGTCTTATGCTGAGACATTCCCGACCAGTCGAAGAAGGAGTAATACAGCGCCTGGATCACCGGGTATATCGTAAAAACACAGAAGAACAGAAAAGTCGGGATAATAAACGCGGCGACAAATACGCCCCGCTGCCACTTTACCGTTCCTGAATTCATCGGCAACACACCGCCTTAAACTAAATTCGTGAAGGATGACAGGGGCCAGGGCTCCCGTCATCCTTCACATTTTATTCATGGATCCGGTGCGAGTTTACTTCACTTTGGCCGCGGCCGCGGTGACGCGTTTCACCCATTCATCCGGTGTGATTTTGCTGATCGTCAGGGCGTCGATCGAATCCTCCATCACTTTCTGGACGTCGGCGTTAAACGTGATTGACGGAATGACGACCGTATTCGGATCCGTCAGGAATCTCGCGGCGTCTTTGACGAAGTTCGGCGCGTTGGAGCTGCTGATGTCGCCCTTAATGTTGGAAGGCGCGCCGCTCAGCTCGGCCCATTGAGACGCTTGAGCCTTGGAGAAAATGAACTGCAGGAACGCTTTGGCCGCGTCTTTGTTTTTCGCATTTTTGGCAACCGCGACGGTTGCCGTGGAGGTGTTGGCTATGATTTTGCCTCCGGGCTCCTGCGTGACGGAAGGAATAAATCCGAAATCAAATCCGCCCGGGATATCTTTGCTCATTTCGTTAGGCAGCCAGAGACCGTTCGGGATGAAAGCGTCTTTATGCTGAAGAAACAACATTTGCGAATCGGTATGGCTGATTTGGATCGATGCTTTGTCGATGAAGCCCTTGTCGCGGAGTTGAACGATTTTGTTCAAGCCGGCCATGACTGCCGGACTCTTGAACGCTTCGACCTTGTTCGCGGCCATGTCCTGCAGGATGCTGAAATCGTTGTTGTTCGCGGACACGATAGCCGGAAAAAGAATGCCGGCGTTGATATAATACGGATATTTGCCGGTGTGGATGAACGGTGTCATGCCTGACGCTTTGATCTTGTCGCTGGTGTCCATGAACGTTTTGAAATCGGTCGGCTCGGTCCAGCCTTTTTCTTTGAACAGCGCCTTATCCCAGAACACGCCCCAGGAATTCAGAACGAGCGGGATGTTGAAGATCTTCCCACTGAATTGCTGCGGCTGCTGCGCCAAAATGTCGCTGATCATATCTCCGTCAATGTTTTTGGCGGTTTTGAACCAATCGGTCAAATCTTCCAATTGACCGTCTTCCACCATCTGCCGGTCGTTGATGCCGGCGCCGTCGATGTAGATAAAATCGGGCGGGTTGCCGCCGATCCAGCGGGGCTTCATCTGATCGTTGATTTTCGGGCCGCCGGACTCGATCACATGGAGATCCGGGTTGGCCGCTTGGAAGTCGGCGATGACTTTTTTCCACCATTTGTCGCCGTAACCGCCGACAAAGTATTGAATCTCGAAGTCGCCGGTCAGTTTCGTTCCGGCATCTGCGGATGCAGGGGCCGAACCGGAAGCAGATGGCGATGGCGATGCCGATGTCGTAGCGGCAGGCGAATCGGAAGCGGAAGGCGAGCTCGTGGCGTCGTTTTTCTTGGAGCTGCATGCCGCAAGCAGCATAACGACCAACAATACGGCGATGCTTACTGCGGTAAATTTTCTCTTGTTCATCATGTAACAAGAAACCCTCCCTTTTAACTGAATATAAAAGCGCCTGAGAGCGCCTATATTCATCATAGCGGGGAGAGCGAGAGGGACACTATTGAATATCTTCCAAGAATTCTTTGTTATTTTCTAAAGTTTTCTCTGTTTGGCATAAACTTACCATCTTTCACCGCGCGCTGCGAGTCTCCGCGAATTGCTGCAGTTGATCAAGCGCGGCCTTCGGAGACAAGTGATCGTACAGCACCGCGTCGCCCATTTTGCGTGCCGTGTCCATGATGGCTTGCCAAGCCGGCTCCTGTATCGGATAAAATTTCGCATGGCTCAGCGCTTCGAGATTGCTCTTCATCACTTTGTCGGAAGCCGCCAGTTTCTCCCCGACGGGGGAAGTCACCGGCAAGAACCCTTCGCGCATGATCATTTGCTCATAGTTTGTATCGTCGTATAGGAAATCGAGGAACTTGGACAGAGCTTCACGGTTCGTATGGTCGGTTTTGAACGAGACAAGCACGTCATGCACACCGAAAAACATCGGCGGCATGCCGTCTTTGACCGGAATTGGACCGACGCCCCACTTGAGTCCGGGAAATTCTCTCGGCACAACGGATGTGAAATAGTTGCCGGAAATCATCATGCCCAGCTTGCCGTCTCCTAGGATCCGATGCTTCTCATCGCGTGTTGTGACGGTTGGTTCGGGATCGGTGAGCCCCTGGTCGAATAGCTCTTTGAGAAACGTTAAGCCCTCCACGTTCTGAGGAGAATTGATCGTCCATTTGCCGTCTTTGATCCAGCCGCCGCCGGATCCGAAGAAGATGTAGGACAGATTGGCTTGAATCTCGTTGTCGGTGAGATCCATTCCGTATCCGTGCGCGCTGGAAGTACGCTGGATTTTGCGCGCATCCTCCCGCAGCACGGACCAAGTGGCGGGCGGCGAAGAAATCCCCGCTTTATCGAACAGGTCCTTGTTGTAATACAGGTTTCGGACCGTGGCCACGTAAGGGATGGCATGCTGCACGCCGCCGATTTGGTCCATCTTCATCAGATTCGGATATAATTTCCCTTTCAGTTCGGGTGATAAAATCTCGTTGAAATCGTTTAGCAAATGATCTTTGGCAAAATGCGCGTAGACGTTCGTGTTCAGCAGGTCGGGTGGTTGATTTTTGCTGATCATCGTCGTATAAATTCCATCCAGAATATCCCAATTTGCCACTTGCAGTTCAACATCGATCAGCGGGTTGTCCAGCTCGAATTCCTTCACCAGGTGCTCGAGAAACGGCTTGGTTTCCGTGCTGTATTCGGACGCCACGAAACGGATAAGCGCCCGTTCCTGCTTGGGCGTTGCCGCGACCTCCACCTTCGTACCGGAGCAGGCGGCGAGAAGCAGCGGGAAGATAGCGATCGTCAAGCATACGAAGGCAGAGAGACGACGGAGCTTAGGTTTCTCATATTGGAATGAGGGCATGGACCGGTTCCCCTTTACTCTCTAATTGGTTTGGATAAACGGAAAAAGGAGCTTCTGGTTTTCCGGAGTGTACATGTTGCTGCGGGTGATGACGGTCGAATCAATGAACGTATCCGATGGAGCCGGTTTGCCATCCAGCAGATCCAACGCCAATTTCACCCCAAGGTATCCCATATTAAAAGGTTTCTGCACAATCGTGGCGTTCAGTACGCCATCCTCCAGCAGTTGAATTTCATACACCGAACTGTCGAATCCGATCAACCGAACGGGCTTAACGTTCCCGCTGTCCTTGATCGCTTTGGCGACTCCCAGCGTGGCCGCTTCATTCAAGGTAACGAATGCGTTAATCGGATGCTTTCCATGCAAAATGAATCGGGCGATCTGGTAGGCCCGGTCTTCGGAATCATCGCAATAATAAGTGCCGTACATACTGTTCAAGTATGGGATGAGCGACTCTTCCACTCCTTTTTTGCGTTCCGAGGTAATGACGGAATGTTCCGAGTCCCCGATGATCGCGGCAACCGGCCGGTTATCCGTCAGTTGCGCCACCGTCTTTCCGGCGAGCCGGCCCGCCTCTACATGGTTGTTGCCGACGAATAAGGGTTTGGGCTCCTCGATGTCAAGCGGCGTATCAATGATGATCAGCCGGATGCCGGCGCTGCGGATTCGACGGATGATGCCGGGCATGCGCACATCGTTGATCGGAGCGACGACGATGGCTTGCGGTTTGCGGACGATCGCTTCCTCCAGGGCCTGAATTTGCGCTCCGGCATCGGTTTCCTGTAGAGGACCCGCAAGATCGATCTTCACACCCGCCTGCCTGGCGGCCACTTGGGCGCCTGCACTTACGGTTTGCCAGAAGTCGGAGCGGACATTGAGCGATTTGAGCACAACGGTAACGGTTTGGCCTTGATTCGAAGCGACGGACAGTACTTTCGAATATACAACCGCATAGATGACCGCGACCAGCAGGACCAATATCAAAACCACGGTGAAACGATGTGTGCGCATCGGGATTCTCCCTTGTTAAGCGAGTTTCGGTATGGTGATCGTCACGTTTGTACCGGCTTCCATTTCGCTGCGAATCGTGACGCCGTAATCATGGCCGAAGTGCAGGCGGATTCGTTCGTTCACATTATGAATGCCGATGCCTTTGCCTATCGGGCTTTCTTCGTCGACCGCCCAAATCCGTGCGAGCTGCTCCGGCGACATGCCGAGCCCGTTGTCTTCCACCTCAAATACGACTCGGCCGTTGTCCTCTCTGCCCCGTATGATGACCATACCGACCTCGGGCCCATTGCGAATCCCGTGATAAATCGCATTTTCAACAAACGGCTGTAAAAGTATTTTTAAAGTTTTATAGGAAAGAATGCCGTCGGAAATATCGATGATATAGTCCAACTGCTCGTGATACCGCATTTTCTGGATAAGCAAATAATTCGTGATATGTTCGATCTCCACGCGGATGGGAATGAGCTCCTGGTCTTTTGTGATACTCGCGCGAAAAAGCTTGGAAAGCGCGGACGTCATCAGGACAACTTCCTCGTGCCGCTTCTGCTCCGCCATCCATACGATAGAGTCCAGCGTATTGTACAAAAAATGAGGATTGATCTGAGCTTGCAGCAGTTGCAGCTCGCTTTTTCTCTTGTGTTCCTGGGTCTGGATGATTTCCTGCATCAGGTTTTTGATCCGACTGACCATCATGTTAAACGTTCGTCCGAGTTGCCCGATTTCGTTCATTTGGCCGATTTGGGTCTGGATATCGAAGTTTCCTTTCTCCACCTGCCTCATGTCGGCTTGCAATTCCTTGATCGGTCGGGTCAGCCGATGGGAGAGCAGGAGGGAGAGGATCAAGGTAACGGCGAGTCCGCATAAGGCGTACACAAGTATCGTGTTGCGGATCGTGGTCTTGTCGGTCAACAGCTCATCTGTATAGGCAACTCCGACGATTTTCCAGCCGAAATTCGCATCTTGTACGGAGTAAATCCGTTTGCCGTCGCTGTCGTTCGCGATAAAAGTGCTGCCGCTCTTGGCATGAACCACGTCGGGAATCCGTTCGGTCCGAAGATTGCTGTAGATGAGCTGCTGGTCCGGATGATAGACGATGTTTCCTTTCGGATCCACGATGAATACATAACCTCTTTTGCCCAGATTAATATGGCTGCAAATATCGTTGATGACACTGAGGTTCAGGTCGACCAGAAACACGCCCTCCGCCGTAATGCCGTCCGTGCTCTTGAGTTCCCGGCTGAGCGAGACGACCCAGCGATATTCGTTCTGAATGATGTTCTGCACGTGGGGAGCGGAGAGGACGGACTTGCCGCCTTCACTCTGAGCATTCTTGTACCAGGCTTGCTGTTCGACCTTGGTATTGGGGTTTAAGCTGGTGATTCTCCGATCCGTCACGTACCGGCCATTGTATCCGAATACCATGATTGAGGCGATGTCTTTGCGTGTGTACAGGATCGCTTGAAATAGATCGGAAATGCGTTTCTCGTAAGGTCGCCGTTCTTCTTGGCTGATGAAGCTGCTGTCGGAAATATAGTATTTGACGTCTTTGTTCGTCATGGCGAGCAAGGAAATATTCTCCATGTAGTCGACGTAGGACTGGATGTTCGTATTGACTTGTTTGATGATTTCTTCTATGTAACCTTGTGAGTTGCGTTGCACGGCCTCGACGGAGAGCTGATAGCTGAACAGGGTGGTAGCCGCGATGGAGGCGAGGATGAGGCAGGAGAATGCCAGCGAGATGCTCGACCGGATACTTTTGAGCGGAAAAAGAGCGAATTGGCTCTCACGGAGTTTGACCATATTAACGGCTGCTCTCTTTCGTGTGCATTTCACGATACTCTTTCGAGGTTCGGCCGGTACGCTTTTTGAACAGGATGCTAAAATAGTTGGGATCTCCGTAACCGACCTTGCGGGCAATCTCGTAAAACTTCAAAGAGGTATGGCATAACAGTTCCTTGGCCTTGGCGATCCGCACGCCGGTCAAATATTCGACGAATGTTTCCCCGGTATGCTGTTTGAACACCAAGCTGAAATAACTCGTGCTCATGAGGACGTGGCGGCATAACTCTTGCAGTGACATTTTTTCGTTCGCATAATTCGTTTCGATATATTCCACGGCCCGGCTCATTTGCGAACTGGTAAAATGATCCCGGTTGTCGGCGATCGTCTCCATCGCGGAATGAACGATTTGTTTGAGCCAGCCTTCAATCTCATCCAGTGTTTTGAAGCGATATACATCCATGAGGGTTTGCGGGTGCAACGCCGGGTTGCGATCTAGCAGAGACAGCTCTTGAATGGTATTCATCAGCGACAATACGGCCTTCTGTATGTGCAGAAAACAGGCTTCGATCGGGATGAGGGAAGCTTTCAGCCCGGCTACTTCTTCTTCAATCAACCGATAAGCGTCCTGGATCGAAGCGGTTTTCACCGAAGCAGCCAGCTTACGGCTCCAATCGGAATTCGGAGGAGGGGAGGAAGGGTTTCCTTCCATATCGAGGATGCCGAGCACGCGGTTTTTGCCAAACAGGAACCGGTAATCCAAGGCGGCCAACGCACTTCTGTAAGCGTAGGGCAGCTGCTCCAACGAAGTGCTGATCCGTCCGACCCCGATCGTGACCGTGAATTTCAGGAATTTCTCGACGTGATGCCTTACTTCCTCACCGATTTGGAACGCGTCCTCGTAAAGGGCGCTTGCTTCTTCTCGTCCGGACAACAGGGCGACAATCCGCTGTTCACGGGTACGGAATAGAAGAACGTTTTCCCGCTTGGCCACCTCTTCGAAAATGTTGTAGGCCGCGAAACGGAGAAACTCCGCATCATGTTCGTCCCAATAGCCGTTCTCCCGGTGCTCCCGTTCCCCGAAGTCGTCGATGTCGGCCACCAGAATGACATATCCCGGTACTAGGGCGGGCAGTCCGAAAAAGGCAAATCGCTCTTGGATTTCCGGTTTCCCGAGTCCGAGCACCACCATTCGCTCCAGAAAGCGCTCTTTAAGCAGAGGGAGGCTCTGGTTCAGTTGACTTTGCAAGCGGCTCCTATCCTCATGGCGTTTTAATTCCTCGTCCATTTCCAGTCGAACCTTGTCCAATAACTGACGAATTTCGCTCGCCGTGATCGGCTTTAGAATAAAATCGGATACCTTAAGCCGGATCGCCTGCTGGGCATATTCGAATTGGTCGAAGCCGGTCAGCATAATCATTTTGATATACGGGTATTGGGACGCCACTGCCCCGGCGAGCTCGAGCCCATCCATAAAGGGCATACTGATATCGGAGATAATCAGATCGGGTTTGCTCCGCTCAATCGCTTCCCACGCGTCGCGTCCGTTCTCGTAATCGCCGATCAGCTCGAAGCCGTGGGAAGGCCAGTCGATCGTATTTTTCAAGCCGACACGGACCCAGGACTCGTCGTCGACAAGCATGACTTTGTACATTGGCGGTGCACCTCACATGTATACCGTTACAAATCTTTACATTAGTTAACCTATTATACAAGAAAATAGAAGAGTCGGGTATCCGAGGCTGCCGTTGAAGATCCACAACATATTCGATATGCTGATAAGCAGGAAGGAAAAGAAGTGAATGGAGGGGTTTGAAGGGTGTATTCGTATGTGAAAATGGGTGCGATCGCCGCTTTTCTGTCGGTTGCGATCGGCGCTTTCGGTGCCCATGGGCTGGAGAAGATGGGAATTTCGGCCCATTATCTGAATATCTATGAAACCGGTGTGCAATACCATATGGTGCATGCGCTGGGCATTCTGTTGATCGCCGCCTTGGCGGACAAGTTGCAGTCCCGGAAGCTTGTCCTATGGGCCGCGCGTCTTTTGCTCATCGGTATCGTGTTGTTCTCTGGAAGCCTTTATGTACTTGCGCTGACCGGTGTCGATCAGCTTGGGGCGATCACGCCGCTCGGCGGGCTTGCTTTTCTGGCGGGATGGGTATGCTTGGCGTTGGCTGCACGTAAACCGGTACGTTAAGCAGGGAATAACGGTACATTTGGCTGCACGTAACCGGTCCGTTAAGCAGGGAATAACGGCACACAATGAAAGCGCCGCAGGCCCGTATGCAGGGACTGCGGCGCTTTGAGCTTTATTCGATGAAATCTTCGATTTCAAACAATTTGAAGCTGTGGACCTGTTTCTCATCTTCATGGTAAACGGTGATGAGCTGTTCGTCGGAATCGTAGTTAAGGATTCGGCAAGGCATGTTCAACCTGACTCCCCGGCCTTTGTTCACATTCAGCCGGATCAGTTTGTTCGTGGAGATATATCGGAGTATGCGCTGCTCGATGTCTTCCGGAGTAGCAGCGGTTGCGGCTGGAGCAGGGGGTTGTGCCGGAGTGCTACGTTTTTTCCTCTCCCGATCGACGGCTTCTTCAATGGTTCGTCCACGTCCGATGCCGGAACCGATTCGGTAATCCGTAAACCCGCCTTCCTTCAGAACGCGAAGCAAACGCTCAAGTGCGGCTCCGTCTGTGTTGCCGTGCACCAGGATCTCCACACGAAATAAAAAGGAGTCATCATCGTCGTTTATACCCGCTTTTGCTTGTTCCATCAGATTCCTCCGTTTACGCATGCAGAGCTATGTGCCAGATGTTAAATTCTACTATACCATGGTTCAAGCGCCTAAGAGAAGCGGTGCGAATAACGCGGAAAACCTGCGTAACAGGTGTGCGCGAAGGGTGCATATGGCCGAGATACGCGGAAAAACCGCATAACAGGCGTGCGCGAAGGGTGCGTATGGCTGAGATACGCGAAAAACCGTGTAACGGAGGGCAGCAGAGGGTGCGTATGGCCGGATACACGGAAAAACCGCGTAACGGGCATGCGCGAAGGGTGCGTATGGCCGAGATACGCGGAAAACCTGCGTAACAGGCGTGCGCGAGGGTGCGTATGGCCGAGATACGCGGAAAAATCGCGTAACAGTCGTGCGCGAAGGGTCCGTATGGCCAAGATACGCGGAAAAACCGCGTAACAGGCGTGGCGCAGAGGGGGCGTATG
>JAQBPQ010000222.1 GCA_028287445.1 Cohnella sp.
ACGATGCCGCCAGAAATATCCAAAATGGTCAAATCGCTGCTGGTTAATCCAGTAAAAGTAGAAATCATTCCGGAGTTTACTGCTGTGGAGAGGATAAAGCAATCTATTTATTTGGTAGATAAGGGAAATAAGCAAAATCAATTGAATCACCTTCTACAAGATAAATCCATTGCTTCGGCACTGGTGTTTACCCGTACAAAGCATGGCGCTGACCGCGTTGTGCGCGAACTGACTAAAGTGAAAATTTCCGCTCAGGCCATTCATGGAAACAAATCCCAAAATGCCCGCCAGCTTGCATTGAGCAATTTCAAGAGCGGCGTAACGCGAGTGTTGGTAGCGACGGATATCGCAGCAAGAGGAATCGATATTGAGGAACTTTCTCATGTGATCAACTTCAATCTCCCTAATATTCCAGAAACCTACGTTCATCGAATTGGCCGTACCGGTAGAGCAGGACTGAGCGGGATCGCAATCTCCTTTTGCGAATTTGAAGAAATTCCGTATCTCAAGGATATTGAGAAATTGATCGGCAAGACGATTCCCGAAGTGAAAGACCATCCCTATCCGATGCTGAGTACAGCTCAGACTTTAAAAGCGGAAGGAACGTCGACAACAGCAGTCTTAAAACCTGCCAAATCCAAGGTAAACCCGATGCCCAAGCCTAAGTCCGAGTGGTTTAAAAAACGAAGTAAATCAAGCAGATAACTTTAGATTCGATGGATTAGGACCTTGGAGACAACTTCAAGGTCTTTTTTGTTGACGGGTTCGGCTCAACAATGATAGATTAAAAAGTGAACAATATTTTAACAATTTGTGAACATTTTCAACCATCAACTCAGATGCTCTTACATAATCGCTAGAGTTCCGAAGGTTTAGTTTATAGTGAATAGAAAATCGGAGCAAGAAAAGTGAATGGCCGCAGCTTAAGCTGTCTCGTTTACTCTGTTCCGATTTTTTTATTTGCATAAAGGAAGTCTTTTGTATGAGAAAGTCAGCGACTAAACTTTTGGGAGGAAAAACAGAGATGCGAAAAAAGAGTCAGATTATCTTGTTGTTGGTTTTCTTGTTGGTAATGTTAAGCGCCTGTGGAGGCAAAAATTCGCCGTCGGGATCGGCATCAGGAGCGCCATCAGGAACGGCTTCCGGGAACAATGCGTCGGCACAGCCGGTCTCGTTTTCTTACGGCATTTCGAGCTGGATTGGATATGCTCCTCTGTACTTGGCGAAGGAGAAAGGAATCTTCGAGAAGAACGGGATTGATGTCAATTTAGTCAAAATGGAAGGTGCCGCAGACCGTAGAACCGCATTGGCGGCCAACCGGATTCAGGGATATTCCACAACGGTGGATTCTCATGTCATGACGGCTGCAAGCGACGTTGCGGTTGTGCAGGTGGCGGCGCTTGACGATTCGTTTGGCGGGGATGGCATCGTTGCCAACAAAGAGATTAAAAGCTTGAAGGATCTAGTTGGCAAGAGTGTTGCGGTTGAGACCGGAGGAGGAGCAAGCTTCTTCTGGTTCCTTTACTTGCTGCAGACGGAAGGAATCAAATATGACGACATCAAAGTTCAAAACCTGAGCGCAGGCGATGCGGGCGCGGCTTTTGTAGCCAAAAAAGTGGATGCCGCGGTGACCTGGGAGCCGTGGCTTACGAAAGCTAAAAATACCGATTTTGGCAGCGTGCTGATTTCAAGCGATAAGACGCCCGGTGTCATCGCCGATACTATCGGAATGCGCAAAGATTTTATCGAGAAAAATCCTCAAGCGGTAAAAGCGTTTGTAAAATCATGGTACGACGCACTGGACTATTACAAGAACAACCAAGACGAAGCCATAGCCATTATGGCCAAATCAATGGATCAAACGGCAGATGAATTTAAAGCCGCCTTAACCGGAGTTCAATACTATGACCAAGCCAAAAATAAAGAATATTTCGGAACGAAGGAAAAACCGGGCAAATTGCGTGAACTGACGGAACTCAGCTCCAAATTGTGGATGCAATACAAATTGATCGACAAGCAGCCGAACATTGACGATTTAATTGATTATTCTTTTATTCAATAGGGAGAGACATTCTATGAAGAACGGGCTTGCAGGGAAGCACATCGCCGAACAGGCGTCTCCACTCTTGGATCCGGGAATGTCGAACCAAAAGAAACGGAAACGGAGAAGATGGATAGAGCCGCGAGGCTCTATCTCTCTTCAGTTATATCTCGCACTGAGCGTAATAAGTTTTGTGCTTATGCTTGCCGGATGGTCGGCTTTGACGTATACAGGTGTGATCGATCCGCTTTTTTTGCCTAGTCCGTCTCGAATCATTCAATCGGGGTTCAAACTTTTCACGGAGTTCCATTTTATCGGCGATATTTTGGCAACCGTTCTCCGGGTTTTTGAGGGTTTTATCTTAGCTTTGATCCTAGGGGTGATCCTTGGTCTTTTGATCGGCACGTTTAAGGTCGTCGAAGCTTTTTTCGAACCGATGATCTCTTTCATTCGATACATGCCGGTTTCTGCGTTCATTCCGCTTTTTATTTTGTGGATCGGCGTAGGAGACTCGGAGAAAGTATTGGTTATCTTTTTCGGAAGCATTTTTTCGATTATTTTGATGGTTGCGGTAGAAGTGGGAACGGTGCGCAGCGAGCTGCTGGAAGCCTCTTTTACGCTCGGGTCGACTCCATTCGGTGTTCTGCGTTCCGTGATCCTGCCGGCCTCGATGCCCGGCATTATGGAAATCGCCCGTCTCGTGCTCGGATGGGCATGGACGTATATCGTCGTGGCGGAGCTTGTTGCGTCATCTTCGGGCATCGGGCACGTGATTATCGAATCCCAGCGAATGCTGCGGACCAGCAACATCATATTTGGCATTCTGACCATCGGTATTCTGGGTCTGATAACCGATTTGGTTCTGAAACTGATCATTCGAAAAATGTTTCCATGGAGCTATGGGAGGTGATGGCATGCAGCCGTTGGTCGAAATTCGCAGCTTAACCAAGACGTTTGCGGGAAAGCGGAGAAATCCGGATGTACTTGCAGTGGACACGATTGATCTGAATATCATGAAGAATGAGTTTATCACGATTCTCGGCCCTTCCGGGTGCGGCAAATCCACCCTCCTGCGAATCGTTGCCGGACTTGAGGAAAAATCGTCAGGAAACATCTATTTGGACCAGCAAGAGATCCACGGCCCTTCATCCGACCGGGGCATGGTATTCCAGGCATACTCTTTGTTCCCTTGGTTGAACGTGCAACAGAATATTCAATTCGGATTAAAGAATAAAAAAATGGAACCCAAAAGACGCAATGAAATCGCCCGGGATTACATCGAATTGGTCGGACTTGGCGGTTTCGAGAGTCATTACCCCAAACAGCTTTCGGGCGGAATGCAGCAGCGCGTGGCGATCGCCCGGGCTCTGGCCAATGATCCGGAAGTGCTGCTGATGGATGAGCCTTTCGGGGCTTTGGACAACCAAACACGCCTTCTGATGCAGGAGCTGCTCCTTGATGTATGGGAGAAGACCAAAAAAACGGTTTTATTCATCACACACGATGTGGAGGAATCGATTTTTCTTGCAAACCGCGTGCTGGTTATGACGGCGAGACCGGGACGAATTAAGGCGGACATTCCGATTGAGATCGAGCACCCGCGCTCTTATCATCTGAAAGTCGATCCGCGTTTTCTGAATTATAAGAAGCAATTGACTGAACTCATTCGTGAGGAAACTCTCAAAGTCATGCGCGAGTGAACGTTAGGGCAACAAAATCACACCTACACCATTAGAGAAGGGATACACACAATGCACAATTCCAACGGCGTACCATTCCCGATCGGTAAATTATCCATTCTTCTTGCGGTGCTTCAAGATCATGAATGGAGACAGGTTGTGGAACAGGATTTAACTTCGAAGGGATTTCGCTTCACCATCGGCCGAGTGGGGGCGATGGATATGATTAAAGTGGTGGCGGCGATCGAGACGGCTGCCAAGAACAACCGGATCATCGACAGTGAACAATACCGTGAGGTTCACGCCCTGTATCATGCCATTATTGAAGCGATTCAGAGTGTCGGCCGGGGTGTGGTGCAATTTGGTGAAATTTTGCGTACGGTCGGGCTTACCTTCTCCATCGTCCGGGGCGAAATGACCGGCACAGTGCTGCATGAAGGCGAATGGATCGCTGTCTGCGTTTACGGCACCATTGGTGCGCCCAAAAAAGGATTCGAACATGAAGCCATAGGATTCGGGTTTAATCATATCTAAGGTTTTATCCTTTGAAGTATTTCGTTTGTTTGGTGTATAGGCCATTTAGCGACTAGTGATATAGAAGCCGGTACCCTCATGTTTGGTATGGGCTTTTTTCATTACTCTGGAAGCAGGTGGGGCGAGATGCGCCAAACAGTGGAAAACACCATAACGGTGAATGGGAAGTCATTAACAATTGAAGATGTCGTAAGGGTGGCCCGGCTCGGAGCCAAAGTGGAGCTGGGTGAGGAAAGTCTTCAAAAGGTGAAGCGTACCCGTGAATATGTGGAAAAGCTGCTGACGGAGAAAAAAGTGGTGTACGGGTTGACCACCGGCTTCGGCAAATTCAGCGACACTTATATTTCCAGCGAGGATGGCAAGTTGCTGCAGCTGAATTTAATCCGCAGCCACGCGTGCGGACTCGGAAACCCGTTCCCGGAAGAAGTCGTCAGGGCCATCCTGCTGCTTCGGATCAATGCCTTATCGCTCGGATACTCCGGCATTCGGCCGGAAACGATGCAGACGATGATCGATATGCTGAACAAAGGGGTTGTTCCTGTCATCCCGGAGAAAGGCTCGCTCGGAGCAAGCGGAGACTTGGCCCCTCTTTCGCATTTGGCGCTCGTGTTGATCGGCGAAGGCGAAGCTTATTATCAAGACGCCAAAATGCTCGGAGGCAAAGCAATGGCCGCTGCGGGAATTGCGCCGATCACGCTGGAGGCCAAAGAGGGGCTGGCGCTGATCAACGGGACGCAGGTCATGGCCGCGGTCGGCACGATCGCCTGCTGGGATGCGCTTCAATTGGCCCAATGGGCCGATTGCACGGCAGCCTTGACTTGCGAGGCATTGCTGGGTGTGCGGGATGCTTTCGATCCCTTGACACATCTCATCCGTCCCCATCAGGGCCAAATCCAGGTTGCCGATAACATCAGGCGCCTCACCTCCGAAAGCCGGTTGATGACCGATCAGGGAGAGCTTCGGGTACAGGACGCATACTCGCTCCGCTGCATCCCACAAGTGCATGGCGCGAGCAGGGACGCGTTGGTGTATATCGCAGAAAAGCTGGAGATTGAAATCAACTCGGCGACCGACAATCCGCTCATCTTTACGGAGGAAGAGCGTGTCATCTCGGGCGGTAATTTCCATGGACAGCCGATTGCGCTGGCGATGGACCATCTCGCGATCAGCGTAGCCGAGCTGGCCAACATTGCGGAACGGCGCATCGAGCGGCTGGTTAATCCGCATTTGAACGAGAATTTGCCGCCTTTTCTGACGAAAAAGGGGGGACTGCAATCCGGCTTAATGATCGCCCAGTATGCGGCGGCTTCCGTTGTCTCCGAGAATAAATCGCTGGCCCATCCGGCGAGCGTTGATTCGATTCCCTCCTCGGGGAATCAGGAGGATCACGTCAGCATGGGGACAATTGCCGCCCGAAAAGCCAAACAAATCGTGGAGAATGCCTATTCGGTATTGGCGATCGAGCTCATTTGCGCCGCACAGGCCATTGATTTCCGCGATCCTCTGCTGCTCGGCAAAGGAACGAAACAGCTATACCACCGCTGTCGGGAAAAGGTGACGTTCGTGGAAGAGGATCGCGTGCTTTCGAACGATTTTCATACGGTTGCGGAATGGATGAAAAGCGCGGAAATGCTGGATGAATTATGTACGCTCGTTTCTCTTCAATAAATATACCTGTAGGAGGTCATTCTCATGAGCCAAAGAACGCAAACCACGATCCGTGCGCCGCGAGGCACCGAGCTCAACACGAAAGGCTGGGTTCAGGAGGCCGCGCTGCGGATGCTGATGAACAATCTGGATCCGGATGTCGCCGAACATCCCGATAAGCTCGTGGTTTACGGAGGCATCGGCAAAGCCGCCCGCAACTGGGAAAGCTTCGATGCCATCGTCAGCACGTTAAAGAATTTGGAGGATAACGAAACGCTGCTGGTTCAATCAGGCAAACCGGTTGCGGTATTCCGCACGCACAAAGACGCTCCGCGTGTTCTGCTGGCGAATTCCAATCTCGTTCCCGCCTGGGCGAATTGGGAACACTTCCGCGAGCTTGACCGTAAGGGGCTGATCATGTACGGACAAATGACCGCCGGAAGCTGGATTTATATCGGCAGCCAAGGGATCGTTCAGGGAACGTATGAGACGTTCGCCGAATGCGGGAGACAGCATTTTGGCGGAAGCCTGAAGGGTACGATCACCGTCACGGCCGGGCTTGGAGGAATGGGTGGTGCTCAACCGCTCGCGGTCACAATGAACGACGGAGTGGTGATCGGCATTGAGGCCGACCGCAGCCGAATCGAGAAGCGGATTCATTCGCGTTATTGCGACATGCTCGTGGAGTCGCTGGAGGATGCGATTTCGCTTGCCCTCGATGCGAAAGAAGAAGGACGTCCGCTGTCGATCGGGCTGCTCGGCAATGCGGCGGATGTACTGCCGCAAATGATAGAGCGCGGTTTTATCCCGGATATCATTACGGACCAAACCTCTTCCCACGATCCGCTGAACGGCTACTTGCCTGTCGGTTATTCGCCGGAAGCCGCTGCCAAGCTGAGGGAGGAAGATCCCGACGCATATATCAAGTTGGCCAAGGCAAGCATCGTCCTTCACGTGAACGCCATGCTGGAAATGAAACGCAAAGGCGCAATCGCCTTCGATTACGGCAACAACATCCGGCAGGTTGCCTTTGATGAAGGGGTGACGGATGCATTTGACTTCCCTGGCTTCGTCCCGGCCTATATTCGTCCCCAATTTTGCGAAGGGAAAGGGCCGTTCCGGTGGGTAGCTCTGTCTGGAGATCCGGAAGACATTTATAAAACCGACGAAGTGATCATGCGTGAATTTGCCGACAATGAGGGCTTGTGCAAGTGGATTCGTATGGCTCAAGAAAAAATTGCGTTTCAAGGCCTCCCGGCCCGGATCTGTTGGCTCGGTTATGGCGAAAGGGCCAAATTTGGCCGGATCATCAATGATATGGTGGCTTCCGGCGAGCTTACTGCGCCGATCGTCATTGGCCGCGATCATTTGGATGCAGGCTCCGTCGCATCGCCCAACCGGGAAACCGAAGCGATGAAGGACGGCAGCGACGCCATCGCCGATTGGCCGATCTTAAACGCGCTGATCAATACGGCTTCAGGCGCAAGCTGGGTCTCCCTGCATCATGGCGGCGGCGTCGGCATGGGATATTCGGTGCATGCGGGGATGGTCGTGGTGGCCGACGGTACCCAGGATGCGGCGGAGCGATTGGAACGTGTTTTGACGACCGATCCGGGAATGGGTGTCGTCCGACACGCGGATGCGGGCTATGAGCTGGCTGTGCAGACGGCGAACAATAAAGGAATCCGGATGCCGATGTTAGGCTGACGGGGAAGGAGAGTTCGTATGATATACATTCGGAATGCTTCCCAAGTCATCACGGTCAGTGGAGCGAGCTCCGTCCCGAAACGGGGCAGTGAGATGGAACAGCTGCATCTCATTGAAGGCGGCGGGGTTGTCGTTGAAGACAGCTTGATCGTATTTGTCGGCAAAGATGAAGAAGCCCGTCGGTATGTCGAGCATCACGCCAAAGACAAGGAATTGACGGTCATATCCGCCGATGGGAAAATCGTCACTCCGGGATTGGTCGACCCCCACACCCATGTCGTGTTTGCCGGTTCGCGGGAATTCGAGTTTAACCTCCGCTTGCAAGGCGCGACATATATGGATATTTTGAATGCAGGCGGCGGCATTTTGTATTCCACCGGAAAAACCCGCGAGGCTGATGAACAGCAATTATTCGCCGAAACCGAGAAGCGTCTGGATCGCTTTCTCGCGCACGGGGTGACCACCGTCGAGGCCAAGAGCGGATATGGCTTGCGACTGGAAGACGAAATCAAGCAGCTTCAGGTTGCCCGCAGGCTGGACCATGCACATCCGATCGATTTGGTTTCCACCTTCATGGGAGCCCATGCTGTGCCGGCGGAATATAAAAGCGACCCGGAAGCGTTCGTCCGCATTGTGATCGAAGAGATGATCCCTGCTGTCTCCCAAGCGGAATTGGCGGAATTTTGCGATGTGTTCTGCGAGGAAGGCGTATTCACCGTCGATCAGTCCCGGCGTATTTTGGAAGCGGGGTGCAAATGGGGGTTGAAGCCGAAAATCCATGCCGACGAAATGGTGTCGTTCGGGGGCGCCGAGTTGGCCGCCGAGATCGGCGCCGTCTCTGCAGATCATCTGCTGCACGCTTCCGAAGCCGGCATTCGCGCGATGGCGGAGACCGGCGTCGTTGCCGTACTGCTTCCCGGCACAGCGTTCTTCCTCATGGCGAAGCCGGCCGATGCGAGGAAGATGATCGAGGCCGGCGTGCCGGTCGCTTTGGCCACAGACCGCAATCCCGGCTCTTCTCCGACCGAATCATTACCGTTCATCATGAATCTGGCGTGCTTGACGATGAAGATGACGCCGGCGGAGGTGTTGACCGCCTGCACCATTAATGCCGCGCACGCCATTGGCCGGGCCGACCGAATCGGCAGCATCGAAGTTGGAAAACAAGGCGATCTCGTTCTATTTGATGCTCCCAACTACATGTATTTGCAATACCACTACGCGGTTAATTTGGTCGACACCGTGATCAAAAAAGGGATACCGGTGATTCGGAGCGGAAGAAGGGTCGATTCATGAACACCTTACGCATCAATGCCGCCCGGCTTCAAGACAAGATCCGTCTACTCAGCGCATTCGGGATTAACGATGCCGGAGGACTGGATCGGACGACGTTCACGCCGGCCGAGCTGGCCGCCCGCGAATGGCTGAAGAATCAGCTGCATCAGTTACGTTTGAGTGTCAGAGTCGACGAAGCGGCGAACATATGGGCCGTTCGCAACGGGCAGAACGAGCTCCCCTTTATCGTATTCGGTTCCCATATCGACACCGTTCCCAATGGAGGCAAATACGACGGAGCACTTGGGGTCCTGCTTGCTCTTGAAGTGATGAACGTATTCGAAGAGAACGGCGTCTCCACCCGCCATCCGCTGGAGCTTGTATCATTCAGTGCGGAGGAACCGAACCCGTTCGGATTGTCGACGTTCGGCAGCCGGGCCGTATCGGCAAAGATCGGTGCTAAGCATTTGGAAGGCGTGCACGATGACAAAGATCAGCTGTTGACGGATGCGCTGCGGCTTGCCGGCGGGGATCCGGACCGTTTCGAACAAGCCCGCCGTAAGCCGCAGGAGCTGGCCGCTTTTCTGGAAGTACACATTGAACAAGGAAAACGACTGCTGCAGCAGGATATTCCGGTTGGCATCGTTACCGCAATCACAGGGATTTATCGGGAAGAGGTGACGGTGGCAGGAGAAGCGAACCACGCCGGAACGACGCTTATGCGCGACCGCAAAGATGCGCTGATGGCCGCTTCCGAAATCATGCTGGCTTTCGAATCGGTGTGTCGGGATCATCCGGCCGACGAGACGGTCGGCACCGTGGGCAAAATCGCGAATTTCCCCAATGCTGCCAACATCATCCCCGAGAAAGTTCAATTCACTTTGGAAATCAGAGGAAAATCCCGGGACGACATCCAAGAAATCAACAACGAGTGGGACAAACGTGCAGCTGAAATAACGGAGCGAAGAGGAATTCGGTTGGAGAGACGGTTGATTCTGGACCAAGCGCCTGCGGCGATGAACCCGCTGGTCATGAGCATTTGTGCCTTGCAATCGCAGCAGTTGGGATATCCCTCCTATCCTCTCGGCAGCATGGCCGGTCATGATGCCGCACATATGGCGGCACTGACCCGCGCAGGCATGCTGTTCGTTCCGAGTATTGACGGGAAGAGCCATTGCCCAGAAGAGGAAAGCCGGATAGAGGATATGGAGAAAGTCGGCAACGTGCTGCTCCACTCGATATTGGCGTTGGACCAACAGTTGGATACCTAGGAGGAAGCGGATCATGCGTCAACTTTATTCGGCGGATTATGTCTATGCGGGGAATGGGTTTCAACCACAAAGTGCACTGCTGGTAGAAAACGGGATCATCCGCGATGTGGGTGGCAGGGAAGATCTGCTTCGGCAGAACCCGGATGCCGAACACGTTAGGTGGGAAGGCAAAGCGATCGTACCGGGAACGGTCAACGCGCACAACCATTCATTTCAAAGCCTGTTGCGCGGCATTGCGATCGACAAGCCGTTTCTGGAATGGCGGGATCAAGCGCTTTACCGGTACACCCCCCTGCTGGACGAGGAGGCCATCTATACCGGCGCGTTGCTGGCTTTTGGAGAAATGCTCCGTTACGGCGTGACGACGGTCAGTGATTTCTTTTATGTGCATAATGGCGGAACCGCCTATGACGAAGCCGTCATTCAAGCTGCGAAAGATTTGGGCATCCGGCTCGTGTTCGCCCGGACCATGTACGACTGGTCGGGAGCTCCGATGGCTTACCGGGAAACGGTGGACCAGGCGACAGATCGCACCCGTTCACTAGCGAAGAAATATCAGGGCAACCCGATGATCACCGTTCATCCGGCCCCGCACAGCCCGCATGCCGCATCTTCGGAGATGATCCAAGCCGGACACCGGCTGGCATTGGAGTTGGATACGCCGTTTCATATCCATGTGGCAGAAGAAATGTTCGAGGTGGAGGAGACCCTGCGGGATTACGGGCTTCGTCCGATTCATTACCTCGACTCGCTCGGTGTGCTCGACGAGCGGATGATCGCCATCCATCTGGTGTGGCTGGATGAAACCGAAATCGAGCTGATCGGGCGGAGGCAGGGATCGCTTGCTTACTGCCCGTCGAGCAATATGTTTCTGGCGGACGGGATTACCCGGATTCCGGATCTGGTGAAAGCGGGCGTCAAGGTTGCGCTCGGAACGGACGGGGCATGCAGCAACAACCGTACAAGCGTGTTCGAGGAAATGCGCATGTGCGCTTTGTTGCAAAAGGTCAGCCGTCTGGATGGTACTTGTATAACCGCCGGTCAGGTGTACCGAATGGGTACCTCGAATGCCGGCGAGATGCTAAGAATGCCAATCGGTTCACTTGAACCCGGCAAACATGCCGATTTTGTCTCGCTCGATCTTCACGATCTGTCGCTGGCTCCGAGAAACGAGCTGTTTGCCAACATGGTGTACGCGATGCAGCCCGGAGCGGTGTCCCACACGGTTGTGGGCGGCCGGATCGTATATGAGCAAGGCAGGATTCAAACGGTATCCGAATTTACCATCGGCAAACGTGTGGAACAGCTTTTTGATAATTGGTCCAAGCTTCTATAAATTTTCAGGAGGTGTAAACATGTCCACCCCATTATGGCGCCATGATGTGACCAAGCTTGAAACCTACGTACCCGGTAAATCAATAGAAGAAGTAAAAAAACAATACGGTCTGAGTGAAATTACTCGTCTCGCTTCCAATGAGAACCCGTACGGACCTTCGCCCAAAGCGATCGCCGCAATGCAGGAAGCAGCCTTACAGAGCCACTTGTACCCCGAGCCGACCAGCATGGATCTGCGGGCCAAGCTTGGCGGCTTGTACGGGATCGACCCGGGACAGGTACTCGTTTCCAACGGGGCTGACAACGTACTGATGCTGATCGGACAAGCTTATATTAATCCGGGTGACGAAGTCGTGTACTGCGTTCCGACTTTCCCGGTATATCGCACCTCGACGGTCATGATGGGAGGTGTACCGCTTGAAGTTGCTATGACAAGAGATTATAAGTTCGATTTAGACGGGATGCTTGCCCGGATCACAGCCCGAACGAAACTCGTATACATCTGCAACCCCAACAACCCAACGGGAACGATTGTGGAGTCGGATGACTTGGAAGCGTTCCTGCGGCAAGTCCCGGAACACATCGTTGTTGTATTGGATGAGGTATATATCGACTTTGTAGCTGTGGAAGGCTACCGGACGGGCATCGAATACATCAAAGCCGGGTATAACGTCATTTCCGTCCATTCGTTCTCCAAACTTTACGGTCTTGCCGCAGCCAGGATCGGCTATGCCTTGGCCTCTCCGCAAATCCTGGCGCCGCTGCTTGCGGTAAGGGAGCCCTTCCCGGTGAGCCGTATGGCCAATAGCGCGGCTATCGCTTCGCTGGATGATGTCGAATACCGCCGATTCATTTTGGATACGAATCGCGAGGGAATTCGTCTGCTCCAATCCGAATTGGAGGCGTTGGGCCTTGAGATACCCGATTCTTACGCCAACTTCCTGTTCATCGATATGAAACGGCCGGCCGCGCCCGTCTGTGAAGCTCTGCTTCAAGCCGGATTCATCGTGCGTCCCTGCAAGGGATGGGGGTATCCGAATCATATCCGGGTCACGGTCGGAAGCCCGGAACAAAACCAACGTTTCATCGCGGAAATGAAGACGATTTTGTACAGATTAGCCGGAAAGGATGAATCATGATGAAAAACGGGAAAAAGCTGGTTTGGATCTTGGATGACGAGTGGACCGATCACCTTCTGGAAGAGAAAATTTATCATGAGCACGGTTTCGAAGTCAAAGTGACACGAATGGATGCGTTAGCGGAAGATTTGCCGGATTATGCGCCTTATGCGGATGGAGTGGTTGCGCAGGTGGGGTTTCCTTGCGGAGCGGACCTGATCGAGCAACTGCACATGTGCAAAGCCATTGCCATCTCCGGAGTCGGATTTAATCACGTGGATATAAAAGCCGCCACGCAAAAAGGCATCGTTGTGGCGAATGTGCCCGATTACTGCATGGAGGAGGTCTCGGACCATACGGTGGCCCTGATGCTCGCAGTATCCCGAAGGCTGATCGCCTACCGGCAAGCAGTGTTGAAAGGGAATTGGGATCCCATGGACACGAAGTCTATTTACCGATTCAAAGATAGGAATGTAGGCCTGCTCGGATTCGGACGGATTGCACGGAAAGTCGCGGAGAAGCTGCAAGGATTTGGTGTCCGCATCCAAGCCCACGACGAATACGTATCAGCCGATACGTTTCAGCAATATGGCGTCACTGCGGTATCCTTGGAGGATCTGCTTCGAAAATCCGATATCCTGAGCCTCCATGTTCCGTTAACTCCTGAAACATCCGAGATGCTCAACTATGAACGGATGAAAAGCATGCCGAAAGGAGCAGTGATCATCAATACTTGCCGGGGGGGCGTTATTCGCGAGACGGACTTGCAGGCCCTGATTATAGAAGGACATTTGGCGGGAGCGGGTCTCGATGTTTTGGCTGTCGAGCCGCCTGGTCCGGATCATCCTTTGAAATCAATGGAGGAAGTGTTGATCACGCCGCATTCCTCATACATATCCGTGGAGTCGGTCAAGGAATTGAAGGAAAGGACTTGCTTGATTGTCATCGATGCCGTGAATGGACACAAACTGTCTTACTCGTTAAATCCGCAAGTATCGTGAATATACTTGAACCGGGAGCGGAAAAGAATGCCGTACACATGGAGATTGATTCGGACGCAGGATCAAGAGATAAGCCGATGGCCTGGAGGAGAAACGACTCAACTGGCCATCTATCCCGAATCGGGAGATTTCCAATCACGGCAATTCAAATGGCGCATAAGTAAAGCAACCGTCGAGCAGGAGGAATCCAATTTCACCCCGCTGTCGGGATTCCGCAGGGTGTTGATGGTGCTTGAAGGCCAACTTAAACTGGAGCACGAAGGGCATCACAGGTGCGAGCTGTCGGCATATGAGCAAGATACATTTGACGGGGGCTGGACAACAAGAAGCCGCGGGCTCGCCTCTGATTTTAACCTCATGTTCTCTGCCGATTGCCATGGTGAACTGAAGGTTTATTCCGTCACGCAGGGAGAATGGTTAAGCAGGGAAACGCGGATGAACAAACCGGAGCAGCCCGAAATGTGCCGAGTTTTCTATTGTGTTGCCGGTTCGGTGGAAATGGCGTGTGATCAAGGGGCAAAGGTCAGTTTGGAGGCAGGGGACTTGTTGCTCCTCACGGAACCATCAGGACCCACTGCCGTGGAAATTCAGGTAGTCCGAGTAGGAAGTGTGCATACCAAGCTGTTGGAAGCCCGGATTTATTATCACTCATAGTTCCACCGATGAAAACGACAGCGAAATCTATATCTTGCCAAAAATAATTTTTTCCACTACAATTTTAGAAAGCGGTTACATAGAATGGATAGTAACTGCTGCTACAGATATTTTGGGGGGTGCGGAGGATCCATTCCGTAAGTAAATCGGCTGTATGAATCCAGGCAGAAGAAACTAAATCATTTGGAGGTCGAGAATGTGTCAATGAGGAAAAAAACAACAGCCCTTATACTCGCATTGATCTTATCCGTATCCATGTTGTACGGATGCTCCAAAGGTAAATCCGCCAGCACCGATTCAGGAACGGGCTCCACCACCACCAGCGGAGGTAACGTAGAAATTACTTGGCTCGTCCGGACAGACCCGAATATGATCGACTGGGAAAAAGACATGATCAAAGGCTTCCAGGATGCCAACAAGAATATCACAGTAAAATTAACGCAGATTCCACAGGCGGAAATCGACCAACGGTTAACCACGATGATTTCCAGCGGTAAGGTTCCGGATGTATGGTCTCCAAACTGGGCCAACTCCGGATTCGCCAGCTATATGAAAATGGGCGCACTGATGGACATAAGTTCTTATATCGAGAGAGATTCGGCCAATCTGTCGACGATTAACCAGCAAGTCATGGACATCTACAAAATCGATGGCAAGTCCTATGGAATTCCTATGCTTGCGATCGGCAGCTTCCTCTTTTATAACAAAGATCTCTTCGATAAGGCCGGCGTATCTTACCCGCCAACGGACTGGAATGATAATTCCTGGAATTATGACGCGATGCTGGAGAAAGCTAAAAAGCTTACTCATGACGTCGGTAATGCCGACAAGCAAGTTTTCGGCGTACTGAACAGCATGAGCCCGAACCTTCAATCCTGGGGATTTGGCGGCGACTTTTTCAAGCCCGAAGCGTATACCTCCGCAGTCATGGGCGAACCGGCCGTGCTCACGAATCCTGCCAATAAAGACGCGTTACAGTTTAACGTTGACATGATCCAAAAATACAAGGTGGCGCCGAATCAGTCGACGGTTGACGCGGTATCCGCTGTCGGCGATCCTTTCCTAACGGGTAAAGTAGCGATGGTGGTCAACGGAGGATGGGGCTTCTGGGTTTATCAGCCGGCGAAGTTCAAATGGGGCGTAGCGCCGATTCCTTATCACGACGGCCGGAAAGTGCCGTTGTTCGTTGACCCTTGGACCATCAGCGCGAAGAGCAAACATCCCGAGGAGTCATGGAAATTTATTAAATTCCTGGTCGATCCGAGCAACGGCGGCAAGAAGTTCATGGAGAAAACATCTGCAACTCCAGCCGATACCACGCTCGCCGACCAGTGGTACAAACAGATCTCGGATAAAACCGGCATGAAGGTTGAGGAAGTCAAGCAGTTGAATGAGGGCGCCGTCACCAACGGCCGCGAGGCAGACAATCACCTCATCGACAAATTTTCCGTCATTTCCAACACGATCAACCAAACCGCTTCGTCTTTATGGAACGGACAGAAGACCGTGGACGACGGATTAAAGGAAATCGATAAGAACCTGAGATCCTTAAAGCTTCAGTAATCGTATAGCCACACGTTCTCCAGGTTTCCCTTGGTGCTTCCCAAGGGAAACCATTTTCCTAAAAGAGGTGAAACGATTGAGCACACCCAATGCGACCACTGATATTCATCGAAGCTCCGCAGTCAAAGTGAAGAACAAAATGAATCCTGAGAGAGCGCGCGAGGAACGGGCCTTCTGGCTCTTCATTTCCCCATGGGCGATCGGTTTTATATTGTTTTCCGGCGGCCCCATACTGGCTTCCCTGCTGCTGAGTTTTGCAAATTATAATGTGATCAATATTCCCAAATTTATCGGTATAGAGAATTACACAGGGCTCTTTGCGGATAAATTGTTTTACAAATCGCTTTCCGTCACGGTTTACTACGTCGTGTTGACCGTTCCGTTTACCATGATTTCATCGCTGCTGTTGGCGGTACTCCTGAACCAAAAGGTGAGAGGTCAAGCCATTTTCAGAACTCTATATTATACACCGGCAATCATATCGGGTGTCGCCGTAGCGTACTTGTGGTCCTGGTTGCTCAATCCGGAATTCGGCGTCGTCAATTCTTTATTAGGCCAGTGGTTCGGCATCCACGGGCCCGGGTGGTTTACGAGATCGAGCACCGTCATCCCATCCATGGTGCTTATGCAGCTCACTAGCATCGGCGGAACGATGGTCATCTTTCTGGCAAGTCTGCAAAGCTTACCGTCAGACCTGTATGAATCGGCATCGATTGATGGGGCAAGCCGAGTGAGGCAGTTTTTCCGCATTACCATCCCCTTGATTTCTCCGGTCATATTGTTCAATTCGATTATCGGGATTATCTCCTCTTTCCAAGCATTCACACAATCATATATCATCACAAAAGGGGGGCCGGACTGGAATTCGTATTTTTATGTGTATTATCTGTTCAATACCGCCTTCGCCGAGTTTAGGATGGGATATGCCTCCGCCCAGGCATGGGTTATGTTCATTATTGTATTTGTCTTAACCTTACTGGCTTTAGCTGCGGCGAAAAAGCTTGTTTATTATGAATATGACAGTAAAGGTTAGGAAGGAGACATGTACATGTTGAGAAGCGGCAGGGTCTCTCATGGGGAACTGAGTATTACGGGAAAATTTTTTGTGTACGCCATCATGTTTATTGGATTGCTCTTATTTGCCTTCCCCTTATATTGGATGGTCATCACATCATTGAAAGAGTTGGGCGACGTTCACAAGCTACCCATGACTTGGATCCCGAACCCATTCAAATGGGATAATTATTCACAAATTTTCAAGGATGTACCGCTGTTAACGTATGTGTGGAATACAATCGCCTATACGGCCATAACCGTGTTCGCCGTCGCCCTCAGCTCGTCACTCGTCGCCTATGCTTTTGCCAGGCTGCGAGCCAGGGGAAGCGTGATCCTGTTTGCCATCGTACTGAGTACGATGATGATTCCTCCGCAGGTCACCATGATTCCCCAGTATCTGTTGTTTAACCAATTGAACTGGGTCGATACCTATTTGCCTCTAGTGATCCCAGCCTTCGGGGGCAGCGCCTTCATTATTTTCCTGTTAAGACAGTTTTATATGGGAATCTCGAAGGACCTGGATGAAGCGGTCAAAATCGACGGCGGCGGATACGCCACGATGTTTTTCCGGATCATTGTGCCGCTGTCCGTTCCTGCTCTCGCCACAGCCGCCATTCTAGAGTTTATGTACCGCTGGAACGATCTCATCGGCCCGCTCATTTACTTAAGCTCAGGAGAAAAATACCCGCTTTCTCTCGGACTATCGAACTTCACAGCCGCATACAGCGCCACCCCTTGGAATCTGTTAATGGCTGCTTCGATGGTTGCCGTCTTTCCTCCGTTGCTGCTCTTCTTTTTCGCACAGAAGTATTTTATCAGGGGTATCGTCATTACCGGCTCCAAAGGATAAAAGGTCAGGACACGGAGTCCAAGCTCACGATGCTTGGGCTCTTATTTATTTGCGCGTATAAAAAGTCTGCGCATCGGAACGATACAACTGATGCAACAGAAACGTGGTGATGACGATTCCTACCGAAGAACCAAACAAAGTGTCTTGCTTCAGCGAATATCACCCGCTGCGTAAAGTGTTGGTCTGCGAACCCCGCCACATGAGCATTGACGAGATCATCAACGAAACGCAAAAGCATTACGCGGACGAGAATATCGATAAAGAGTTGGCGGTAAAACAACATACCGCCTTTGTCCAATCCATGCGTGATCACGGGATTGAAGTCATCCCGCTTCCGCATGTGGAGGAATTTCCGGAGCAGGTTTTTACGCGGGACATCGGTTTTGCGCTTGGACGACAGCTGTTCGTATCGCATATGGGCCGAGGAATCAGACAGGGAGAAGATAATGTTTTGATCCGTTGGCTTGAACGGAACCATTATTCGTTTCACAACTTACAACAAAACAATATCGAAGGCGGAGACGTCATGGTCGATCAAGACACCGTGTATGTCGGAGTCAGCGGCCGGACCTCCAAACATGCGATTCATCAACTGGCGGCTCTTCTTCCGAATTGTCAGGTTGTCGCGATACCGATCGACCGCGCTTACCTTCACCTTGATTGTGTATTTAACGTGCTGTCCCCGACGGAAGCTCTCATATTCTCTCCGGCCCTTCACCGCGACGATCTGGAGCGATTATCCCGACGTTATGAATTGATTGAAGTGCTCAAGTCCGAGCAATTTAAAATGGGTACGAATGTATTGTCGATCGGAAATAAGAAAGTGTTCAGTCTGCCCGTCAATGAGCAAGCCAATCGGGATTTGCGAAGCAGAGGTTACGACGTCATCGAAGTGGATTTCTCGGAAGTAATCAAGTCGGGCGGATCGTTCCGTTGTTGTACGTTGCCGCTTATCAGAGGTAATCAATTATAGGATGACTTCGTATCGATCCCGATCTGATTGGCACTACGGATTCCCTTGGAGCGATATAAGAGATATACTGGTGAGGTCATTAGGCACAACGGACATAGCAGAGGTGATCCTATGAAGGATGATAACCATAAACCGAATGAAGCAGAGTCAACCGAGCCCAAAAAGGTAAGTTTGGCCGAAGCCATGAAACGAAAACTGGAACAGAAGAAACAAGTCCAATTGCAAGGCAAAGGTCAGCAAGACCACCACTCCACAGAGACCAAAAAGATGCAGAACCAAATCAACAAGAAGCCCAACAATCAAAAGAGAAGAACGGGCGTTTAAGCCCAGCATAACCAATATCTGCATGGGGGACCTTACCATTGACTGTAACTGTTGTTACTCAATAGGGGGGTCCTTCTGCACGATGAAGTATGTTTGGAAAATGCTGCTTCTGACGTTGCTCATTGCGATCTGTACGTTTGGTGTCATTCCGAACGGAGCGTGGGCCGAGCCTGCTGCCCAGCCGAATCAGATCGGAAGCTATGAAATGCTTTTCCATTGGAATCATCTGGACTGGAACTTCGTTGATCCCAGAGTGAAGCGACAATTCGAGGCTCGCCAATATTGGAAACAGGCGATGCCGGCCGGGATCAAGGTCGATCGGGAAGGGAGGTATTACGTATCGGTTCCGCGTTGGGCTCCCGGTATTCCTTCCACGATGAACCGCATTATCATCAAAGACGGTAAACCGGTGTTGGAAGCTTTTCCGAGTTGGGAATGGAATCAGGCGGGCAATGTCAAAGTTCTGCAATCCGTCCTCGGGTATGAAATCGACGAACAGAACCGGATGTGGATTCTGGATCAAGGGAAAATCAATTATGCCCCTTCGCCCGAAGGTTCGCAGAAGCTGATTATTTGGGATTTGAATTCGAACCGGTTGATTGATTCGATCAATATCCCGAACGAGATCGCACCGTATCGAACCTCTTTTCTGAATGACATCGTTGTAGACAATAAAAACGGATTCGCCTATATCACCGATTCCGGCAACGGATGGCCCGACTATCCCCTGGACGGTGGAATCATTGTCTACAATATGAAGACGAAAACACTGCGGCGTGTGTTGGACCGGCATTTCAGCACGCAGGATTTTCCCGATTTTCGGTTCGCCATTGACGAAAAGCCTGTGTTTAAAGACAAGCCTCTTCGAATAGGTGCCGACGGCATCGCCTTATCCGCGGATCGCTCCACCTTGTACTATTGCCAGGTGACCGGCCGCAATTTATATGCGATCGATACCGCCATGTTAAGAAATTTCAATACGCCGCAGGAAGAGATCAGCAGAGCCGTTCGCGCGGTCGGCAGCAAACGGACGACCACCGACGGCATGCACGCAGACAACAAAGGCAATGTCTTTTATACGATGTTGGAGGGAAAAGGAATCGGCGTGTTTACCCCGGCGAACCACCGTTTCCACAACTTCATCTCCGACGACCGGATGTTATGGGTGGATGGGGTGGCGTTCGATCAGAAGGGCTCCATTATCTTCAACAACAACCGGCTTCACGAAATGTTCGGAGGCTATGACATCGATTGGAGTTACCCGTACAACTTGATCATCTGGAAGGCTTACGTCGGTCCTGACGTCAAGTCGTATCTGTACGCTAATTAGCTTCAGCTTTGCCGGAGTCCCTGCTCACTGCAGGGGCTTTTCATTATGGTAATATAGAACAAGAAGGTCAAAAAGATAATAAAAAGGAGTCGCCATGATACGATTCGGAGTCATCGGAACGAACTGGATTACCGACCAATTGATCGAGTCGGCACGAGAGCTTGAGGATTTCGCCTTAACGGCCGTCTACTCGCGAACAGAAGAACGGGCAAGGGAATTCGGTGCCAAGTATGGTGTTACTTGTATATATACGGATGTAGAGTCGATGGCGAAGAGCGATGAATTGGATGCCGTATATATAGCCAGCCCGAATTCTTTGCACGCTCAGCATGCGATAACCTGCATGAATCATGGGAAACATGTGCTGTGTGAGAAACCGATCGCGTCCAACAGCCGGGAGCTGCGAGAAATGATTCGCTGTGCGAAAACCAACAATGTAGTACTGCTGGAGGCGTTAAAGTCGACCATGCTTCCCAACTTCACCGCCATTCAAGAAAACTTACCTAGGCTGGGCAAGGTACGACGTTACTTTTCGAGTTCCTGCCAATACTCCTCCCGCTACGACGCCTACAAGGAAGGAAATATCCTGAACGCTTTTAACCCGGTTTTTTCGAACGGTGCTTTGATGGATTTGGGGATCTACTGCATCTACCCCATGGTCGTCTTATTCGGCAGGCCGGATGAAATCAAGGCCACCGGAGTGATGTTGGAATCGGGTGTCGACGGTGAAGGCAGCATTTTGCTGAAATACGCGGATATGGATGCGGTCATCATGTACTCCAAAATCAGCGACTCCTCGCTCCCTTCGGAAATTCAAGGGGAGGATGGAACCATGATCATCCACAAAATCAGCCAGCCTCAAAAGGTAGAACTCCGCTTCCGGGACGGAAGTGCGGAAGATATATCGAAACCTCAAGCGAGCCGGACGATGGTGTATGAGGTCATGGAATTGATCTCGTTAATCCAGAATGGCCGGTTGGAGTCATCGATCAACACCTATGACCATTCGTTAGCGGTCATGGAGATCATGGACGAAGTGAGGAGACAATTGGGACTTGTGTACCCGGCAGATTAACCCCATTTTGACGAATACCACTCTGTTAAGAAACCACAGCATCATTGATATGCTAAATAATAATTAGAACCCTTGCTTACAGCAACCCTGTTAAGGAGTGATGACGGTGAAACGCTTAAATCAGTGGTTGGGCGACAAGCTTGCCATCTGGCTATCTACCATGGGATGTTTTTACCTTATATTCGCTCTTGTCGTTGTTCCGTTGTTCTTTCAGCATCCCCAGGATCTGGTGGGTTGGGTCCAGTATATCGTTCAGAGCATTTTCCAAGGCGTAGCGCTTCCCGTATTGGGGTATGTAGCCCGTATATCCGGAGAGAAGCAGGAGCGGGTCATGAATGAGACGCACGATGTGGTAATGGATGAATTAGCGATCGTGAAGAAAGAGCTGGCATTGGCCAACGAAGAGCGGGATTCCCTGAAAGAGCTGATCAAGGAACTGCATCAGATCACCCAAAAAAAGACAAAGGAATCCTTATGATGCCAGGATTGGTAAAAAGGATAAGGGAATAATACTTGTCGGATAAACGAAAGGATGGAATGAATGATGAAGCTGACGCCGGAACAGCAAATCACACTGCATGGTTTCAATAATTTGACCAAATCCTTAAGTTTTAATATGTACGACATCTGCTACACCAAAACCAAGGAAGAACGCGAGGCTTATCTCGAATATATCGATGAACAGTACAACTCGGAGAGATTAAAGAAGATTTTGAAAACGGTAGCGGATATCATCGGCGCACACCCTCTAAATATTGCCCAGCAAGATTATGTTCCCCAGGGAGCGAGCGTCACGATGTTAATATCTGAAGGGCCAGTCGTAGTAGTGCCGGACGAACACTACGACGAATCCCCGGGACCGCTTCCCGAATCGGTCGTCATCCAGTTGGACAAAAGCCATATCACCGTACATACTTATCCGGAATACCATCCCAACGAGGGGATCAGCACCTTTCGAGCAGATATCGACGTGTCCACCTGTGGAGAAATCTCGCCGCTTAAAGCGCTGAATTACCTCATCCATTCATTCGACACAGATATCATGACGATCGACTATCGCGTACGGGGTTTCACCCGGGATGTGCACGGCCAGAAGCTGTTTATCGACCATGAGATAAGCTCCATTCAAAACTACATCCCCGACGAAGTGATTGAGTTATTTCACATTATAGACGTGAACGTGTACCAGGAGCATATTTTTCACACCAAATGCAAGCTGCGGGACTTCGATTTAAATAACTACCTGTTCGGTTATACCAAAGATAAATTGGATGCAGGAGAACAGAAGGAGATCACCGAAAGATTAAAAACAGAGATGGATGAGATCTTTTACGGGAAAAATATAACGTCGTAAGGAGAGAACCGGTTGAAGCAGATATCGTATATGCAGCCAGATCCGCAAGGGTGGCTGGACAAATTTCATTTTTCCATTCCGATCAAAGTGCGGTATGTGGAGACCGACATGTCAGGGCACGTGAACAATGTGAGCTACTTCATTTATTTCGAGCAAGGACGCGTTGACTATATGGAAAGCCTGCAACTTGGAGAGAAGCTGTTTAATGAAACGAACGTTTCGGTGGCGGCGGACTTGGAGTGCCAGTTCTTGGCGCAGATGTACCTGAAGGAACCTCTCAAACTCCTGGTGAGAGTAGCCAAGCTGGGCCGTTCCTCGTACGAGTTGGAATATGCGATCGTCCAAACCGCTACGGGTCAGTTGAAAGCGGTAGGCCGAGGGGCCATGGTGTATATCGACAAAAAGTTGGGTCAAAGCACTCCGCTGCCTGAAGAGGCTCGGGAGAAGATTGTTACTTTTGAGGGAGAGAGCTTGGAGAGCCGGTAATCGTTGGTTCGGCGTCACGGGGTAGTTAGTTGGAGGAATTCCTGTTATCGCTTGAACGCAGCGGATCGACTCGTGTGTAATGCATCGACTGTAGCGGTCTTTTGCATGCATTTTTCGGAATTCGATTATTAACGGCAGGTGGAGTGAAGGGCTAATGAAAATTACCGTTTTGGATGGATTTGCGTTAAACCCGGGAGATTTAAAATGGGATGATCTGCAGCAGCTGGGGGACGTGACGGTCTATGACCGCACGCCTCCCGAGTTGATCGTGGAGCGGGCGAGGCATTCGGAAATCGTATTGACGAACAAAACTCCGCTGCATAAAGAAACGCTGGCACGGCTCAGTAAGCTTCAATATGTTGGAGTGTTGGCAACCGGGTACGATGTGGTGGATGTGAAGGAAGCGGCGGAACGGGGCATTGTGGTGACCAATGTCCCTTCTTATGGAACGGACTCTGTCGCCCAATATGTATTTGCTTTGCTGCTCGAGCTATGTCATCATGTCGGCCGACACGACTTGTCGGTTAAGCAAGGGGAGTGGGCGAGCAGCCCCGACTTCAGCTATTGGCGCACTCCGTTAATGGAGTTAGCCGGAAAAACGCTGGGGATCATAGGACTTGGCCGAATCGGCTTCCGAACGGCTGAGATTGCAGCGGCTTTCGGGATGAAGGTGAAGGTATACACCAGACGCATGCAAGAGACTCCGCCGCTCACTGTCATCCAGTGGGCGAGTTTGGAGAATTTGTTATCAACGTCCGACGTCGTTTCGCTGCATTGCCCGCTTACTCCAGAGACGAACGGCATGATCAATCGCTCCGCTTTGTCCCGGATGAAGCCGACGGCTTTGCTGATCAATACGTCCCGGGGCAAACTGCTTGTCGAGCAAGACGTTGCAGAGGCATTGCATGAAGGACGATTAGCAGGTGCGGCTGTCGATGTGTTAACCGTTGAACCTCCACAGGCGATCTCTGCTCTCATGAAAGCCCCCAATTGTCTGGTTACTCCCCACATCGCTTGGGCCACCAAAGAAGCAAGAAACAGACTGCTGCAGACAGCCGTGGATAATGTGAAAGCCTTTCTCTGCCATACGCCTATCCACGTCGTTTCTCATATTTATTGAAGCCTGTGGCAGTCGTGCCCATGAATTCATAGCCTAAGCGGCTATAAAACCCGTTCAGCACCGCATTATCGGCGATGCAGTCCAGCCGGATCCGGTCCTTCCCGGGAAACCAGATACCGGAATCGGCCCAGCGCATGATTCCAGCGCCCAAGCCAGTGCCGCCGAAGTCCCGGTTAATGGCCAACCGATGAAGGTAGACCGCTCCCTCATGGCCCTCATCCCCCCATAAGTCCCGGTCCCAAGCGCTTGGACGCTGGAGCAACACGACCATCCCGGCGAGAACATCGCCATTATAAAACACAAAAACATCCCCGCGCTCGATCGCACCGGCCGTATCGTGATAATCCTCGCCTTGCAGCAAACCGCTCCACTGGGTGGAACCTCTGGCTTTCAGCCAACCAGCCGCCTGAACGAGCAGCTGCTTCACCGCTTCTGTTTGTTCAGACTTGGCTTGAGACGCCGTGATTTCCGGATGAATATGATCTGAGATTAACTTGAAAGAGGACATGGCTTTTCTCCTTATCAATCTTCGTCATACGTTTTGGCAACCGGCAGCCTGATCTCCACACAAGTGCCTTGACCCAGCGTACTGCTGATCATCATGCTTCCCTTGTGATTGGCAATAATTCGTTGAGACACCATAAGTCCCAAGCCGTTGCCGGATTCCTTCTTGGTAAAGAACGGTTCCCCCAGCCGCGGCAGTTCCTCCTCGGGAATGCCGTATCCTTGGTCGCAGATTCGCACCACAACGGTGCTCTCGGCCGGAATTTGCAGCAGATCAATCGCGATCGTTCCGCCATCCGGCATCGCTTCAATCCCATTCTTGATCACATTGACGAATACCTGCTTCAACTGGTTGACCTCACAGGTCACCGGTGGAATGCCGGAAGCCAGCCGGGTCTCGAACTGGACATTCGTTAAGATCGCTTGCGACTCCAGCAGCAGGATGATGTCATTCAGAATATTTTGCATGTCGGCGGATTCATAATTTTGCACCTGCGGTTTGGCCAATACGAGAAATTCGCTGACGATAAAATTGATCCGGTCGAGCTCAGACAGCATAACATCCAAATAAGCTTCGGTTAGCTTGCCATTCTGTTGATGCAGCTGCACGAATCCTCGAACGGTGGCCAGCGGATTGCGGATTTCGTGGGCGACTCCGGCCGCCAGCTGCCCGACGACGGACAGCTTCTCGGAACGGCGGATCACTTCCTCGGTCTGTTTCCTCGCGGTAATATCCCGGGCGATTTCGGCGATCGCTACCACCTCCCCGCTTTCATTCCGAATCGGAGACACGGTGATGCTCATGTCCATGGGTTGGCCGTCTTTCCCGATACGGACGATTTCGTGATCGGCTACCGATCCCCCGAGCATAATTTGTGTGCGAATTTCCTCGTATTCTTCGCCATATTCCTCCGGAATATTGTGCAACGGCTTATGCAGCGCTTCCTCTTCGGTCCAGCCGTACATTTTCTCGAATGCCTTGTTGACCTGGGTGACCCGTCCTAGCAAGTCGGTCACGTGAATGGCGTCCGACGTATGATTCACGAACGATTCCAAATACTCCTTCGTGCCCTTGAGTTCTTTGGCCGTGTCGATCAATCGGCCCATATACGTCTGAAGGTTGTCCGCCATCGTATTGACGCGGGAAGAGAGGAGCCCGAGTTCGTCATGGCTGCGGATGGCGATTTTGCTGCTGAACCGTCCCTCGGCGATCTCGTCGACATTGCGCAAAATATGGCTGAGCGGCCGGATCATCAGCCCGGCGATAAAATAGCTCGAAATCCATGCCATAAGAATGAGCCCGATGGAGATCAAGGAATGGATCAGCAGCTGACGGTTTATCGCTTGCTCGATCACCCCGTGGTCGAAGGTGACGCCGATGATATACGGCATTCCTTCACCCGAGGGGATAAAACTTTTGATCACATGCTTCCCGTTGATATCGGCAATTGTGGTCTGTATTTGTCCGGATTTGACCGTTCGATGAACATTGGCGAGGTCGTGGCTGGCGTCTTTATACGTATACTCCCCGAAAACGATGTCGCGCACATCCAAATTTTGAATGAGAACCCCATTTTTCTTTTTTAAAATCGGCGGTTTGCCAAAAAATTGCGGGTTAAATCCCGTGATGGCCAGAATGGCGGGATTGTCCGCCAATAAATTCCGCACCAAGGCGTTCGCTCCGTTGTTGTTCTCAAAATCCAGAAGCACTTTGGCGTTTATATAGGGGTTGATGATATAGTCCGTCGTACCGTCGTAGTAGTAGCCCCACTTGTCCACTACCTTGGGGTTGGAGCTTGCGTATGTGTACGGCCCGGACCAATAGTTCGGAAGCTTCTGACCTTGCGGGATGGTCACTTCGTGTTTGTCGAACAATTGGTTAAATGCCGTATACCAGTAATCCCATTTTTTGGTGCTCATGTTGATTTCGCCCGGATCGGACGACTTCGCAGCAATAATGTCATCATCCGTTTTTTTCATAAGGGTGATATGGTCCACGCCCAACTTGAGACTGAGCGCCGCCAGCTGTTCATTCCGGATGTGGTCGATTCGCGGATCCAGCTCATGTTTGGCTGCAATGGCGACCACACGGAGTTTCTCCCCCATTGAGGCTTCCATGTATTGTTTTGCTTTGACGGTAGCTTCCAACGTGGTTCCGATCTGCTTGGCGATCGTAATCATTTGCCGCTCGGCATTGTCCTTCAGTTCGGCTTTGGTGGAGTAATAGTAAATCGATATGTTCAACGTCAAAATGATGGTGACGATAAGGGAGATGAGCAGGGAAAGCTTCGCTTTAATGGACACGGTTCCGCCTCCAGAATAATCTAGATGTCCTACTTATTCATTTGACATCTTTCGGCAAAATCCTGTCGAACCGTTATTTCCCCTTACGCGTTATTTCGGCGAGGGTGTCCCACTGCTGTTCGGTCACCTCAAGCAGATCGTTGAACTGACCGGCGCCCTGCAGCCATTCTCCGCCGTCGATCGTTACGACTTCACCATTGATGTAGCCGGCGTAGTCGGAGATGAGATACGCGGCCAAATGGGCAAGCTCGTCTTTGTCGCCCACCCGCCCCAGCGGTACGCGGCCCAGCATTTTGCGCTCCAATTCCGGAGTGGGGGACAGTCTCGACCAAGCGCCGTCCGTCGGGAAAGGTCCCGGAGCAATGGCGACTTGGCGGATGCCGTACTGCGCCCACTCCACGGCAAGCGAACGGGTCAAAGCCAATACGCCGGCTTTGGCCGCTGCGGAAGGGACGACGAAGCCGGAACCCGAGCCGGAAGAGGCGTACGTGGTGACGATGTTGAGCATCGTTCCATGGCGCCCTTGTGCGATCCATCTTTTGCCGACTTCCAATGTCGTATAGAACGTGCCGTGCAAAACGATGTTCAACACCGCATCTACCGCACGGGGAGACAGACGTTCGGTTGGACTGATGAAATTCCCCGCCGCATTGTTGACTAACACATCGATTCGTCCAAAATGCTGCTCCACCGCTTCCACCATCTCTTGAACCTGAGCAGCATCGCGAACGTCGCAACTCTTGTAGAACACTTCGTTTCCTTCCCGGCTCATTTCCCCGGAAGCTTGACGCAGCACATCCTCCCTCCGGCTGGCAATGGCCAATCTGGCTCCCAGCTCGAGGAATTTCTCTCCCATGGCGCGTCCCAATCCGGTAGCCCCGCCGGTGACAAGCACGACTTTGTCCTTCAACAAATCAGGTGCAAACGGTCCCATACGAACAGTCCCCTTTTGTAATCGTATCCTTGCTTCCTATATTATAATAACAAAAGCGTAGGAACAGGGATCGAACATAAATAGGGAGGGCAATCACGATGAAAAAAAACCGGTTAGGCGTGTCTGATCTTATGGTGAGTGAAATTGGTTTCGGATGTATGTCGATTGGCACGGAAGAAGACAAGGCAGTTTCCCTTATTCACGAAGCGATGGAGCGGGGCATTAACTTTTTGGATACTTCGGATCTGTATGATGCCGGGCGGAATGAAGAGCTAGTAGGCAAGGCGACCCAAGGGCGCCGCGATCAGGTTGTGTTGGCCACCAAAGTCGGGAATCGGCGAATTCCCGGCAAGGAAGGCTGGACATGGGATCCTTCCAAGGCGTACATCAAGTCGGCGGTCAAAGACAGCTTAAGCAGACTGCAAACCGATTACATCGATCTGTATCAACTTCATGGCGGAACTTTGGACGACCCCATTGAGGAGACGATTGAAGCTTTTGAGGAGCTGAAGCTAGAGGGGCTCATTCGGTACTATGGGATTTCCTCGATCAGGCCCAATGTCATCCGCGAATATGCGGCCAGATCGTCGATCGTCAGCGTCATGAACCAATACAGCATCCTGGACCGCCGGGCGGAAGAGGAAGTATTGCCTTTGTTGCAGGACAAAGGCATCAGCGTCATTGCCAGAGGACCCGTAGCCAGCGGCACACTTGCAGCCAATAGGAAAATAGAGAAGGGTTATCTGAATTACGACGTGGAGCAGTTGCAACAGCTTCGGGAGAAATTACAGAAGATGGTGAACGGCGCATGCAGCATGTCCCAGTTGGCCATCCGCTACTCTCTTGGCCATCCGGCAGTTGCGGCGGTCATTCCGGGTGCGAGTTCTCTTGAACAGCTTCTTCAAAATATTGAGGCGTCCAATGTGCCTGCGTTATCCGAGGAAGAGTTGGAGACAATTCGGCGTATATCGATTGCGAACCAATATGAACTGCACCGTTAACAACGAACCTTAATATGTTGATTTTCAGTCCTTTTTCTTAAAACAGGTTTCAATGTGATCGTCTACAAGGCCGGAGGCTTGCATGAACGCGTAACATATGAATGATTTTATTTTAAATCGGTTGCGGATAATGCCCGGATTAAGCATTAATTCTTCGATTTTTCTGTCATCATAATATGCTATTTTGTTTGGATCGAAGCCATCAAATGCTTTGCGATAGGCCTCCCGTTTTTTTAGAACAGTATACCAGCTCAGACCCGCTTGCGCTCCTTCCAGACAAAGGAGTTCGAACAGTTTTTGATCGTCATATAGAGGCACGCCCCATTCCTTATCGTGGTATGAGATATACAAGGGATCTTCATTTACCCAATTGCATCTTGGTATCATTTTGTCCAGATCACTCTCTCAAATGTATTTTATTTGTTGATTTACCTATCGGCGGCCGTTAGCCGGTTGATGCCGAAGCCAGGTATGGTACGCATTTATTCGACGATTTCTTCTCTTTTTCCTGCTGTTGAAAAATAGCAATTCTAGGAATGTGGAACGTATGCAAGCAGGAAAAGGATAGCTCAGGAGACGCGAGGAGGTCTTGACAAAACTAATCATATTAGCTATATTAAAACTAACGTTAGTAATAATTCAAACGGGGAGTGGATCAAATGAAAACAACGAAAATGGGCACCGTCTATCAGTTAACCTTCTTGCCGCGGATGTTCCCGGTGAACTGCTACTTCGTGGAAGAGCAAGACGGATTGACGCTTATAGACGCAGCTTTACCGTACAGTGCCAAAGCGATCATGCAAGCGGCGAGGGACATCGGAAAACCGATTACGCGAATCTTGCTTACCCATGCGCATGGAGATCATGTTGGTGCGCTGGATAAGCTCAAAGCTGAGCTTCCGGATGTACCGGTTTACATCTCGCGGCGGGATTCGCGGCTGTTGGCGGGAGATCGTTCGCTGGAACCGGGCGAACGCGATACGCCGATCCGCGGAGGAGTGCCGGCCAAGCTGCAAACCAAGGCGGATATGCTGCTAGAGGAAGGGGACCGAATCGGTTCGCTGATCGCGGTTGCCGCACCCGGCCACACGCCGGGATTAATGGCTTTCCAGGATACGCGAAACGGGGCGTTGATTGTCGGAGACGCATTGCAGACTCGCGGGGGCATTGCGGTTGCCGGTCAAATCAAAGCGTGGTTCCCTTTTCCGGCATGGGGCACGTGGAATAAGGAAACCTCATTCGAGAGCGCACGCAAATTACGGGAATTGCAGCCCAGCCTGTTGGCAGTGGGGCATGGCAGAATGATCGAAAATCCTGTCGCGGCGATGAACAAGGCGATTGAAGAAGCGGAGAGGAATCTCGCGCGGCGTTCTTAAAATAAAAGGAGTGATCCTCATGCCAAGAGCCGGATTGGATCCGAATACCGTTTTGCAAGCAGCCGCCGAGTTGGTCGACACCCGCGGTCTTGAGGAATTAAGTCTCGCCAGCTTGGCTCAGAAACTCGGTATTCGGTCACCCTCGCTGTACAACCATGTGAATGGGTTGCCCGGACTGCGACGGAAGCTGGCGTTATACGGATTTGTCCAAATGAGAGACGCCTTCACCCGAGCGTCGATCGGCAAATCCAAGGATGATGCGGTCCGATCCTTGGCAGAAGCCTATCTGGACTTTGCCCGTCGTCATCCGGGGGTTTACGAGGCAACTCAACGCTTTGCCGACTTGAGCGACCCAACCGTTCAGAAAGCAGCCGGAGAGGTCGTCGAAGTCGTGGTTCAAGTGCTGGCCGGTTATGGTTTGCAGGATGATTTGGCTATCCACACCGTGCGCGGATTTCGCAGCTTGATCCACGGCTTCGCCTCCATCGAACAGCAGGGCGGATTCGGGATACCGCTAGATCTGAACGAGAGTTTTCGAGTGTTGGTGGACACCTTTCTTGCAGGAATTCATGCGAGAATGGACAATAAATAAAAGAGACCCCATTACAGAGAACTCGAGCCATTCGTATCCTCTTGGGCTGATGGCAAAAAGATTTCTATTGTTGTCCCTTCATTTACCTTACTTGTTACCTTCAGTGTTCCATCATGGCTTTCAATGATCTTTTTGCTGACCATAAATCCTAAACCCGTCCCTCTTTCTTTGGTCGAGTAAAAAGGCTCTCCGAGTTTCTTTAAATGGTCTTCAGAAATACCACAACCATGATCTATGATAGTGATCCATAGTCCACCACGAGGGTCATCACTTTTTCTCGATACATTGACTAGAATTTCTCCACCATTTGCCATAGATTCAATACCATTTTTTATAAAATTTATGAAGATCTGTTTCATTTGATTTTCATCACATCTAATAAGGACTGGGCCGTCTGTATAAAATTTTGCGATAACTTCAACATTTTTCAAATGGACTTGTGGTTCGAGCAAGGCAATAACCTGCTCCAAAACAACACGTAGATTTTTATCATAATATTTCTGGGCTTGAGGCTTTGACAGAATCAGCAATTCGTTAACAATGAGCTCCATACGATCTATCTCGGAACTAAGTATGTGAAAGTAATAAGGTTTTTCATTCCATTCGCGTTCCATTAATTTTAAAAATCCCTTTACCACCATTAACGGATTACGAATTTCATGTGCGATACCTGCGGCCAATTGACCTACAACAGATAACTTTTCGGAATTGAGCATCAGTTGCTGTGTCTGTCTTTTATCTTCTTCGGCTTCTTTTTTCCGGTCCGTAATATCTCGCACGAGTGCCAAAAACATTTCCTCATCACCCATGTGAATAAGCCCTAGATTTATATCCACTGGAATACGTGTTCCATTGCCGAGTATCATTTGATCTTCAAAGTTGGCTGCTTGTCCGCCGGCAACTTTATTGATTAACTCTTGCCGTTCAGTTGCAGGAAGAGCGCAAATCATTTCAAGATGCATCGACAGCAGGTGCTCTCGAGTGTAACCAAGGATTTTACATGCCTGAGTGTTAACGTCAATTATAAGACCGTTCCTATCAATCAAGAAAAAACTATCAGCAGCTTGATCTACCAGCATCCTAAACTTTTCCTCACTTGCTCGCAGCTTCTGTTCCGCTTGCACTCGCGCTGTAATATTGATACTAAAGCCAAGAAGTAGACTCTCATTGGACTTGGACTCTTCTTCGGCATGTATAATCTTTTTTCCAGTGAAAACATGAGAACTTGTACCTTTATACTCAATGACCTCTTCTTTGGTGATAAGTGTATTAGCACGCCATACTGCCTGATCGTCCTGTTTTATTCGTTTGCCGACTAAGGGGGAGAATAAATCATACTTCGTTCTACCTGCCATCTGCTCAAGTTTCACTCCGAAAAATTCAGATGCAT
>JAQBPQ010000239.1 GCA_028287445.1 Cohnella sp.
GCCGGTTCGGGTACGTTGGTGCTGCTGGATGAACTGGCGGCAGGGACGGATCCGGGCGAAGGTGTCGGACTGTCGATCGCCGTACTCGAGGAATTGTACCGCCGGGGTTCCGTGATACTTGCCACCACCCATTTTAACGAGATCAAGGAATACGCCCGGATCACGCCGGGATTCCGCAACGCACGTATGGCATTCGATGAGGAGACGCTGAAGCCTCTTTACCGGTTGGACATGGGGGAGGCGGGGAACAGCTATGCATTTGTCATCGCAGCCAAATTGGGGATACCACCGGCGATCGTGGACCGCGCGCGAACCATTGCGGACGTTCTCAAGCAAGGAAAGCCTGCTTCAACTCCAGCCATTCCGATCAAGGCGCCGGATCATACCGCTGATGGCCGTTCGAGCGATCAAGAGGTGCGGAAAGAACGTAAAGGAGAGAAATCGGCGGAGTCGGCCTCCGCAGAGCAAGACGGAATACCGAAATTCGAGGTGGGAGACGTGGTGTTCATTCCCCATATGCGCCGCACCGGGGTGATCTATCGACTTGCTGACGAACGGGGCAATCTGATCGTTCAAGTACAGGAAGAAAAACGGACGATCAACCACAAGCGTGTCCGTCGTTACATTGAACGCCAACAGTTGTATCCTGGAGACGATTACGACATGGACATCGTGTTCGAATCCGTGGACAACCGCAAAAAGCGGAAACAGATGGGCAAACGCCACGTTCCGGGGATGACGATCGAGAAGCCTTCGGAAGACGGATGAATGTTTCATTGATGCTGCAAGGCTGCCTTGTTATAATGAAGTGATATTCTACTTGCCGCACGAGACCCTTGGAGGTACATCAATCAATGGCAGACATTCAGGTCCCACAAAGCCATATCCGCAATTTCTGTATTATCGCGCACATCGACCATGGCAAGTCAACGCTGGCCGATCGCATATTGGAATATACCGGAGCGCTGAGTTCCCGGGAGATGCAAGACCAAGTGCTGGATTCAATGGACCTGGAACGGGAACGCGGAATCACGATCAAGCTGCAGGCCGTTCGTCTCCTTTATAAGGCGGACGACGGGGAGACTTATATGCTGCATTTGATCGATACTCCGGGACACGTAGACTTTACGTATGAAGTGTCCCGGAGCATGGCCGCCTGCGAAGGCGCGCTGCTTATCGTCGACGCCGCGCAGGGCATCGAAGCGCAAACCCTCGCGAACGTCTACCTCGCATTGGACAACAACCTGGACATTTTGCCGGTCATCAATAAAATTGACCTGCCGAGCGCAGATCCGGAGCGGGTAAGGCAGGAGGTCGAGGACGTAATCGGATTGGACGCGAGTGAAGCTGTACTCGCTTCTGCCAAGAACGGAATCGGCATTAAGGAAATTCTCGAGCAAGTCGTCAAGAAAATTCCGGCTCCGCAAGGGGATCCGAACAAACCGCTCAAAGCGCTTATTTTTGACTCCTATTATGATGCATACAAAGGGGTCATCTGCTTCATACGTGTTCTCGACGGCACGATGAGAGCCGGTACACGCATGAAATTCATGGGTACCGGCTCATCGTTCGAAGTGGTGGAGGTCGGAACGTTCCGGCCGGGCGCGGCATCGGTTGACGAGCTTGGTCCGGGCGAAGTCGGGTATGTTACCGCATCGATCAAGAACGTCAAAGAAACCCGAGTCGGGGATACGATCACCGATGCTAACAATCCTGCGGCAGCAGCGCTGCCCGGTTACAGGCGGTCCAATCCGATGGTTTTCTGCGGGCTCTATCCCATCGAATCCACGGATTACAACGATTTGCGCGACGCATTAGAGAAGCTGGAGCTTAACGACGCCTCGCTCCGTTTCGAACCGGAGACGTCCCAAGCGCTTGGTTTCGGCTTCCGCTGCGGTTTTCTCGGAATGCTGCACATGGAAATCATTCAAGAGCGGATTGAACGGGAATATAACATTGCGCTCATTACAACCGCGCCGAGCGTTATTTACAAGGTCACGCAGACCAACGGCGGCGTTTTGGAAATTTCCAATCCTTCCGAATATCCCGACCAGGGTAAAATCGATCAGGTGGAAGAGCCCTATGTGAAGGCCTCGATCATGGTGCCGAATGATTACGTCGGAGCCATCATGGAGCTTTGCCAAAACAAACGCGGCGAGTTTGTCGATATGCAGTATTTGGACGCGAACCGGGTCACGTTGAAATATGAGATTCCACTGGCGGAAATCGTGTACGATTTCTTCGACCAGCTTAAATCGCGCACCAAAGGCTATGCTTCCTTTGATTATGAATTGTCCGGTTACCGGGTTTCCAGTCTGGTCAAAATGGACATTCTGCTCAACGCCGAACAAGTGGATGCTCTTTCTTTCATCGTTCACCGGGATCGGGCTTATCAGCGGGGGCGCGTCATTTGCGAGAAATTAAAGGACTTGATCCCCCGTCAAATGTTCGAGGTACCGATTCAAGCGGCCATCGGACAAAAGGTCGTCAGCCGCGAAACCATTAAGGCGATGCGCAAAAACGTATTGGCCAAATGTTACGGCGGCGATATCTCCCGTAAGCGGAAGCTGCTGGAGAAACAAAAGGAAGGCAAGAAGCGAATGAAGCAGGTCGGGAGCGTGGAAGTTCCCCAAGAAGCGTTCATGGCCGTGCTGAAACTCGATAACGATTGACGGTAACCATGAGGTGAAAGAAATGAACATGCCAATGTCGCCTGCGGCGATCCCGCCTATGCACACTTGGACGCCCAAGGCGCTTTATCTTCATATCCCGTTTTGCACGAACAAATGCTTCTACTGTGATTTCAATTCCTATGTAGCTGAAGGTCAGCCGATCGATGCCTATTTGGACGCGATTGAACGCGAGATGGCGCAGACCGCCCGGCAGCTGTCACCGCAGCAAATCGAAACCGTGTTTGTAGGCGGTGGAACACCCACGGTACTGACTCCGGCACAGTTGACGCGGTTTCTTACGGCCGTGCGGCGGCATTTTCCTTTGGCTCCCGGTGTAGAGTTCACGATGGAAGCGAACCCCGGCACCACGGATTCGGCCAAGCTTGCCGCGATGCTCGAAGGCGGCGTGAACCGGATCAGCTTCGGCGCGCAGTCGTTTAACGACGAACTGCTCAAAATCATCGGCCGAATCCATGAAGCGGAAGATGTCGTTCGGAGCATCGCCAACGCCAAAGCGGCCGGTTTTACGAACCTGTCGATCGATCTCATGTTCGGGCTGCCGAATCAAAAGCTCCAGCACCTGAAGGATAGCGTTTCCAGGGCGCTGGAGCTTGATTTGCCGCATTATTCGCTTTACGGCCTGAAGGTGGAAGAAAACACGCTGTTCCACCGGATGTATCAACGCGACGAACTGCCGCTTCCCGAGGAGGAAGAGGAACTCGCCATGTACCAACATCTGATGGAGCGGCTGGCCGGCGCCGGTTATCGTCAATACGAGATCAGCAACTTCGCGCGCCCCGGCCATGAAAGCCGGCATAACACGACGTACTGGCGCAACGAGCCATATTACGGAATCGGGGCAGGCGCCCACGGATACGCGCATGGCTTGCGTCATATGAATATCAAGGGCGTGCAGCCTTATATCGATGCGTCCCGCAAAGGATTGCCCCGGTTGGAGAGCCATCCGGTAGATGCTGCAGAGGCGATGGAAGATTTCATGATGGTCGGCCTGCGGCTGCTCCAAGGAGTGAAGTCGTCCGATTTCCAAACCCAATTCGGGCCGGAGGATTCGCTTGACAGCCATTTTGGAGCCACGATCCAACGTTTGATCGAACAGGGCTTGCTGGAACGTGTGCCTGAGGAACACGGCTACCGGCTGACGGCTCAAGGCATTTTGCTTGGCAATGAAGTGTTCGGCGCATTTGTTTGATTACAACAGAAAATGCAGCGCCACCACTGCAACCGAGCCGTGAAACAGCACATCCAGCCATTTTTTCCGGGGCAAATGGATTTGCACCAAAACGTAAATCGAACGAACAATGATGATGATCAGAGCGACCTGAAGCAGGAGCAACGGCATGAGTACCACTCCTTCCCAGAGATTCCTAATGTTTATGAAAACAAAACACTAACCATGCCGCAGTCCTGCCTGTTGACAAACCGCCGGTCCCCTAAAGGGCGGCGGTTTGTTTAATTCACACTTGAGGATTCATTCGGCATATTGTATATTTATACACATCCACTATGGGGAAGCCGGAAAGAAGGGGTTCCGTGAATTCAACCATCGCATGCCGCAAGGCACAATTATCCGACGTAGAAGCTCTCTATACGCTGATTCAAGGATATGCAGAGAAAGGTATCATGCTTCCGCGCTCCAAAGATGCGCTTCAAAGGCATATCGACAACTTCATCGTGGCTGAGGAAGACGGCAGATTGATCGGATGCGGTTCATTGTTCCGATTAGGATCCGATTTGATCGAAATCCGCTCGCTCGGAATGGCGGAAGGCTATAAGGGCAGAGGGCTTGGAAGCCGGATCGTCGACGCGCTGCTGGCGGAGGCCCGCGAGCAAGGGGTGCCGAAGGTCATGGCGCTGACGTACGCCGTCAATTTCTTCACGAAAAACGGCTTTGAAGTCGTCGAGAAAGAAATTTTTCCGGAGAAAGTATGGACCGATTGCGTTCATTGCGCCAAACAAAATTGCTGCGATGAAATTGCGGTCCTTAAGACGCTCGCCTGACCGCCCAAGACATGCGTCCGGGCGGTTTTTTCATGATGCCGGATCGACCGGATCGTCCTTGACACGACCGGAACGGTTTGGTATTTTTGTAATAGCCGTTAGCACTCTATTGAACTGAGTGCTAACGATGACAACGAAAGTCGAATGACAAGGAGGGAAACCCGGATGTTAAGCGAGCGCCAACGGTTGATTTTGACCGCCATTGTGGATGATTACATTCGTTCCGCAGAACCTGTCGGATCGCGCAGCATTTCCAAGCGGGGGGATGTGACGTTCAGCCCGGCTACCATCCGCAACGAAATGGCGGATTTGGAAGAGCTGGGTTTGCTCGAGCAGCCGCACACGTCCGCGGGGCGGGTTCCTTCTAATAAAGGGTACAGATATTATGTGGATCACCTGGTCACCCCAGGCGGCGTCGGAGAACAGGACGTGCTGAAGATCCGGACTTTTTTCGCGGAGAAAATGAACCATTGGGAAGACGTGATCGGCCATGCGTCAACGATTCTGTCGCAATTGACGAATTATACGTCGATTGTGCTGGGGCCGGAGATGTTCAGCACCTCACTGAAACACTTCCAGCTGCTGCCGCTGAACGAAACTTCCGCGGTGGCCATCATCGTGACCAATACGGGGCATGTTGAGCACCGTACGGTAACGATTCCCGAAGGGATCGAGATGGACGATCTCGACAAAATTGTGCGCCTATTGAACGACAAGTTGAATGGCGTGCCGTTTTTCCGGGTGAAAAGTGTGCTGTATAGCGAAATCGCCAGCGAGCTCGGCCGTTATGTAGACCGGTGCCAGCAAATTCTTGCGGTGCTGGAGCAATCGCTCGGAGATAGCCACGATCCTCGTGTCCACTTGACCGGTGCTGCCAACATGCTGATCCAGCCCGAATTCAAGGATGTGGACAAAGCGAAGCATATCCTTGACGTACTGGAAGAAACGGCGAAGTTATCCCAGTTGTTCACTTCGGCGCCGGGCGGCATTCAAATCCGGATCGGTACTGAAAATGCGATGGCAGCGATCAACGAATGCAGTCTCATTACGGCGACTTATTCGATTGACGGACAGTCGCTTGGGACGATCGGCATTCTCGGGCCGACCCGGATGGAATACGGGAAGGTGATCAGTCTTCTCGATTATTTATCGAAGGATATCGCGGTTCTGCTGTCCCGCTGGTACAAGTAACGGGCGCATAGCGCTTGGAAACGGGTGGCAGGGTAAGGAGGTGAATGCTGCGTGAAAACGAACGAGACGAAGGAGCAAGAGCAAATGGACCAGCATCAAGGGGAACCGGCCCAGGATACCCCGATTCAGGCAGAAGAAATGTTGGCGGAGGACCCGGTGGGGGAACAGGCGGAGGAAGATCGCCTGAGCGAATTGCAGCGCCAGGCGGACGAGAACCATAACCGTTTTCTGCGGGCGCAAGCCGATTTCGATAACTTTCGGCGCCGTACTCAGAAAGAGAAGGAAGAACTCGCACAATACGCTTCCTTAAAGCTTGTGAGCGGGCTGCTGCCGGTGCTTGATAATTTCGAGCGCGCCCTCCAGTCTGGAGGCGAGGCTGCGGAAACGAATTCTTTTACCAAAGGCATCGACATGATCTACCGGCAGTTCGCACAAGTGCTGGAGTCGGAAGGACTGCGAAAGATAGAGGCCGTCGGCCAGCCGTTCGACCCCGAGATGCACCAAGCGATCATGCAGGTGGAAACCGAAGAACACGAAGCAGGCACCGTGGTGGAAGTGGTTCAGAACGGCTACTGGCTTAAGGACAAAGTGCTGCGGCCGGCCATGGTTAAAGTGAGCGGTTAAAAAACGAATGTTACGATAGGAGGACTTCATAATGAGCAAAGTAATCGGCATTGACTTGGGTACCACGAACTCTTGTGTTGCGGTAATGGAAGGCGGAGAAGCCGTCGTTATCCCTAACGCGGAGGGCAACCGCACGACCCCTTCGGTGGTCGGCTTCAAGAGGGACGGGGAGCGCATCGTAGGTGAAACCGCGAAGCGGCAGGCGATCACGAACCCGGACCGAACGGTCAGCTCCATCAAACGCCATATCGGTACGAACCACAAAGAAAACATCGAGGGTACGAATTATACTCCGCAAGAAATTTCGGCGATGATCCTGCAGAAGCTCAAATCCGATGCGGAAGCCTATCTGGGTCAACCTGTAACCCAAGCGGTTATCACGGTTCCGGCCTATTTTAACGACAGCCAGCGTCAAGCGACGAAGGATGCAGGCGCCATTGCCGGCCTCGAGGTGCTGCGGATCATCAACGAGCCGACTGCGGCCGCATTAGCCTATGGACTGGAAAAAACCGAAGATCATACGATTCTCGTATTTGACCTCGGCGGCGGAACGTTTGACGTTAGTATCCTTGAACTCGGCGAAGGCTTCTTCGAAGTCAAAGCGACCAGCGGAGACAATCACCTGGGCGGCGACGATTTGGACCAAGTGGTTATGGAGTGGCTGGCAGCCGAATTCAAAAAACAGCATGGCGTTGATTTGTTGAAGGACAAAGCGGCTGTTCAGCGTCTGAAGGATGCGGCCGAGAAAGCGAAGAAAGAGCTGTCCGGCACGGTATCGACGACGATCTCACTGCCCTTCATCACCGTGGTTGATGGGGTTCCGCAACATATGGAGCTCAACCTGACCCGAGCCAAATTCGACGAACTAACCGCTTCGTTTGTCGAGCGCACGATGGGCCCGACCCGCCAAGCTCTTGCCGACGCGGGCATGACCGCGGCCGATATCGATAAAGTCGTCCTGGTCGGCGGTTCGACGAGGATTCCCGCTGTGGTCGATGCGATCAAAAAATTAATCGGTAAAGAACCGCACAAAGGCGTCAACCCGGACGAAGTTGTCGCCCTCGGCGCGGCGGTTCAAGCAGGCGTTTTGACGGGCGACGTAAAAGACGTCGTATTGCTTGACGTCACTCCGCTGTCCCTTGGGATTGAGACGGCAGGCGGCGTTCTGACGAAAATGATCGACCGCAACACGACGATACCGACAAGCAAATCGCAAGTGTTCTCCACGTTCGCAGACAACCAGACGTCGGTTGAAATCCACGTCTTGCAGGGCGAACGTGCGATGGCCCGCGATAACAAAACGCTCGGCCGCTTCATCCTGAGCGATATCCCGCCGGCTCCGCGCGGCATTCCGCAAATCGAAGTCACGTTCGACATCGACGCCAACGGTATCGTGAACGTGTCCGCGCTGGACAAAGGAACGGGCAAAAGCCAAAAAATTACGATCACCTCTTCGAGCGGCCTGAGCAAGGAAGAGATCGAACGGATGCAGAAGGAAGCCGAGCTGCACGCGGAAGAAGACAACAAACGCCGTGAATTGATCGAAGCCAAAAACAGCGGAGACCAACTGGTCTACACCGTCGAGAAAACCATCAAGGACCTGGGCGACAAAGTAGACGCGGCGGAAATTCAAAAAGCCGAAGAAGCCAAAGAGAAAGTGAAGAAAGCGCTGGAAGGCGACAACTTCGAAGAAATTAAAACAGCCACCGACGCGTTGACTGAAATCGTTCAGCAGCTGTCCGTGAAGCTTTATGAACAAGCCGCTCAAGCACAGCAAGGCGCGGATGCGGCCGATTCCGGCGCCGGCTCGGCCAAGAAAGACAACGTCGTCGACGCCGACTACGAAGTTGTCGACGAAGACAAAAAATAAGATGATCATGACGGGGAAACAGAAAGTCAAAGTAACTTCCTTTTGCGGTCTTGCTATCGAACGAACTTGAAAAAAACCGAAAGCTTTTTTTCAAGGTATGTTCGAAGACAACGCAACGGGAAAAGCTTTGGCTTTCCTCATGAGGAGGTGGAGAGTTGGCCGACAAAAAAGACTTTTACGACGTTCTCGGCGTGAACAAAGGCGCCTCCGCGGAAGACATCAAAAAATCGTACCGCAAGCTGGCGCGCCAATACCACCCGGACGTCAACAAAGCTCCGGACGCGGAAGATAAATTCAAAGAAGTGAAAGAAGCCTATGACGTGCTCAGCGACGATCAACGCCGGGCGCGTTACGACCAATTCGGCCACGAAGATCCGACAGCCGGCATGGGCGGAGGCGGCGGGTTTAACGGCGGCGACGCAGGCGGCTTCGGTGACATTTTTGATATGTTCTTCGGCGGCGGCGGCGGACGGCGCGATCCGAACGCTCCGCAGCGCGGCAACGATCTTCAATACACGATGACCCTCGAGTTCAAGGAAGCGGTGTTCGGCAAAGAAACCGACATCACGATTCCGCGAACCGAAACCTGCGATACTTGCCATGGCAACGGCGCCAAACCCGGCACCAAACCGGAGACTTGCTCCGTCTGCCACGGTTCGGGCCAGCAGGAAGTGGCGCAAAACACGCCGTTCGGCCGTATCGTGAACCGTCGTCCTTGTTCCGCATGCGGCGGGCGAGGCCGCATCATCAAAGAACGCTGCCCAACCTGCGGCGGCAACGGGCAAGTGAAGAAACAACGCAAAATCAACGTCAAAATCCCGGCCGGCGTCGATGACGGTTCCCAACTGCGTATGAGCGGAGAAGGCGAAGGCGGACTACGCGGCGGACCGCCGGGCGACCTGTATATCGTTCTGCGCGTGAAATCGCATGACTTCTTCGAGCGCGAAGGCGATGACATAGCCTGTGAGGTGCCTTTGACGTTTGCCCAAGCGGCACTCGGCGACGAACTGGAAGTGCCGACGCTGACCGAGAAAGTGAAACTCAAAATTCCCGCAGGCACACAGACCGGAACATACTTCCGCCTGAAAGGCAAAGGCGTTCCGAAGCTCCGCGGTTACGGACAGGGCGATCAGCATGTCAAAGTGACGATCGTCACTCCGACTACGCTAACCGATCAACAAAAGGATTTGCTGCGCGAATTCGCGGCTACGAGTGGCGAGTCAACGCATGAGCAGCACCAGAACAGCATTTTCGACCGGATGAAAAAAGCCTTCTTGGGCGATTAAGCTGTGGCGCATAACTCGGACACGGTTAACGCAACATAGGGGAATACACCCAAATATTGCCGAATCATTCTTCGGGATGGCCGGCAGAAGGAGGTACCCCTATGAACGCAAACCGAACGATCCCTGAGCCGGCCTTCAAACAAGAAGAGGGCTACGATTCACTACCGATGGCATCGGAGGAAGACGTCGAATATTCCGAGGAGCTCGCCGACCACGAAGACGTGGAGGCGCAGCAGAGAGCCGCCCAAGCCGACAGGCGCGCCGCCGCGTTCGAGGAGGACTAAAGCCATGGACTCCCAAACGCTGCAGGCGAGGTTTGCCTCCCAAGAGCAGGCGGAATCGGCCGTACGCAAGCTTTCGTCGCTCCGGGGCGACCGATTTCGGCTGGAACGGGCGACCGGTTATTCCGAAAACGCGACTCCCGACGCAGCCGCCGATCCGTCACTGGACGCCTTCACTGCCTCCAAGCCTGCGGGTTCCCCTGTCGAAAACTACAGTGCTGTCGCGGCATCGGAATTCGCGTCTGATTTGGGCGGCGCTCCTGCAGTTGCTTTCACCTTGTCTGCCGATGTACCGATGGGGATGGCCGAACAAGCGCGCCGGGTCATTCTGGACGCCGGCGGCCAAATGATGTAGACTCATCATCGCACCAAAGCCTCCGCCTCCGGCGGAGGTTTTTTGCTTCGGCGAAAATGGAACGTGTATAATGAGATACAATGGTTTCCTGTGAGGAGGAAGACGCGTTGCGTTGGCATGAATTAACCGTCCTTGCGACGGAACCGTCCCAAGAAATGGTCGCTCACTATATGAGCGAGTTGGGGGCAGGCGGCGTGGCGATCGAGGAATCCTGGTCGCCGGACAAGCCGTATGACACATCACTCGGACAATGGTTTGACAAACCGTTAAACGATATCAGGCCGGGATATGCGGTAATCAAAAGTTATTTCGCGGAAGGCGTCCATATTGAAGCTGTTCGCTCCAAGCTGGTCGAGCTTATCCAAGGGTTGCCGGAGTATGGCTACGACGCCGGAGATTTCACCGTGGAAACCGGCGAAGTCAAGGAAGAAGACTGGGCGGACGCTTGGAAAAAGTATTTCAAACCGCTGCAGGTTTCAAGGCGATTGACGATCAAGCCGACTTGGGAGGATTATACGCCGCGGGAGGATGAACTCATCATTGAGTTGGATCCGGGGATGGCGTTCGGTACCGGAACACACCCGACAACCGCATTGTGCCTTCGGACTTTGGAGAGCGCCGTGCATGAGGGCGACACGGTCATCGATGTAGGAACGGGATCGGGCATTCTGGCGATCGGCGCGATGAAGCTTGGCGCTTCTCGGGTACTTGCGCTCGATCTCGATCCGGTTGCCGTAACCAGTGCGACGGAGAATATTAAGCTTAACGGGCTTCAAAACGATATTGATGTGCGCCAGAGCGACTTGCTCGGCATCCTGAACGATCGGGATACGATGACGGGCAACGTAGTAGCGGTCAAGCCGCCGGTCGACATTGTGGTCGCGAACATTTTGGCGGAGATCATTTTACTGTTCACCGCAGACGTCATGGGAGTGCTTAAACCCGGCGGTATTTATATCTCATCCGGCATTTATAAGAACAAGGAAGA
>JAQBPQ010000264.1 GCA_028287445.1 Cohnella sp.
TCTACTCCCGCCTCGCCCGCGTTCACCGGCCGTATATCAGCCGCTGTACCTGTGTAACGGAAAACGCCGTTTCCCTCTCGGACCAGATCATTCGGATTGTTGACCACGGTCAATCTCATCTTGGCAAGTGTCGCGCCCGTCGACTTACTGATCAAAGAACCATCCGACGTGACCTGGATATCTTCCCATGGGTTGTTGATCTTGATCTGTTGTTGGTTCGTGTCCAGCACCGGCACATTGTCCGAAGTGAGCAGCGTGCCGTCTTCTGCCGAATGGAAACTCCCGTCACGGGTGTAACGTTCGCCAGCCGGAGTCTGCACGGTGAAATAGGCTTGCGGTTGGTAGATATTGTTGCCGTTGGCATCCAAGATCGGGTTACCGGTCTTAGCGTCCACATACTCGCCGGTTGCACCGAATACCGCGCCATTTACCGGATTTTTTGCAGCAATATCCGACACCAGCGCCATATCCTGAGCACGGTAGGTTTGCGACATGTCCCCTTGCCCCATCGACATGATATTCTCTTCCGCGAACACGCCCGTAGAAAGGCTGCCCATTGTGCCGGACCGGGTATTCTCGCCGCCGATCGCGGAAATGAGCATGTCGGGGAAAGAACGGTTGAGTGCGTTCATCGACTTGAAGCCGGGTGTATTCAGGTTGGCGATGTTATTCGTTATCGTATCGTGTCGGCGCTGCTGGGCAATCATGCCCGAAGCGGCCGTATATAATCCTCTTAACATGCGGGTGGTCCCTCCTTGGCTGCTGCTGGCTGCTGTTGGTTGTTCCTGGCTGCTCTCGGCTGTTCCTGACTGCTGCTGCTCTCTTGCTGCTTAACCCAGTCTCCGCGATATTTTATCCAAATGATCCAGCATGATGCCGGTTCCTTTCACGACGCAATGCATCGGATCTTCCGCAACGAGTACCGGAACCTTGATCTCGTCCGATAGTAGAATATCCAGTCCGTCCAGCAACGCGCCGCCACCGGTTAAGAGGACCCCGCGGTCGATAATGTCGGCCAACAATTCCGGCGGCGTTCGCTCCAACACGTTTTTGGCTGAAGCGACGATGGACGATACCGGCTCCCATAATGCTTCGCGAACTTCGTCCGAATGGATGGTCACCGATTGCGGAAGCCCCGTTACCATATCCCGGCCGCGAATATCCATCTCTTCCCGCCGGCCGTTCATATGCACCGTTCCGATTTTGATCTTGATATCTTCTGCGGTACGTTCTCCGATGAGGAGTTTGTATTTGTTCTTTATGTATTTCATGATCGCGGCATCGAACTTGTCCCCCGCGACTTTAAGAGAAGAGGCGGTGACGACGTCGCCCATGGAAAGGACAGCTACATCCGTCGTGCCTCCGCCGATATCGATCACCATATTGCCGTAGGGCTGGAAGATGTCCATACCCGCCCCCATGGCCGCCGCTTTGGCTTCCTCTTCCATGAATACTTCCTTGGCTCCGCTTCTCTCCGCGGCTTCCCGTATCGCCTTTTGCTCCACAGAAGTGATGTTGCTTGGGGCGCAAATCAGAATGCGGGGACTGCTATACCAATTGCGGCCTCCCACCCGAGCGATGAATGCCTTGAGCATCATGTCCGTTACTTCGAAGTCGGCGATGACCCCGTCCTTCAGCGGACGGATCGCCACGATATTGCCGGGCGTACGGCCCACCATCCGGCGGGCTTCTTCTCCGACCGCCAGCACCTTCCTCGTGTCGCTCTCAATGGCGACAACCGAAGGCTCGTCAAGGACGACTCCTCTTCCTTTGACGTGAATGGACACGTTGGCCGTGCCGAGATCGATTCCGATATCTTTGCTAAACATGCGCCCAGGATCCCTCACCCTAATGGAAAGTATAATAATGTATTTGGCGGCACTTCCGCTGTCGAATCTAGAATGTATTCTGCGTTATTCCAAGAATTCCTTCTTTCTTCGACAGAATTCTGGGAAGATTATACTTTCCCCGCTGTCAGAACTTCCCGTTTTTTGACCGTTGTCTTCTTATATTTGATTTTGGTCGCTTCTCCTCCCCTCAGGTGCCGGATCGATTTGTGGTACTCGAGAATGTGTTTAACCTGATCCGCCAAATCCGGATTGATCTCCGGCAGACGTTCAGTGAGGTCTTTATGAACCGTGCTTTTGGAGACGCCGAATTCCTTGGCAATCGTTCGCACCGTATTCCGCGTTTCCACAATGCACCGGCCGATCTTGATGGTGCGTTCCTTGATGTAGTCGTGCACGCTCCCGCCTCCCTGCTGAAATAGATTGGTACATTATATGAGGGGGATGGTCACTTATTCTTTGTTCCGGGGCGGGAGTGCGTCTTTGGCCCCATGAAAAAAGACGGATGGCAAGTCCATCCGTCTTACAGGTGCGGCTTATGGATTTAAATTTCGCCTATGCGGCGGACAATGGCCAAGTGAGACTCCTTCTCCAAGTCGACAAGATAAGGCGAGGGGATCGACGATCCGTCGGACTCGCGGATGATCTGCACGACCGGCCGCAGCATGGGGCGGTTCATCGTATCCACGACAAAAGCGGTTTGTCCGCTGCTGAGCACGACGGGTGTCGCAACCGGATAGACCCGCAAATGGCGCAAAAAAGTCTGAATTAACGACAATTCGAATTCATAATTTCCCGAAGCGAACAAATACTCGGTCGCCTCCTCCGCCGCGTAGGGCTTGCGATGATGCCGCGGAGAGACAAGTGCGTTATACACGTCGGCAAGACCGACAATCTGGGCGTACTCCGAAATTTCATTGTGCTTGATGGCGAACGGGTATCCTTCCCCCCGGTAGCGTTCATGATGCTGCAGAGCGACTTTGGCGGCTTCCAGCGGCACGCCTTTCATCTTCGTCAGCACCTTATAACCTTCCGTCGTATGACGGCGAACCATGAGACGTTCGGAATCCGTTAAATCGCGGTTCACCTTAATCAGGTTGGTCGGCAACCGTGTCATGCCGATATCGCAGAATACGGCACCGAGCGTCAAGTCATACAACTGGGAGGTGTCATAGTGCTTGGCGGTGCCGATGATGCCTGCGTACATGGTCACTTGCATCGCCTGATCGAACAGGAGCGAATCGGTTCTCAGGATAACGCCCAGCTCGTCGGAAAACTCCCGATTGGACACGATCTCTCCCATCAAGTCCCGGAATCTCTGGCGGAACTTCTCGGTAGCGATTGGAGGTGAAATCAGCTCCAGCCCCCGACTCGATTCCGCGAACAAGATAGCCGCCTGGACAGCTTCCAACCGCGCTGTATCATCGTTCTTAAGCCGGTTGATGTCCGGCATCTGCAGTTGCGATTTGGCCATTCTGGCCGCTTCGGCCGCATCGCGGGGTCCCGAATCCGTACCGATCCCACTTTTCACTATACTTAAATACACCCGTGGAATATTAAGTCCCTTCAACCGATTAATGTAGCTTTCTGTAAGTACGGTTCCCGCTTCCAGCATCACGACTCCGTTGCGTCCGTAGACCGGCTGGGCGAGGATATCGCCGATGACCAAATGAGTGCAGGGAACTTCTCTCATTACGCGCTTCTACCTTTCTTTCATTAAGCTACTCTTCTAAGACCCTGTGTATGTCAAACGATCCATAGTAGTATTTTCCTATATCAGAATTATCGCATATCGTTTGTCCTATGTCGAGTTAAAAATGGATATAAAAGGGTTATTCTGTCGATTCCCATCATAAAACCGGGGCCGCTACCCTGTCTCTCGACAGGATGTCAGCCCCAGTCTCTTTTTTCCGATGAATTACTGAGCTTTGATCATTTTTTCGGGATTCACCGATTGCCCGTTGTCCAGCACTTCGAAGTGGACGTGGATGCCTTCACTGGCTTCCAGCGTGTTTTGGCTGGCCGTCCCAATCACCTTGCCCTGCTTGACTTTGTCGCCGACTTGGACTTTCAGGTCCTTCAAGCTTTGATAGACCGTTTCGAGTCCACTTGAATGTTCGATGTGCACTTCATACCCATTGAGCGGGGTTTGTTCCGCGAACGTCACATTGCCGCTCATGGCAGCGACAACTTCAAATTCCTTCGCGTCTTTGCGGGTCAAGTCGATGGCTGTATGAGGAATAAACTTGTTGTTGTACTCGATCATCGCAGCTTGACGTTGTTGTTCCGAAGCGGTTTCGTCATAGAAGGACATTGCCGTCTTGAACGAATCCAGCTTGGCTACCGGCCATTGAAGCATTTCGCCGTTTGCGACGGCAGGCTGCGCTGCGGGACTCGATTTCCCGTTTGCGCTGGCCCCGTTGTCGACACTCGATAGACCCGGAACGGATGGTTTCGAAACATTCCCCTGGTTACCTGCATTCAGCCAGAGGATCGTTACGATGATTGCTGCCGCGGCCATGTACACTGCAGGGAATACCCAGCGTTTGGAGAGCAGCTTTTTCCATCCGGAAGGCCTAGCGGCGGGCATCGATCCCCCGACCGATTTGGAAGACTCCTCGATCTTGCGTGTCGTTTTGTTACCTTCGTTATTCATTTTTTCATCACCTCAATAAGCCATTCTTACCAGGTGATGGGGTTTTATACCTGATTGTGTTGAAAGATTGCAATTTTTATAGTCGGAGGGACTACTCAGAAGTCTGGGAAGGTTGGTGCGAGATTCGAAACTTCCGTAATCTCCGTACCCGAATAATAGCGGGAGTGGGATTCAGAAGTCTGGGAAGGTTGGTGCGAGCTTCGAAACTTGCGTAATCTGCGTTCCCGAATCAAGAGGGGGGATTCAGAAGTCTGGGAAGGTTGGTGCGAGCTTCGAAACTTCCGTAATCTGCGTACCCGAATAATAGTGTTTCACAATCTCTTCCGCCGTATACCCCGATTGGGCCATCCCTTCCGCACCCCACTGGCTCATGCCGACCCCGTGCCCGTTTCCAAGCGTTGTGATGATGATTTTGTCCGATTTGATTTCCCAGGAGAACGCTGAGGACCGAAGGTTTAAAAGTTCGCGTACTTCTTGTCCCGTAAACGTCTTTGCGCCGACTGTGAGCAACTTGATTCGGTTGCCGTTCGTCCACTCCGTCACCTTCAGCCACGGAGATCCGCCCAATCGAACGACGGTTGGCGTGCTCCGGATGCCAAGTTTGGCGTAAAACTCGTCAATCGGCATCTCTGTCGTACGGGCTGCGCTCGCTGTCTGCTGTTGTTGCTCCCAAGGACTGGCGACGGAGCGGAGATAGGGCAGCGCGAAGGGAAAGACATCCTCCGAGTTTTCCGTATAGCCGTTGCTCGCCGAGAAATAGAGTGCCTGAATGGGCCTGCCCTGATAGGTGATGATCTGGCCTTGGGTGTTTCTTACTGCATCATCCGCTTTGCGCCAAGCTTGTGGATTCTGGCTGCGGAGCTGCTGCATCTCGGAGATAGCGCGGTACACTTGATGTGTTTGCGTATCCGTTACTTCCGCGCCCTGGACAGGTACATTGGAGTTGTCGTGCTCAAGCAGCCGTCGGACAATGTACGTTCGAGCCGCCATCGCCTGCGCTTCAAGGGCCGCCGATTCGAAG
>JAQBPQ010000057.1 GCA_028287445.1 Cohnella sp.
TTCGGAATGTCGCGTATGTCCATGCCGTCCACAGTGATAGTTCCCCGTTCCACATCGTAAAAGCGGAACAACAGGTTCAAAATGGAGCTTTTGCCCGACCCGGTATGTCCGACCAAGGCGACCGTCTCGCCTTGCCGAGCGGTAAAAGCAATGTTCTTCAGCACATCCTCGCCTTGTTTATACGCGAACGACACATCATCGAATCGGACGTGCCCCTTATAACGCTCCAGCCGGGTGTTGGAAACGTCGACTCCTTCCACATCCAGCAGCTCGAACACCCGCTCCGCCGAGACTCGGGCCGTCTCCAGATTCGCCAGCTGGTTGACGATCCCGACGATGGGCTGCATCATGCGGCCGATATAGTCAATAAATGCATACAGCATCCCAACCGACAATGCCGGTCCCAGCCGATCGCCTGCGAACATCCAGAGCGCAATGAGAAAAAACAAGTTTCGGAATACGTTGACCATATTGTGCGACATAATGGAGTTCATACGAAGAAGCTTATTTCGGTGACGGAAATAGTCGTCATTGAGTTCGGCGAACTCGGTTTCCGTCTGTTTCTCTCTACGAAATGCCTGTATGATCGGCATTCCCTGGATCGATTCGTTGATAATGGCATTGATGTCGCTCAAACGCGCTCGGATGATGTGATTGTATTTGGCCGCGAACTTCCGGTAAATGACAATCCAAAAATAAAGGATCGGCACCATCGGCATGGAGATCACGGCAAGCCGCCAATCGAGTACGAACAAGGCTCCCAATATCGCGGTAATAAAGATGACACCGGAAAAAAAATTGGCGAGTACAGTGACGTACAGTTCGCGAATGGACTCCGTATCGTTCGTTACCCGGGACACCACTTTGCCTGCCGGCAAATTATCGAAGTAGCTTACCGGCAGCCGGTGGATATGCTCGAATATATCGTTGCGCATCCTTCTGATAATCCGGTTCGCGGATACTTGAAGCAGGTAACGCTGACCGTACGCCAGCGCCGCTCCTGCCAGCAGAAAGGCGAAGTAGCTGAGTGCCAGCGAGATCAACCCGGCAAACTCCGGTTTGTAAAAGGCGTACACTTCCGCATTCGACAATTTTAGAGCTGGGAAAGATGCTTTAGTTCCCTTATCTCCCACGATTAGCCGGCCGTTTTCAATATTTTTGGAGCCGGAATCCGGGAGTGCCTCATTGACGAAATAATAAGACCGTCCAATCTGCACTAGCCGAACTTCCTTGCCCGGCGGTTGCCCGTTTTGCAAATGATCGGAACGTATATACTTTTTCCCGTCATACGCAACAGTAAACGCTCCGGCTGTTTGCGTCTCATACCATGGTTTCTGAATTCCCATGATATTTACATCGATCATCCGTTTCGCATAAAGCGGCCCGACGAGCTCCGCGCAGACCGCGAGAGCGAGTAGAACCAGCGCCGCTATAATCGGTTTCTTGTAGAGCAGCGCGTATCGAAATAATCGTTTTCCTGTCGTGTTCATGATTCCTTCACCTTCATTCCCTATGCGATTATGCTTCTACAACAGCGGTCAGCTGCTGACGATCGTATTGCTCCTTGTACCAGCCGCCTTGCTTCAGCAGCTGTTCATGCGTGCCTTCTTCGACGATCCGTCCTTCATCCAAAACAAGGATCCGATCCGCATGCTGCACGGCGGATAACCGGTGGGTCGTGATGATTGTGGTTTTTCCAGCACGTTCCCTGCGGACGCCTTCCAAAATCTCCACTTCCGTCTTCGCATCCACCGCGGACAGCGCATCGTCCAGCATCAAAATTTCCGGATCGCCGATGACCGCCCTGGCGATGCTCACCCGCTGCTTCTGTCCGCCGGAGAGCGCCACGCCCTTCTCCCCGACCAGCGTTTCAAGACCGTCCGGCAGAAATGCAATATCTTTTCGGAACGAAGCCAGCTCGAGCGCCCGGTTCAGCGTTTCGTCGGTGAACTCCTTTTCCCCGTTACCGAAACGGATGTTCTCCCGGATCGTTTTGCTGAACAGCACGGGTTGCTGGGGCACATAACCCAGCCACCCTCGAATTTGATCCAATGAAATCTCGCCTAACGCACGTCCACCAACCGTCAGGGTGCCGCTGCCCAGCGGATACTCACGCAACAGTTGCCGTAATAGTGTCGTTTTCCCGCTTCCCGTCCTGCCCACAACACCAAGCGTCTGCCCGTGACCAAGCGTAAATGAAATATCCACAAGGTTATCAATGGTGGACGATGGATAGCGGAACGTGACCTTGTGGAACACGATTTCGTCCGGAATCTTAACGGCTGTGGGAGATGCGGAATCCGCCACATCCGGCTTCACGCCGAGCGTTTCGCTGATCCGGTCGAGCGAGGCGTTGCCCCGCTGCATAATGTTGATCAGTTCGCCGATGGCGAACATCGGCCAGATGAGCATGCCGAGAAACAGGTTAAATGAGATCAGTTCGCCCAGCGTAATTTCGTTCCGGTAGACCAGCAAAGCGCCGTAACAGAGTCCGATTAAATAACTGAGACCGACCAAAATTTTAACCGTCGGCTCGAACAAGGAATCGATCTTCACGACGTCCACATTTCTACGGAATACCTCGTTGGTTTTATTTCGGAATCTTTCGCTGTCCGCTTTCTCCTGAACGAATGCGCGGACCACCCGTACACCTGACACCGACTCCAACACCTGGTCGTTCAGCTCTCCGAAGGAGTCTTGCGATTTGGTAAAGCGTTTGTGGATTTTATCTCCGAAATATTTCAGGGAAAGCGCAATCACAGGCAGCGGAATCATGGCCGCCAATGTCAGCTTCCAGCTGATTGTACCCGCCATTACGACCAAAAGTGTCGCCATGAACAGCGTGGAGTCGACCAACGTGAGAATGCCGAAGCCCGCCGTCATCGACACCGCGCTTAAGTCGTTGGTTGCGCGGGCCATCAGGTCTCCCGTCCGGCTCCGCTCATAAAACGTAGGCGTCATTTTGAGAAACTGCCGCATCAGTTGAGAGCGCATAATCCGCTCCAACACGAAGGAGCCGCCGAAAAGCTGATACAGCCAAACCAGGGTAATACCGTAACTGGCCACGGTAATCCCAGCCCAATACATGACCACTTCGACCCATTTTCCTCCGGTCAACGTACCCGCCCGAATGCCGTCGATCGTGTATTGGATCAGCTTCGCGGGGAGGATATCGATCACCCCTACAATCGCCAGCAAAACGACCGCCACCGAATATCGGATCCAATGCATCCGGAAAAACCAGGCCAGTTTTTTCAGAACGATAAACATCTCTCTCTCCCACCCTCCGATAAACAAAAAAGGCATACCGCCGCAAGCGATACGCCTTCTCGGATTCCTGTGAATCCGCATTCCGGTCACCCGGAAAATAATAAGGCGCATGATTACGGTGACGTAACCACGCGCCATTCGCCCGACTGAGAACCTTGCGTTCTTAAGCCGTTACGAACGTGCCGTTGGAGTTACGCCCTTGCAACCGGTTGAAGTCGTGAAAAACATCCGCACAATCCTATCTACACTGCGGCGCATGGACATAACCCCCTTTCCGTTCATCAAGTATATGTGTCACTTTACCATCGGCTTCAAGCCGGTGTCAACGGGTCAAATGAAAGTTTTACGAACTTTTTACATTTGTCGGGCGATTGACTACGTACAGTGACATATCGGGATTCGACACGCCGGTTAACTCGTCCCGAAGCAGTTTGGCCAGCAGCATGGCATACACCAGACCGTTGTCTCCGAAGGCGTACAAGAAAGAACACCTTGGATATTCCGGATATTTTCCGATCATCGGGAGGCCGTCATTCGTGCCGCCGAAGAAGGCGGCTACCTCAAATGCCGACCGGACCGGAATATGTGGAAACAGCTTGCCGAACCCCTCGAGAAGCCTCTCTTTCTTCCGGCTCAGCAAACGATCCCGCTCCTCAGTGACATCCGTTTGCTCGTCTAGTCCGCCAATGAGAATCCGGTTGTCCGGGGTGGTCCGCATATACACATAAGGCCGCGCTGTTTCCCAGATGAGCGCCCTTCGATACCACTCCGTCAAGTCCTCTACCGGCTCGCTGACCACGGCATACGAGCTTGCCATCACAGCGTTTGGCTCCTTCTTGTATTCCATCGTCTCATAACCGGTGGCGAGGATCGCATGATTAGCCCTGATTCGCCGCCCGCCGATCGTATGGAACACGACAGCACCCGGCTCGTTGGTATGACTTTGGATTCCCGTGTTTTCGTATATTCGCACACCGCGTTCTTTCCCTTTTTCCAGCAATCCGAGCGTAAATTTCAAAGGGTTCAACTCCGCTTCGTCCCGCATGAAAAGCGCAGCAGGCCGGCTAAAGGGGAAGCAGTCGCCGATCGTTCCTTCCGACCACCAATCGACGCGGAAACCGTTCGGGACCAGAAGGTCAAAGTCCCGCTTCAACTTGGCGACATCCGCCTGGGAACTGGCGGTATACAAGCTGTCTCTCAACATAAATTCGCAATCGATGGGGATGTCACGAGCCGCTGCATCGATATCCAGGACCGCCTGTTGACACAGTTTCGTATGACGAATCGCCGTTTCCTCTCCGAACGTGTCCACCAGCTCGAACAACATTTTTTCACCAAGCGCCTGTACCAGTCCCAAATTGGCTATGGTACTTCCGTAACCCGCCTTTTCCCTCTCTACGACTGCGACCCGCAGACCGGTATCGCTCAGCGTGTACGCGCATTGAGCGCCGGAGCTTCCGCCCCCGACGATGAGCACATCGCATTCGATGTCTTCCTCTAATGCCGGATAAACCGGCACGTCCGTAACCGTCGTAGGCCAGTACAGCTTTCCACTCATCAAATCCAGTGCCAATTCCCCCTTCCCTGATCTTGGGTTAGTGTATCCGCCCCCGCTTCAGCCATTCCGTTGACCCCTGCCCGGCCGACCAGTGTGGATGGTTTGAATCAATAACGGGTAATGCAAGATAAGGGAGTTACCAATAAGGCAGTCAAAGGGGGTTCCGCAGGTGATCTTCATCCTCGTGTATTTCGTGATCGTCCTTCTGGTGATCGAAATCGCCGTTATTCTCATGGGATCCACCGGTCTCAGCTCTGATATTGCCCGATTTCAGGTCGTATCCCTGCTGACGAGTACAGGTTTTACGACCAAAGAGTCCGAACTCATTTTAGGTCATCCGGTTCGCCGGCGAATCGGCATATTTCTCATCCTGTTCGGGATGTTCTCTTTTGCCGTCATCATCTCTTCCATCAGCAGTATTCTGGTTCCCGGTTTTCGTATCTCTTACCTGGGAGCTGTCGCCACTGCACTGACCGTACTTCTCGGCGTGTTTCGCTTGCCCGACGTCCGTCAGAAGTTGACAAACCGGATGACGAAGCCGTTGGAACAAAAATTCGAAGTCCATGAACTGCCGATCGACGAAGTCATGCTTCATGAAGATACCGACGTGTTTGTGGATGTACCGATCGGTGAAGACTCCCAAATCGTAGGCCATACGATGGACAAACTTTGCCGGGGGGACACCGACGTGAACCTGCTCTTCATCAAACGCGGCACGGTTCATATCCGGGAGCAGAGAATGCAAACCGGAATCGAAGCAGGTGACGTGCTCTATCTGTATGGCGATAAGCAAGATGTCGACCGTTTGTTCCGGCAGGAGCTCAGTGAGCGGGAAACGATGCGTCAAAAAGAAATCGAATCGAAAACGTTAATCTAAACAGTGCGGAAGGAGAGAACGCAATGTCGATACCCGTGATAGAAGAAAAAATGGTGCAGGAAGCGCTGTTTCAGTTCGTGTTCCCCTTCTCGCTCGAGCATCGCTGCCAAAACCAGCTGAGAGAGCAGCTGCTTCAAGACGATTTCCTCCCGTTTCGATTGGGCGACACCGAATTGGAAGATCAATTTTACGGCGTCGGTCGGCGTGTCTCTCATCGGGACATGGAGCGGTATTATCTTCCGTTTACGAACTATGTTCTGTTTCCGGCGGACGACAATCCGGAGGCTTTCCGCCGCTTGTCCAAGCCTCTGGGTTTGGAGGCTGCGCTTGTCAGTAGTCATGGGCGCTCCCCATTTGTCATCCATTCGCTGGATATGTTCCTGTGTCCGTTCGATACCGGTTTCCTAACACTGCGGACGGAGATGATCGATGCAAATGTCAGTTTTACGCAAGCCATCGAATTCGCCGATCGCTTCCGCAGCCTGCAGGACACCAATCGGTTGGACAAGGAGACCTATGTCGAGTATGAAGGCCAACGTTACGAGGAGATCGATCAGTTCCTGTTCCAGGAAATCGTGCCTCAGGTACTGCCGTTCCTGGACAATACGCCAATGGAAGGCTCTTATTTTGAGGAGCTGCCTTTTTTGATGGATGAGCGGATGTTCGTGATGGCCTTTTACCGGTTTCCCGAAGACGCTGAAATTTCGGTGGTGGACCGGTATCGGGCAGCACGTATCGATGGGATTGATCAGACAGGTAAACCTGTCATCAGCTCCAGCCACTTACCGTATATACGTAATTATTGCCGCACTTTTGGGTACGACCGCTGGGCTCCCCTCACTCATTTTTTGACGGACGAAAGCTGCTTTTGTTGTTTGACCAAAGAACAATCGGACGGAGCCGCGCTATGGGCAAGCCGAATGTACGGGGAATATTATTACGGCTTGATGCTCAACTTGTTCCATCGCATCGTGCTGCTCAAGCTGGCCAACGCTTACGCTCACGTGCAAGTCGAGCGAAAAGAAGAGCACACGGTGGAACTGATCCGGGACATTACGACCTTTTCAGCCAAATACAATTTCGTCGAAGTCGTCGCCCAAACCCACGGACGGGAAATTTTTAACCAACTCCGCCAAGTTTATGGCAACGAGGAATTGTTCAATGATGTGAAACAGACTTTGAACGATCTCTATAAATACCAAGAAAGCCGCACACAGAAGTATTCCGGCTACCTGTTGACCATCCTAACCATCTATGCGGTTGTGAGCGGAATATATGGCATGAACCAAGTCATCGAGGATCTGAAGGGCAACATCAACTGGTCTGTGACAGCCGGCTACTCTCTCTTCCAGTGGATCGCACTTATCATTACCTTGTCTGGGCTGGTCGTCGCCTCCACTCTCGTCATCCGTATTTTGTGGAAATGGACGTGCGACTTTGTTCGTCGAAAGTTCAGTTGAATTCACCCTTTCATAGCATGTTTGTATGAGATTGTTATAGCCTGCGAGCTACCCTTACCCGATATCCCGTTCGTTCAGGACGGGGTAGTTTTTCATTGTTTTTACCGATATCCCGTTCACTCAGGAGGGGTAAATGTTCCGTTCCTTTGTCGATATCCCGTTCACTCAGGACGGGTAAATGTTCCGTTCCTTTTATCGATATCCCGTACACTCAGGACGGGTAAATGTTTCCGTTCCTTTACCGATATCCCGTTGCCTCAGGAAGGTTTTTTCTTACGCTTTTCAAAGACTCTACTAGACTTAGGTAAATTTTGTATAAAAACTATTGAAATAAGAACATACGTTTGGTAAAATGGGAATACAAAGAGTTATTATATTAAGGTTGGGGTGGGATCCTCTATGAATCCAGATTCTGTAACTTTCGACTCGTTTTGCAATCTTTTTCAACGGGAAGAGGACTGCACCAGGGTTTTATTCGCTGCCAAGTGGCCAGATGGTTTTCGTTGCCCGCAGTGCCAGCATCCCCATGCTTACTGCATAACCACCCGCAGACTGCCTCTCTTTGAATGTCGTGCTTGTCGGGGGCAAACCTCGCTCATCGCCGGCACAATCATGCAAGGCAGCAGAACTCCACTGAGGTCTTGGTTTCAAGCCATATTTCTTCATGCACGGCCGGAAGGCATCAACGCGCTTCAGCTGTCCCGGATCATTGGCGTCACCTATAAAACGGCGTGGCTGATTTGTCATAAGATCCGCCATGCGATGCAGCACAAGGATTCCCAGGAACTTTTGACAGACCTCGTCCGCTTAACGGATGCCAAATTATTCACACGGACGATGAGTTCCTCCGCCTGGCACAGTCAGGAACAATCCGTGCTCGTCGGCTCTTCGGAGAACGAACAGGGACGTATCTTTCGCATCAAAATCAAAAAACAAAATAAGCAGCCCCTGAGAAATCGATACGAATCTCCTCCGGTGGAACCGTTTATCCGTAAACACGTGAGCATACAAGCTGCGAAACGAGCGATCGTCTCACGTCACTACTTCGGAAATCGAAATCAAGCACTTCTGGCAATCGGAAGAGATGCGCAGTGGGAGTTGGCTCGAAAGTTCCGCGGCATCGGACCTAAGCATTTGCAGGTGTATCTGGATCAATTTTGTTATGTATGGAACCGGCGAAAACAACTAGTTTTCGGAGAGCTACTATCTCAGTGCGCCAACACGAGAACCATCACTTACCCGGTTCTTATAAAACCCGTAGAAGACCTCTCTCGCAGCATTGTTCCACGGCCTGCCGCTCCCGCCAAAACAGTCGCGATCAGGGCATCCTGATCCTCCGTTCGTCCTGAGCGAAGGGGATATCGACAAAGGGAATCTAAAAGTACATAACGCCCCAACCCACCACAGAGGTGAATCATCCTTGCCGCCTGGTTGCGAATAGTACGGAGTGCAGCAAAAAAGCCGGAGGCATTCGCCTCCGGTCCGCTATCACGTATTCAGTCACACTTATTCACTCAGACATATTCAGTCACACATATTCACTCAGACGTATTCAGTCACACGTATTCACTCACACATATTGACTCAGACGTATTCAGTCACACGACCAGAACTTCAGCAGCTTGACTGCACCATTCACATTGCGAAGGAGGAGTCCATTCCGTAAACGTAGTGGTGCTTAAATCGACCAAATCCGGTGCATCTTCGTATTCGTCGACGAATTTGTCGATCGCTAGCTCAACATGTTCGCGGCACACGCAATACATTTGGGTCTTCCTTTCCTCTTCGCACACCGGGCGAACGATTACCTACTTGTTATTATCCTTTTCCGTCAGTGTTAGTTTGAGCTCCTCTTTCTTGCCTTCTCGATAATACGTTACCGTAAGAGATTCCCCGATTGATTTCTTGTTATACAAGTATTTGCGCAAATCCAAAGTACCCTTGATCGGATGGCCGTCCAATTCCGTAATGACGTCGTTGAGCTTCAGGCCGGCATCAAGAGCTGGACCGACGGCTTCCAGTACAAGAGCCCCGTCTTTTACATTGTCAGGCATTACCATCTTGGGCGTTCCACTTTGTGCGTTCGTTCCATCGCCTACCGGGGGATTGTCGAGAAAGGTGGCTAAATCCATTGTATAAACGCCCATATAAGGCCTTACCACTTTGCCCTTCGCCATCAGTTGGTCGATCACCGGCATGACGGTGTCAATCGGAATGGCAAATCCAATTCCTTCGACACCCGTGTCCGCAACCTTCATGCTGTTGATACCGACTACCCGACCGTTCAGATCGGCAAGTACGCCACCGCTGTTGCCTTGGTTGATGGCCGCTGTGGTTTGGACAACTTCTTGCTCCCAATCATAAACCCCGTCTTGGTTAAGAGAAACCGGTACAATGCGGTGGAGGAACGATACGATGCCTTGCGACACCGAATCGCCGAAGCCCAGCGGATTGCCTACGGCGATGACCATTTCGCCTACCCGCAGCTTCTCGGAATCGCCGATCTCCGCCACAGCCTCAACTCCGTGACTATCAACGGAAAGTACCGCAAGATCGCTTATCGTATCCTGACCGACGATTTTGGCATCCTTTTTATCCCCGTTCATCAGAACCGCCTGAACTTTGGCAGCATCCGCGATGACATGGGCATTCGTGATAATATAGGCTTTACCGTCTTTGTTCTCATAAATTACGCCCGATCCGAGGCTGGCATTTTGAGGTACATTACCGTTGTCCCCATTATTACTGTTGTTACCATCCTTGGCTTTCGGATCTTGCGCCTGTTTAGTGTAATTGATGATGCTCACGACCGCCGGGCGAACCTTCTCCGATGCCGAGATGATCTGTTCCGAGGTTTCCACAAACGGTTGCCCGCCCGCCAAAGCAGGTTTGGCTTCGTGCCCCGGTTTGTGACCGGCGGAGATCAGCATATAAACCAATACGACCGCTAACATACTCACGAGTGAGGAGACGATCGCCACCCGGAATGCCGAAAAGGTTCGGAAACCGGTCGTTGTGCGTTGGCCGGGACGAATGTCCTGGCGGGTGCGCCGCGTTACCCGGGTAGAATAGAAGTCATCGTCGAACAGGCTCATCTTCAGGCACCATCCTTCTACTGGGCAAAATTGCGGTAACAGGAATGTTTTCAAAGGTTGTGACTAAAATAGTAATAGAATCACTAGGGGGAAGCAAGCCAACAAGCTAGGAATTACCCTATGAAAAGAAAGGAAGGTCAAAACATGAAAACAAACGCATATGACTGGCAGTACTTGGACCTCGCATCCCGTCTAGGAGACATGAAAGACGATCAGTATCGGCAGCTTTTGGCGCTAAGCACACTGATTGAGCTGCTTGTAGAGAAAGGCGTGCTCTCACCGGAGGATATCCGTACCAAAGCGTCCCATATGGAAGCCGAGCTGAACCGCCAATTGTTATTGTAAGCCCCCTATGTTCAGGCCTTCACGAGGTCCCATTCCGTAGGCCGATCATGATAGGTGTCGCAGAGCGCAAACTCATGTTTTTGATAGAAGAAACCGTTGCCTTCTAATATTGTATTCACCGTCAGTTTGGCTAAATCCATCTGGTTATGCTGTTGGCTCAGATGGGCCAAATATACCCTCCGGGTAATGCCTGACAGGAGCCGGCATAACGCGTCACCAGCGGCTTCGTTGGATAGATGGCCCGTGTCTCCCAGAATGCGGCGTTTAATGTTCCAGGGGTATCGGCCCATTCTCAACATTTCTATGTCATGGTTGGACTCTAGGATAAGTACATCCGAGCGCAGCAGCTTATCCATCACTTTTTCGCTCATATACCCCATGTCGGTCGCCAGACTCAGCTTGACTCCGTCAGCCTGGAAGCAGTAACCTACGGGCTCCGCCGCATCATGCGATATGGCGTAGGACTCTACCCGCAAATCCGCAATTTCCATCACGCTGTCGGTCGCAATGATTTTGCGCTGTTGGTCCGGAAGCTCTCCGACAGCCTTATTCATGGCCGCCCACGTTTTCTCATTGGCGTACACGGGCAAATCATGTTTGCGCGCAAACGCACCGAGTCCTTTAATGTGGTCGGAATGCTCGTGTGTGATGAACACGGCATCCAAATCACTGCCGGTTATGTCGCGGTGCTGCATCAATTCTTCTATTTTTTTGCCGCTCAGTCCCACATCGACAAGCACAGTCGCCGAATCCGTTGATACGACGGTCGCGTTACCTGTCGAGCCGCTGGCCAGCACCGTAAAACGAAGGCCCATGGCGTTTCCTTTCTTTCTCCCATTGTTACTTGCTCTCTGCAGGGTGAACGGTCGAAGGACCTTTACCCGTATCGACCTCACCGCTGATGGCGTGTACATAGTACACTTCGCCGCTCTCAAGCAAAACCCTCCAAGAAGGTGCCGAAAGTTGTTCATCCGTGTCGAAAAATTGCCCGTGATAACCGAGGCGGATATCTTTGATGGCTGATCCGGCAGGTAATTGATTTTTATCAATCAGCGTGGCCACCGCTTTGGATGCCGGCAGCACTTGCTGGGCTGTCGAACCTTCGGATGTCAATATTTGAATCACATCCTGCCGGTAAGCCCTTATTTTCTGATCGCTGTTATACAACTCCAGATGGATGTCGAACATCGGATATCCGTCGTTCATCCGGTTGAGCACGAACACGCCTTCCCGGCTCCCCGCGTTATCGTAGGCGTATTTACCGATCTCTGGAATGACGCCGCTGAGCGCGTCTGCCAGCTCCTTCGGGTTAAACACCACCCGTGTTTCCGGTGGGGAAGCGATCGGCGTTCGCCCGTTTTTACCAGATGAGGGCTGCTTCAACAGAAAGGACAAATCACGCATCGACGGGGTTCCCGCAGGAATGGTCGAATCGATACGAATTTTCTTTTCCTGCATGATTTGCCGAGTGACAGCGGGAAGGGAAGTCCGATCGACCGAGGAATTCAGTTGAGCCCGCCATTCCGTCCACAATTGATAACCAAGCAGCGCATTCAACAAAAGAAAGGCAATAATCAATACGCTTTTGGCCCGTCTCCAGTCCATCTCTTCCCCTCCTTCGCTAAAACGGATTGTCGCTGCCTTAGGACCCCGGAGCAGGCCGCGATTCCGCCACGATCTTGATCAAACCATTGGCCAGCCGCACCACCCAAACGGGATTAAGCGTAATACTTTCCTTGCCTAGTGAAGGCCGGTATGCCGGATACAGCGATTCGACCTGGGAACCTAGCGCTGCTTGGTAGACCAGTCCACGAAGTTCGTCTCCACCCGGCAATATCCGGCTTTTTTTGTTGTTGGCCTTGTCTCCAAGCAGCATCAGAGATCTCTCGTAGGAAGTCACAGTACCCTGCTGCAGTTTTAGCTGCATGTATCCGAATGTCATCTTGTCGCCTGACAGGATTGGCACGTGATTGTAATATTGCTGAAAACGGATGACGCTGTTATTCGCCTCCGGTTCGGATGACAATGCGAACCGGTATAAACCGTTCCACCCCCCGTGCTGATTGACGAATTGGACCGCAGCGACGACATTTTCGACCAGATCATTCTGGCTGCCGGTCGGCGCCGCAGGGTCGGTGTAGGACATCCAACCGCCGGCCTGTTCGACCTTGAGCCCTGTTTTGCCGTCGGTATAAATCTGGTTGCCGTCCTTACGCTCTTGAATGGACCTCGTGATACCCGGATCAAAGAACAGGCTTCCCTGCATCTGATCGGCCGTGTACCGGGTAATCGGCACCTGCATCTGGGTCACCCAAGCGTACGGCTTCTCCGGCAAATAAAGCTGTCCGTCCGTCGTTTGATAAGGCGTCCAATATTGCCCGAAGCCAACGTTTGTGGCCACGTCTCCCGCTGTGAGATCGGCACGCTGTGATTCATATACGTTCCGCCCGTCCGAGCTGAAAAAAAACGTCCTTACTTCACCGCTGTCGTGACGGGCAAATATCCAGATCCGATCGATCGAATCCCTTGAAAAAAGGACGTCAGCATCGACCTTGAATACCTGCTGCAACAGTTGAAACGGAATGGGCCGTCCGAACCGCAGCTCCACGCCCTGGTCTTGACGACGAACCTGATCCCAATCGACCAATTGGACGGTATCGCGCTGGAATCCTTTGAATTCGCGGCCTTGCAACTTCTTCAAAATCAGATTGTAATACGTGTTATCCGGATAAAACACCGTATGTTTGTCTCCACCCATGTGAAGTACTATCTGTTCAGGGAACAGCAGGTTTTTGACCTGCTCCTCCGGACCCAGCGGTTCCGTTTGCACGTAATCCTGCTGCGTCTTTACCTTGGCTTCCATACTCGGCATACTGTAGACCAAAAAATAACTTTGCACCAAACTTACCAAGACCAGTAGTCCCAGCAGCACGGATTTGCCTTTATCCATCATGCCGGTTCACTTCCTTCCTGCACGATCGGAAGCATGACGGTCACGGAGGTGCCGACCCCCACCTCGGAGTCCAAAGAGATGGTTCCGCCATGAGCCCTCACAATTTCCCGGGCAATAGAAAGCCCGAGGCCTGTCCCCCCCATATTGCGCGATCGGGCTTTGTCCACCCGGTAAAACCGGTCGAATATTCGCTCCAAGTCTTTCTTCGGAATTCCGATGCCGGTGTCCTTGACCGTGACAGCCAATTGTCCATTTGCGTGAAGCGCCGCGGAAAGGTTGATCTTCCCGCCATCCAACGAATATTTGATCGCATTGGATACGAGGTTGTCCAACACCTGATCAATCCCATCCCTGTCCAGCCAAGCCGTCTTCATCCTCGCCTCAACCCGGACAGTAGCGGTAATCTCCTTCCGCTGCAGTTGGAAAGAGAAACGGTCGACGACTTCCTCCAGCATTTCGGACAAATTCGTTTGCTCCCGGTGAAGCTGCTCGCGGCGGGAGTCGAACCGCGACAGATGCAATAGGTCGCTCACCAGCCGGATCATACGCTCCGTCTCGCTGCGAATAACGCCCACGAAACGCTCCGCAAGCGCCTGTTCTTCCATGGCCCCGTCATCCAAAGCTTCGGCATAGCTCTTGATCGTGGTGAGCGGAGTACGAAGCTCATGCGACACATTGGCTACGAACTCGCGACGCGACTGCTCCAGCTTCTCTGCATCGGTCACGTCATGCAGCACCGCAATGGCACCGGCCACGCCTCTGTCCCTTCTCCGGATCGGCGTAAGGGTGACGCGGATGAGCAGTTCCTCCTCGTCCTCTTCCGTTTCCCGCCGCAGCATATGCCATGACTCTTTCCCTTCCAACGTTTCGGCAATCGGCGTCTTCTCGATATTCAAAGCTTCCGACAGCGTCTGGCCGTCCCACTTATCCGTACCTAGCATCTCCTGCGCCCGCCGGTTGGAAATGATAATCCGACCCAGCTCGTCCGTCGCGAGCACCCCGTCGCTCATGTTGGTAAGGATCGAGGAAAGCTTCTCCTTCTCCTCTTCATTCAGTGCCAACGCTTCGCTAAGCCGATCGGTCATGTCGTTAAATGCCGCACTCAACTGGCCAATTTCGTCGGTTCCGAGTACGGGGACTCGCTGATCGAAACGACCTTCCGCCACGGCGGTCGCTTGCCGGGTCAACGCCTTGATCGGCGCTGTAATCGTGCCGGCCAGCAATACGCCAAGCAAGGCCGTCAAGCCGAGGGCAATCAGGATGGCCGACATGAATATTCTGTTGATCCGTTCTACCGTCTGATACAGGTCCTTCATCGAAGCCGTGATGTAGACAGCACCAACGGTTTTACCGTTTTCGGTGCTCAAAACCGGCTTAACGATCACTTTTTTGCGTATATTGTCATAATCTATGATTTCTTCTTCGTTTTCCCGAATTCCCTGAAGAGCGCGGCTGACGAGAAGTGAGGTATTTTTGCGCCCGACGATGGACTGTTGGGACGGTTTCGATGTCGTCAACACCTTGCCGCCGGCGTCCAACAGTTGAATCTCCGCGCCGCTGATGCTGGACAAACTTCCCGCTAGTGCGTTGAGCTCCTCACTGACGTTCTGCTTAGCGTTTTCGATCTTGCCCTGCTGGGTTAAGGCGGGCGCGGACAGGTTCGTCAGCAGATTCGCCTGGTTATCCAGGTTGAGGGTGAACGAATCGATCAACGAGCTTTTCATCGTACTGATGAAATAAACCCCGATCAGTTGGACCGCAATCAGGATCAGCATCAGCACCATGAGGATGAGCTTGGCCTGAATACTCCGGAATACACTGAGCAGCTTCATCCAGAGAGACCGCCGGTTATTTTCGGATTGCGAATCAGGTAACCTAATCCTCGGCGGGTCATGATGATCTCCGGGCGGCTTGGATCGTCTTCGATTTTCTCGCGAAGCCGTCTGATCGTCACATCGACCGTCCGGACGTCGCCAAAATATTCGAACCCCCATACTGCCTGCAGTAAATGTTCGCGTGTCATCACTTTGCCGCTGTTGCGGGCCAGGTAATGGACAAGCTCAAATTCCCGGTGGGTCAAATCCAGCGGCTGACCGTTCTTGTACACGACATACATGTCGGTGTCGATGAACAGGTTAAACAACTTCAGCCCTTGCCGCTCTGCGTCCTGGGTTGCAGCATCTTCGCTGCCGCGTGATGTCTCCAGCTTCCGCTGGCGGCGCAGGTGAGCCTTCACCCGTGCGAGCAGCTCGCGTGTCCCGAACGGCTTCGTGACATAATCGTCGGCGCCGAGCTCCAGACCCAATACCTTGTCGATCTCGGTATCCTTCGCGGTCAGCATGATGATCGGCGTCGACAAACGCGACCGCACTTCGCGGCACACGTCCATTCCGTCCTTGATCGGCAGCATCAAATCGAGCAGGATCAGATCCGGATCCTCGGCGAAAGCAAGCTGAACTGCGGCTTCCCCGTCAAAGGCGCACACCACTTCGTAGCCTTCTTTTTCTAAATTGAATTTCAAAATATCGGCAATCGGCCGCTCGTCGTCAACGACCAAAATTTTTCCTGGCATCATCCCGCCTCCTGTGGCTCTTTCGCGATTCAAATCGTACACCGCTGGCATGGGAGCTTTCTCTCATCTTCTCATTTTAGCATAACGGGAAAGCCGAGAGAACGCCGGAAGCCGGGAGCAAGCATAAAAGGTTGTCGCCAACCTCTTCACAGCGGTAAACGTTTAGGTCGGAGATCATTCAGAGATGAATGGTGCAAACTTATAAATCGTGAATGATAAATAAAAGGCATCCCCCGGTCCGGCACGGATGTGCCGCGAAGAAAGCCTTTTTGTACTCAATAGTAGGTTGTTCAGCTGCTTAAAACAAAATTAAGGTGTATTCGACGGGGCTGCGGATGCCTCAGTGCGCGTTTGCAGCAAATCCATCATCTGCTTATATTCCGTTTCCGATAGGGAAGGCTTGATCAGCACACCCAATTGGGTCAACTCCTCCTTGGTCAGCCCATTGGCCAGCAGAGCCGACAGTTGCGCCAATTGATCCGCGTTCAGTTTGGACATCACCGAATCAAGTGCAGTCCGCTGCTGCTGGGTCATTTCCGATGTGCCGGCTCCCATTCCGAACACCGGGACTGCCTTGCCTTCCGAAGGTGTCGGACTCCCTGGGGAGGCTTGCTCCCCTACCATACCCGGATTCGGTGAAGTCACACTTGAACTGGGACTGGGTTGGACAGCCGTCTCCTTGCTGCTGGAGGCCGTGGCATTGGAAGCATCCTTTGTCTTCGCCTGCGTATCCGACTTCGGCTTCGGTGAAGGATTGGCCCCCCACATCTTACCCCAGATGCCCGATAACGCGAAAGGCTGCGTCTGCAGGGGCAAATCCATTTGCTTTAAAAGAGTCTCCATATAACTGTTCACGATATAGCCCGTCGTCCATATGCTCAGAAAACTGAGCAGAACCGCCGTCACCAACGTGCGGGCCGCCCAGCCCACCCATTTTAACATGTCGCTATCACCCATTTTCGTCCTTTTTCATAGTTTTAGTATGGGCAATTCTCGTAAAACCTATCCCCTAGTGAAAACGGCCGAGTCGTGCTTTAACGGCGAACACGTTTTTAACGGCGATTAACACGAAAAAGCACCCCAATTCGGGGTGCTCTCTCGGCTGCACGAAGCGGCATTGTCAGTTTTTCTTTATGCCGCAGCTTCAGCCGGTACCGCCGCATTGGCCTTCCGCTGCATACGCGAGCGTCTGAAGTGCGATTCGATTAGTAGATTTCAACGATCTGATTCGTCTGCTCGCGGTTGCGTCCGACCGAGAAGATGGCGATCGGGATGCCCGTCAGTTCGGACACCCGCTGCACGAAATTACGCGTGTTCACAGGCAAATCCTCCAGCCTTTTGACGGCGGAAATGTCCTCGCTCCAGCCCGGCATCTCCTCGTACATTGCTTCACATTCCCCGAGTATTTTCAGGTTTGCCGGGTAATGTTCCATCAATTCTCCACGGAAACGATATGCGGTGCAGATCTTGACCGTATCCAAGCCGGTCAGAACATCCAACGAATTCAAGGATAACCCGGTAATACCGCTCACACGGCGAGCATGACGGAGCACGACGCTGTCGAACCAGCCGACTCGGCGCGGGCGCCCGGTTACGGTGCCGTATTCGTTGCCACGGTCGCGAATCCATGTGGCAAGCTCATCGTGCAACTCGGTCGGGAACGGTCCGTCCCCGACGCGCGTGGTGTACGCTTTGGCTACACCGATCACCTGTTGGATTTTGGAAGGCCCGACACCGGAACCGATGCACACCCCGCCCGCCGACGGATTGGAGCTCGTCACGTAAGGATAAGTGCCTTGGTCGATGTCCAGCATGACCCCCTGCGCACCTTCGAACAGCACCTTCTTGCCTTCGTCGATCGCATCGTTCAGCACAACGGAAGTGTCGGCGATGAACGGGCGAAGCTTCTCGGCAAGCGCCAAATAATCGCGGATGATGCTCTCCGCATCCAAGGCTTCTCCCGCATACATTTGCGTGATGATCTGGTTCTTCTCCGCGATTAAGCGGCGGGCTTTGTCCGTGAATTCTTCCGCCACCATCAGGTCGGCGATCCGGATGCCGTTGCGCGCCGCTTTATCCATGTAGCAGGGGCCGATCCCCTTACGGGTCGTGCCGATTTTGTTATCGGCTTTGCGGTCTTCTTCGAGCGCGTCCAGTACCAGATGATAAGGCATGATGACGTGTGCGCGGTCGCTGATTTTCAAATTGTCTGTGGAAAAACCATTGTCGCGAATATATTGGATCTCTTCCACGAGCGCGGCCGGATTGATGACCATGCCGTTGCCGATGACACACAGCTTGTTCTCGTTAAAAATACCGGAAGGTATCATCGTTAACTTGTACTTTTTATTCTGAATGAGAATGGTGTGACCGGCGTTATTGCCGCCTTGGTAACGGGCCACCACATCCGCTTTCTCGGCGAGAAAATCGGTGATTTTCCCTTTCCCTTCGTCTCCCCATTGCGTCCCTACGACGACGACTGTAGACAAGACAATCCCTCCGTCCGGCAGCGATTCTGTCGCCGGCATGATTATGCCTCCCAGGCCTAAATCGGCCGTTTCGGGGCATGTTTAGTGTAGCAAGTGATGTAACGGAAGTCAACGTAAAAGCGAACAATTCACCGTACATCTATTCTAATGTTCGGATTTAGGTTTATGTAACCCATTAGGCACTGCCCGCCATCAGCCCGACTTGCCCGACATGCCCGCGATCCAAACTGACGAATTTGTTGAAATTTTTCAGGAAGACGAGCTCAACCGTTCCCACAGGCCCGTTCCGCTGTTTGGCGATAATGATCTCGATGATGTTTTTCTTCTCGGTTTCTTTGTCGTAATAATCGTCCCGGTAGAGGAATGCGACAATGTCGGCATCCTGCTCGATCGAACCCGATTCCCGAAGGTCGGACATCAACGGCCGTTTGTCCTGCCGTTGTTCCACACCACGGGACAACTGGGACAGTGCAATGACGGGCACTTCGAGTTCCCGCGCGATTTGTTTGAGCGTGCGTGAAATTTCCGAAACTTCCTGCTGACGGTTCTCGCCCGCTTTGCCGCGGCCTGAGATCAGTTGGAGGTAGTCGATCAGGACCATGCCGAGGCCTTTCTCTTTCTTGAGCCGTCGGCACTTGGCCCGAATATCGGCCACAGTAATGCCTGGCGAGTCGTCGATGAACACCTGCGCTTCGGACAACGACCCGATCGCCATGGACAGTTTTTCCCAGTCGTCGCCTTCGAGGAAACCGGTCCGCATCCGGCCGGCATCCACGTTCGCTTCCGCACAAATCATCCGTTGCACCAGTTGGGGAGCCGACATCTCGAGGCTGAAAATGGCCACCGTTTCCCCTGCCCGGACCGAGACGTTCTGCGCAATGTTCAGTGCGAACGCCGTCTTTCCGACGGATGGACGGGCGGCGACAATGATCAGGTCGTTGCGCTGGAAGCCAGACGTCATCTTGTCCAAATCCGGGAAGCCGGACGGAATGCCGGTGACGCCGCCTTTGTGGTTATAGAGAAATTCGACCCGTTCAAACACGTCCATCAGAACGTCGCGGATGCTGATGAATCCCGTGGAGGCGCGCCGGTTAGACAGCTCTAGAATGCGCTGCTCGGCATCGCTCAGGAGGGCTCCCACTTCGTCGCCTTCCGCGTATCCGCTGGAGACGATTTGGGTCGCCGTCCGGATCAATCGGCGAAGCATCGATTTCTCTTCCACGATCTGCGCGTAATATTCCACATTCGCAGCTGTCGGCACCGCGCCGGCTAATTTTACGATATAGCTGACGCCGCCGACTTCCTCCAACTGACCATGATCCTGAAGTCGAGCCGTGAGCGTAATCAGGTCGATCGGCTGGTTATCCTCGTTCAGAGCCACAATCGCATCGAAAATCCGCTGATGCGCAACACTGTAGAAGTCTTCCGCGCGCACACGCTCCATTGCCGTGATGAGCGCCTCCGTTTCCAACAGGATGGCACCCAGCACGGCTTGTTCGGCTTCCAGGTTTTGCGGAGGTACACGGTCGAACGCTATTTGATCTCCGCTTCCATTCATCGGATCATTCCTCCACGACCTGTACGCTTAACGTGCCCTTTACGTCCGGATATAACTTGAGCTGCACCTTCGTTACGCCAAGCGTGCGAATCGGTTCGTCCAGCTCGATTTTGCGTTTGTCGACCGTAATTTTCTGTTTTTCCAGCGCTTCGGCAATTTGTTTGCTCGTGATGGCGCCGAATAGGCGTCCGCCTTCTCCGGCTTTGGCCTTGATTACGACCGTCATCTCCGAAAGCTTGGCGGCAAGCGCCTGGAATTCCTGCTTCTCGCGTTCCTTCTTCTTGCCCGCCGCCGCGCTGATCTGCTCCTGCGCTTTCTGCGCACCTGCCGTTGCGGGCTGAACAAGTCCTTTAGGAAGCAAGAAGTTGCGCGCGTAACCTTCGGACACTTCCTTCACTTCGCCTTTTTTTCCCTGGCCTTTCACGTCCTGCAAAAAGATGACTTTCATTCGAACAACCCCTCTTCCTCTTCGATTTTCTTCAGAACTTTCCGCAGCTTGACCGCCACTTCCGGCACCGTGCCTTGCACTTGTGCGGCCGCGTTGGTGAAATGTCCGCCTCCACCCAGCCGTTCCATAACGATCTGAACGTTGATCTGCCCAAGGGAACGGGCGCTGATGCCGACGAGACCGTCGGTGCGCAAGCCGACCACAAAAGAAGCCTTAATGCCAGTCATGTTGAGCAGCGTATCCGCCGCCTGCGCAATGAGCAACTGAGGCAGTTGTTTAACTGAATCATAAACCGCTATGGCGATATTGTCGCGGTAAATCTCGGCGTGCCGGATGATTTCGGCTTTGCGGACGTATTCTTCGAGATCTTCTTTGAGCATCCGTTGGATAAGCATCGAATCCGCGCCATTACGTCGCAGGAAGGAGGCCGCTTCGAACGTCCGCGATCCCGTCCGGAACGAGAAACTCTTGGTGTCGACGGTAATCCCGGCGAGCAGTGCGGTCGCTTCCCGCACGTCCAGCACGATCCGTTCATGGATATATTGCAGCAGCTCCGTGACCAGTTCGCATGTCGAGGACGCGTAGGGCTCCATATAAATCAGAACCGCGTCTTCGATAAATTCCTCGCTGCGGCGGTGATGGTCGATGATCACGATTCGGTCCGTCTGCTGCAGCAGACGCGGTTCCGGCACCATCGTGGCCCTGTGGGTATCGACGACGATCACCATAGACCGTTTGCCTACAAGCGTTAGTCCCAGATCCGGCGTTATAAACCGTTTATATAGCTTTTCATCCTCTTTGAGCATGTCCATCATTTTCTGAATGGCGGGATTCACGCCTTCCAGCACGATGTAGGCTTCCTTACCGTATAATTGCGCGGCTTTCAGCAGACCGATAGCAGCACCAATGGCGTCCATGTCGGGCATTTTATGCCCGATGATGATGACATTGTCGCTCTCCCGCATCAAGTCACGCAGCGCATGCGCAATGACGCGCGCCCTGACGCGGGTTCGTTTCTCCACCGCATTGCTTTTGCCGCCGTAGAAGCTTTGCCGCTGACCGAATTTCACGACCGCCTGATCGCCGCCGCGTCCGAGAGCCATATCCAGGCTGCCTTGCAATAATTGTCCCAGTTGTACAATACTCTCAGCTCCGGACGCAAGTCCGATGCTCAGCGTCATCGGCAGCTTCTGATCCATGGTCATTTCGCGTACGACATCCAACAAATCAAAACGGGACAACTCCAGCTGCTTGAGGGCCACTTGATTCGTAACGATCATATATCGATCGGAGGTCAGCCGGCGAAGGAACAACCCGTATTTGAGGGCCCATTCGTTGATCGCTCCCGTAACCCGGGACAGCATCAGCGCCCGTTGCTGCTCATCCATGCCTTGGGCCACCTCTTCGAGGTTATCCATCATGACGATGCCGAGCACCAGCTTCTCGTCTTCATAACGCTTTTTGAACGTCCACATCTCCGTTATGTCGTGGACATACAAAACCCGCTCCTGCGGGCGGAACAACAGCTCGTAGACCCGTCCTCCGATGGAAGCTTCGATCGGCGCTTCTTTCTCCTTCAGCGGCTGCTGCAGCACGGGAAACAACTGGTTCAGAGGCTCTCCCACCACATTGGGACGACCGAGCACATTGGCTGCAAAAGCGTTGTGCCACTGCACTTCCCTGTCTTCATTGTAGAGAAAAATACCGAACGGCAGCTGGCTGATGACCTCGTTGCCTACACTTTTGATGCGGTGCGACAAAGTGAGGACATAATCGTTCAATTCTTTGCGGAAAGCACGCTCCGCCAGGACGCCGAATACCACGACGACCCCGCCAAGAACAAGACCGAGGAGGCCGAGCACCCACTGGTACCAGGTCAGCGCCACCGTCAGCAAGAAAATCAGCACCAACGCCCAGACGATATGCATGCCGTGCCATCGCTGCACGAGAAACTTGGGCATGTTACGATCCGCTCCCGTCCCCGGATCCGTACCTTGTCGCGTGTTGCGCGCAAAAGCCGGCCGATCTTATTTCACAAAATAGCGACGCAGCGGGAACGCCACGTCAAGCAAGCCGATGAGGTAAAAAGGCGGAAACAATACGATGGGCACTGCGATAAGCACTGGAACGACTTTGGACCATTTTTTGGCATCCGCCAAATAGAAGAAAAATCCGATGGCCTGAACCGTGAAAGCAAACCGCAGAATAGGCACGAGATTTGCGGTGACGATGGTCCAGAAGCCGTTTCCGTCCTGGGGAATTATATAAGACAGTACGAGTCCGATCAAATAATAGAATACCAAGCTTCGCGGCAGTCTCCAGGTCTTGGCCTGCGGCAGCCCGGGAACCTCGACACCGGAATATCGAAGGGCCAGCCGCGACAAACCGTGGGTAATGACCGCGAACAGGAAAGACGAGAGCAGGAGCAGCATCGGCAGCATCGTCACGATCGCATTGCCGAGCGCATCCGCCGTTTGCGCCGCCCATCCGGCCGGGAACATCCCGCCCGTCTCGAGATCGCGAAGCGAACCTTGCAGCAGCGTGGACAGCTCGGCGGACAGGTCCAGACGGAACTGTAGAGAAAACAACACCAATTCCAGCAGCAGCTGCGTCAAAATGACGCCGAAAGCGGCCAATACGACGGTCCGCGCCTTCATTCTTTTTTTATACATGAACCCGATCACGATGGACGGAACGATAAAGAATACGCTAAGTGTCAATGCGAGCGGTCCGTAAGGACCTAATAGAAAAAAGGCAGCGAGTCCGATTACGACTGCATGCGCGGCGAACGCGGCCGGACTCAGTAAGGTGAATAATACGACGAAGGGTGTCATGATCAGTAAAACGGTCAGCCCGTTCATCGGGGTCGGGATTGACATAAGCAGCAACAGCGCCGCCGCACTCCAGGCCAGTGGCTTCCAGCCGATATTCAAAGATGTCACCTCTTGCGGTTAAGTTCCAGCTTGTCCGAAAACGCCCGCTCCGTGTACAGATAGCTACGACGAGCCTGCGTCCGAGTATGTAGGCGGTTAGGAAAGGCAAGGTGCAGCCAAGAAAAGCTGCAATCTTCATTATACCATAAAATCATGCCAGCCCTGCAAATCAAGGGCGGGCTTCTTGCCAACTGCCGGACCATCGAAAGAATATCCTTATTCTCCAGGGAATCACCGAACCGTTACGATCAGTTTCCGTACATCTCCTATCGTATGTTTAGGACCCCCGCCCCATGCATGACTAAGCTTTAACGAAATTCAGAGGCAACGGTTCGATGCGCCGGTCTCCCTCCTGAGCAGAACGGGCAGTCAAAGTGGTGTTTCCTGTACCAAAAGCTTTTCACAATAATCAATAATATCACTGCGGCGTACAATGCCGATGAAAATGTTCATATCATCCACTACGGGCACAAAGTTCTGGCTTTTGGCGAGTGAAATGAGGTCCTCCATGTCGGCATCGATGCGCACGGCACGATTGTTCGTACGGAGCGGAACCTCGGATAACGATATGCGGTGGAGTTGATCGAACGAAAGATCGGGACGGTTTTTCAAAAACCAGAGCAAATCGCCTTCCGTCACCGTCGCCCGGTAGTCTCCGGACTCGCTCAGAACGGGAACAGCCGTATAGCGGTGATGCTCCATCCGCTCCAACGTTTGACGGAATGTCGAGCTGTCCGTGACGCACACCACTTCCTGTTTGGGCAGCAGAAAAAAAGCGATATTCATAGTTTCCTCTCCTCACTCTGCGAGAAAAAGCCGAAGTCTCGTCGGCCTCGGCTCTGCTCATTATATCATGGCCCTGTCCGGTCTCACCATAAGCCGACATCCCTGCTATTACTTTATGCAGGATCTTGTTGCGGTTTGACAACCGGCTTCGTATCGGACGGAACGATTAACTGATCGACAGAGGTGACTGCTCGAATCCATGAAAATGTATCCCGAGGGATGGATACCCCACAATCGATGACCCAAAGTATACGACGGAACCCCTCGGAAAGTTACTAGATGCTACGATTCGTTGCCTTCTTCTTATTACCAACCGGGGTGAATGGGAAAGATCCGCGTTCCGCTACAAGGCAATGTCAAAAAAAAAGCACCCCGGGGGGTGCTTGTCGTCTTATTCGGTCGTGTATGGCAGCAGCGCCATTTGGCGTGAACGCTTGATCGCAACCGTCAGCATACGCTGATATTTCGCTTTGGTACCCGTCACACGGCGGGGCAAAATTTTGCCGCGCTCGCTGATGAACTTGCGAAGCATGTCTAGATCTTTGTAATCGATATGTTGGATCTTATTAACCGTGAAGTAGCAGACTTTGCGACGCTTGTTGCGTCCACGGCGGAATTTGCGGGGCTCGCGTTGTTCGCCGCGATCTCCACCACCGCCTCCACCGCCTGGTCCGCGATCTCCGCGGGGCGTATAGGTGCGCTCTTCACGAGCAGCTGGCGCGCTTGGTGCAGATTGTTGTTGATCGCTCATGGATTCTCAATCCTTTCCGTTCAGAATGGCAAATCATCGTCCGAAATATCAATCGGTTTCCCGTCGTCGGCGAAGGGATCCTGGTTGTTGTTTCCGCTGTTTCTCGAGCCGGTACTGCGGGTGCCGCCTCCCTGCCCGCCTCCGCTTTCGCCGTGGTTGTCGTCACGTCCTTGTCCACCGCCGCCATCACGGTTAGGCGATTCCAAGAAACGTACATTATCGGCGACCACTTCCGTCACATACACGCGACGGCCTTCGTTGTTCTCGTAGTTGCGCACTTGCATGCGGCCTTCCACGGCGGCCAAACGGCCTTTGCGAAGGTAATTGGCACACGTCTCGGCAAGCTGCCGCCATGTCACGACCGGAATGAAATCCGCTTCCCGCTCTCCTTGTTCCTTGGAAAAGGAGCGGTCCACAGCCAGCGTGAATTGAGCAACAGCCACGCCTGCAGGCGTGTAACGAAGTTCAGGATCTTTGGTTAAGCGTCCGATCAGTATGACCCGGTTCAACATGGAACGTTCCCTCCCCGTACTTACGGTCAAACGGCGGTTGTCCGCCTGGGTAATGTGCGGCTGTTACGCGCTGGTGACGTCTTTGACGACCATATGCCGGATAATTTCATCCGAAATCTTCAGCACGCGCTCAAGCTCCGCTACAACAGCAGCCGGACTCTTGAAATGAACCAACACATACGTCCCCTCGCGGTGCTTGTTGATTTCGTAAGCCAGACGGCGCTTGCCCATCACGTCATGCTTTACGATCTCTCCGCCGTTCGCGATAATGCCTTGGAATTTCTCCGTAACGGCTTGAACGGTCTCGGCTTCCACGTCAGGACGGATGATGTACATCAACTCATAGTTGCGCATCTTCCGTTCACCTCCTTTTGGTCTTTGGCCCCCCGCTTGATATACCGCAAGACTTGTCTTACGGCCGGGGAGCAAGGTTATGCATAAATTGCATACCTAAATAATTTAGCACAGTTGCCCGAATAGGTCAATCGAAATGTCGTTACACTAGACAGAATTACCGGTCCCCATCTGGCTTCCATCCATCGTACAGGAGGTGAATAACATGGGTGAATCCACCGAATTCAATCCGGGAGATCAAGCGCCCAATGACGGGGTATATATCGAAATCGGGGAAGATTCCTTCCATATGGGAATCACGAATCCCCAACGTATCGTTCTTCGCGCAGGTCAGCGTTTTCCGGCAACGTCCAATCATAACCGGAAGTGGCACAGATTCCGTAAGTAATCGTTTCGTAAAAAGAGGATGAATAATCTGACCGGGCCCGGGCATGTTAGATATCGGCGACGGATGAGAGGACTGTGGTTCCCTTGAACGAGCGGAAGCAACATTCGAAGAAAACGTACCAATCGGAGTAGGTCAACGGGAGGTTTGTGCCAAAGACATTCGTCTGTAACACACAGGATGATTTTCCGAAAGCTCCGAAACCGAAGTGCTGAGTTGCATCAGCAACGTTTGGCAACGATCTTAAATCTCAATCGCCGTCGCCCGGAGGACCCTGTGAAGGGTCCTTCGTGTTTTGTCCAAATAAAAAAGCGATCCGACAAGGACCGCTTGTGTACTAACGTATGGATGGCGGAGAGGGTGGGATTCGAACCCACGCACGCCTCGCGACGCCTAGTTGATTTCGAGTCAACCCCCTTGGGCCTCTTGGGTACCTCTCCACAGCAAGAGAAATCATAACATAATCCCAACACCTGTGCAACTGGATGTTATCGCCGAAAACACACGTCAGCTCTCGGACTCCGCGTCTGTCTTCCTTCCCCCAACGGTTGAACGGAGCACCTTTTTCAAACTCTTCTCGAACTTGGCCCTCGGCAGCAGGATGCTGTGTTTGCAAAATACGCACTTGATCCGGATATCCATACCCATGCGGATAATTTCCATTTCATTGGTTCCGCACGGATGCTGCTTTTTCATCTGCACCACATCGCCGAGATCGAACTGTTTCGGTTCCACCTTTCATCCCCCCGTAAGCGCCCGATCTTCATTTCGGTAAAATCTCGGATTCCGCTCCGCCTCGAACGCTTTTTTCAGATCCGCATTGAGATGTCTCGTGACGTGCTCTTGTGTATTCGGCCGGCATTCCGCAATCACCCGCAAAACGACATCTGCTGCACCGATCGTCTGGACTCCCAGTAAAATCGCTTCACTGACCAAATTAGGATCTTCGAACCGATGAAGCACACCGCGGATCTGATCCGTCACCGTCTCTAGTTGATCCGTGGAAGCGACCGGCAGATCAATCACCGCTATGGCGTTGTTCAAGGAGAAATTCGTCACATCATTGATTGAACCATTCGGCAAAGTAAAGACTTCCCCCGTCCAACTGTGGATTCGTGTCGCTCGCAGACCGATCATCTCCACAGTTCCACGATACTTTCCGGTCTCAATGACGTCCCCAACGGAGAAGTGGTCTTCCAGAATGATGAAGAAACCTGTAATGATATCCTTGACCAGACTTTGCGCCCCGAAACCGATGGCCAGACCGAGAACGCCGGCGCCTGCCAGCAATGGCGCGAGATTAATATGAAATTCCCCGAGAATGAGCAAAATCACGATAAAATTCGTGACATAGCCCACCGCGTTTTTAAGCAGTCTTCCGACGGTCTGCACACGCCTGGAACGAAGTTTGAGACGTGAATTGTCGCGCTCCACGGTCACTCGGTCGATAATTCTGCCAATGATCGCCAACGCAAACCGACTGACCAAGACGATCAACAGGATTCGACCCAGTACCGTCGCAGTCGATTGCCACATCGCGACATCCGTGACCGTTGCCCATATGTCATCTATAAACCGCTGCCACAGATTGTCTCCGGATGCGCCGGTCGCCATCCATAACCCATTTCGCATCGAAAGAATCTCCTTTTCATGGCCTGATCTCACAGTTCAATCGGATCGTATCCGGTGTCCGTCTTGCGGAACAAACCGCGGATCTCCACCCTTTCTATCGTAATCAGATGCCGTACCTCTTGCAAATTCCCTTCTGGAAATTCGATGGATAACGCGCAGCCGGCTGTGACTTCTTTGGGTGTCGGACGAATATCGATTTCTATCTCGGCATATTCAAGCAGCATCTCCGCGCGCAGTGCCTGCTGGGTGGAATCGAAGGCGATCAATAACGGCTCCATGCACCGATCCTCCCGAAAATAGCGATCAGGCTCAACCGCCGAGTATAAAAGCGGCATCCAGTCCATATACTAGTAACAGTGATGGGAGGAGGCTGAGCGGACGAATGAACGGCGCGTGGGATAAGCGGCCGGGCGTGACAGCGGAAGCTGCGGCGCTCTCTTTGAAAATTCCTTTTAACGAACCTACCGTGTTACAGCGATTATCTCAAAAGGTCGAACACTTTCTGGAACCTTTGCCGCATGACCGCCGCATTGTTGTCGTCTGCGTCGGAACCGACCGGTCCACGGGCGATTCCCTTGGTCCGCTTGTCGGCTCTGCCTTGTCACGGGCGGACAGCCCCTTGTTCGATTTGTACGGCACACTCGATGAACCCGTTCATGCGATGAATCTGGGCGACACGCTGCTCAAAATTATTCGTTCTTCCCGTCAACCTTACGTGATCGCGGTTGACGCCTGTCTCGGACAAGTGTCCAGCGTCGGATGTATTCAGCTTGGTTCCGGGCCGGTACGCCCTGGGGCTGGCGTGAACAAGGAGCTTCCCCCTGTCGGCGATATTCATATGACCGGCATTGTGAATGTCGGAGGTTTCATGGAATATTTCGTGCTGCAAAACACTCGCCTCAACCTGGTAATAAAAATGTCGGACATTATCGCACAAAGCTTGAAAACCGCCATTCACAATATCCGCGGGGCCGTTATTCCTTTTGCATTGCCTGACTGATCGCGATCTTCTCTTCCGGTGTCAATAGGTAAGCGGATTGTCCCTTGTCGATCGGTTTGGCGTACATGAACGTCTGTTCTCTGCCGTGTATCCCGGTGATGACCACACCATCCTGCACATCGTTCACGATGGCGATGGAGAAGCTTAGGTCGCTGCCTGTCTCCGAAAAGGCGTTAAACCGTTGAACGCCCACCCGTCCTTTCAAGACGGAGAGGCGTCTTTCTTGTTGACGAAGAGTCGTTTCGTGCTCCTGCTGCTTACGGTCCAGCGATAATAGATGTTCGTGAACCGCGTGTAAAACCTCTTCGAGACCTTGTACGCCGGTTTCCCCGACTATTTTGTGATGTGCCGTTTTTAGTTTGCGCAGTTTCGAGGCAACTGTACCTACCCAAATAAACAGCACAATCAGAAGCAACCCCTCAAACACGGCAATGGCGCCAACTGCGAGGACTTGATTGTCCCATCCGTTCATGTTGTTCTTCTCCCCTGTAACCATGCATCAGATGCGATGTATGATGTTAATGAAACTTTCGACTGATCTCCTTTACCGCTTCGACCAAGAATACAATTTCCGATTCCTCCGTAAAATATCCGGGACTGGCCCTTACCGCTCCGGTATCCGTCGTCCCGGCACTCTCATGTCCAAGCGGCGTACAATGAAAACCGGATCTTACGGCGATACCGAATTGCTGATCCAGAATAAATGCCGTCTCCGAAGGATCCACACCTTCGATTAAGAAGGAGACGACCGCCGTCCTGTCTTCCGCAAGTTGCGGGCCGAGCACCGTCACACCCGGAATATCCAACAAGCCCTCCATCAACCTGATGGTTAACATCCGTTCCCTGGAATGGATGGCTTCGACTGTTTCCTCAAGGACAAATTTCACGCCCTCCGATAAACCGGCGATACCGACCGTATTCGGAGTTCCTGCCTCATAACGATCCGGACGTACGACCGGTTGCTCCGGCGATTCCGACCGGCTTCCCGTTCCGCCTTGCATCAACGGCTCAAGATCCAGCTCCGGATGGATATATAATCCCCCGGTACCCTGTGGTCCCATGAGTCCTTTGTGCCCCGGAAACGCAAGAAGATCAATCTTCATCTTCTCTACGTCAATAGGAAGCACTCCGGCACTCTGTGCCGCGTCAAGCAACAGCCTCGCACCTTTGCATCGGGCCAACGCCCCCAGTTCAGCAGCAGGCACGATCGACCCCAATAAATTGGAGCTGTGCGCAGCCGCGATTAGGCGTGTGCGTTCATTGGTTGCAGCTTCGACCCGGTTCACATCCAACCTTCCCCATCGATCTGTAGGCACGTAGGTGACTTCGATGCCCAACCTCCGTTTTAATGCCTCCAACGGACGCCTCACAGAGTTGTGTTCGATTGTGGTGGCGACCACATGGTCGCCCGGTTTTAGCAGCCCCTGAATGGCCAGATTGAGCGCATGGGTAGTATTCAGCGTAAACGCTATATCATTGGGGTTGGAAACGCCGAATAGACGGGATAATCGTTTGCGTGCCTCAAATAACACCCGGCTTGCCCTGACGGCCATGACATGACTGCCTCTGCCGGGATTCGCCGCAGATTCCATCAGATGTCGGCTCATCGCCTCCACCACTCCAGGAGGTTTAGGCCAGGATGTGGCGGCATTATCCAAATAGATGATCGGCTTATTCGTGTCTGTCATTTCCTTCGTCACCGTCCTGGCGCAAGGATAGCATACTTTAGTTTAATCCTGGCCGGGAAAGATTACAACTTGGAATGCTATCGCAGGTTGGCGAGTCAAGCAAGTGCTTTAAGCAGTTCCAGCAGCCTCTCCAAATCTTCTTTTCCGAAATAGGAGAGTTCGATCCGGCCTTTGTCTTTATTCGGTTTGATTCGCACCGTCGTCTGGAATTTCTCGCGAAGCGATTCCTCGATCTCTTCCATATAGGGATCACGTTTTTTGGCTTTGCCCTTTGTCTTCGGCTTCCCTTTGACCTCTATGTTCTGGACCGCTTCCTCCAGCTCGCGAACACTCCATTCATTGGTCAGCGTTTGCTTGGCCAATTCACGTCTCTTTTCCTCTTCTTTCACGCCGGCCAGTGCTCTTGCATGACCCATCGACAATGTTCCACGTGAAACATGATCTTTGATTTCATCGGGCAGTGACAAAAGGCGCAAGAAATTCGCGATATGCGACCTGGATTTACCAACCTTCAGGGACAGCTCTTCTTGTGTAAGCGTAAATTGATTCATGATCGCCTGGTAGGCTACCGCCACTTCGATCGCATTGAGGTCTTCCCTCTGCACGTTCTCAATGAGGGCAATCTCCATCACTTGCTCATCGTTATACGCACGAACGACTGCCGGGATCGTCGCGTTGCCAAGAAGCTGCGATGCCCGGAACCGCCGTTCTCCCGCGATGATCTCGTATCCCTTCAGCGCCTGCCGAACGATGATCGGCTGAATGACGCCGTGCTCCCTGATCGACTCCGCCAATTCCTTGATCGCTTCTTCTTGGAACGACTTACGAGGTTGGTATGGATTGGCACGAAGCTGCGACAGCAGAACTTCGACGATTTTATCATCCTCTTTAATGGATAAGGACGTAATCAATGCATCAAGACCTTTACCTAGCCGCTTGCTCATACGTGATCACTTCCTTCGCCAGTTCAAGATAAACCTCGGCGCCCTTGGATTTCGGATCGTATGTGATAATGGTTTGTCCATGGGAAGGTGCCTCGCTCAAACGGACATTCCTCGGGATAATCGTCTGATACACTTTTTGCTGAAAGTACTTCTTCACTTCTTCAATGACTTGAATGCCGAGATTGGTCCGGGCATCGAACATCGTAAGCAACACGCCTTCAATCTGCAGGGAAGTATTGAGATGTTTCTGTACAAGGCGGATCGAGTTGAGCAACTGACTCAACCCCTCCAAAGCATAAAACTCACATTGAATGGGAATCAGAACCGAGTCTGCAGCCGTCAGAGAATTGATCGTCAAAATGCCAAGAGACGGCGGACAATCGATCAAAATATAATCGTAATCTTTCTTGATCAAGGCAAGTGCTTTCTTAAGACGCACCTCGCGAGATATCGTCGGAACGAGTTCGATTTCGGCTCCCGCCAGTTGAATCGTGGCCGGGATGATCTTCAAATTCTCGATATTGGTATCCGCCACCGCTTGCTTCGGCGGCACTTCATTGATGAGAATATCATAAATGCAATAGTTCACGTCAGCCTTGTTGATGCCCACACCGCTCGTCGTATTTCCTTGCGGGTCGATGTCTACAATGAGCACTTTGCGGCCCAAGGTGGCGAGACATGCGCCCAAATTGACCGCAGTGGTCGTTTTCCCGACGCCGCCTTTTTGATTGGCAATCGCTATGATTTTCGACAACATAGTTCACCTCAATGTAAATCGTGCATTTCGTTAACGTTTCGGAATATGAATAATGATCTCATAGTGGTCGTCGCAATCTTTCTCGCTGGCTTTGATCTGTATACCAGAACCGGTCACCATATCAACAGATTGCCGGATCGTATTGAGTGCGAGCCTCACGTCTTTGGAGAAGGATATACGGTTTTTCTTCTCCGGCTTCGCAACTTCCATATAAAATGCGATCCTTGTTTCGGTCTGTTTCACATTCAGTTCTTTATCGACAATTTCGCCCAGCAGTTTGTTTTGCATATCTTCGCTTGGCAACGAAAGCAAAGCGCGTGCATGACGTTCGGTAATTTTCCGTTCAAGAAGCGCGGTTTTTACTTCTTCGCCGAGCTGCAACAGACGAATTTTGTTGGCGATCGTAGATTGGCTTTTGCCAAGACGCTGGGCCAGACTTTCTTGCGTGAGTTGATGCAGATCGATCAGCCTCTGATAGGCGACGGCCTCCTCGAGAGCGGTCAGTCCTTCACGCTGGAGATTCTCGATCAGCGCCATGGACGCCGCCTGCGAATCGTTAATTTCACGCACAATCGCCGGAATCGTCTCCATCGCCAGTTTGGTTACCGCACGCCATCGTCTCTCACCGGCAATGATTTCGAATTTGCCGTTGCGCGCGCGAACAACAATCGGTTGAATAACGCCATGGGTCTTGATCGTTTGACACAGTTCATCAATCCGATCGTCATCGAATACGGATCGGGGCTGATAAGGACTGGGCACAATGTCCCGAACCTGAATTTGTTTAACTTCCTCCTGGCTGCCGCGGTCAGACCAACCTAGCAAGCGCGAGAACGGCTCTTTCATCTGTCTCTGATCACCACATTCACTAGAATGGAACCTTAACTGCTTGTAATTACCGCCAGACAGCGGCATCGCATGCCCATATCGACAAAAATTGCCGCCATACGGCGCCATCCGGCGCCTATGCGGCCACATTGATCTTTATTATGTAGATATTCGCCGTCAGAGACTCGTTTCCTGCCTCGGAAAAAACTTTCATACTTCGAAACAATATACTTCTATATTATACTGCAGCAATGCTCGACTTGCTATAGCATTAAAGAATCCTCATCGATAATCGCGCTAGTATAAACGAATGCTTGACGAAACGATAGAAAATGTTCCACGTGAAACAGTATCGGCTATCCCGACTCTATTGTTTCACGTGGAACATACAGCAGAATTCGTTTCGAGTCAGCAGTTGACCCTTCAGTTTTTATTGTCGAACAAGCGGTTCTTTTAACGGAATTCCCGGTTTGCGGGGATACGCCTTAGGTGTCGGACCAGTCTTCACAAAGGTGATCAAATGACGTTCCGACCCTTCACCCGGCAATATTAAATGTTGGACGTTTCGAATCGAGCCATTTAACCTGTCTGCACTATATCGGCTTTCCTCTACTTCTTGTTCGACTTCGGAACCTTTCATCGCAATGAATAGGCCTCCGATCCGAACGAATGGCAGACAAAATTCATTCAAAACGGAAAGACGAGCCACCGCTCGCGCGGTCACGATGTCATAACGATCCCGGTGCTCAGGAGTTCGGGCCGCTTCTTCAGCGCGTCCATGTATACACCGGACCTCTTTCAATTCGAGAATGTCCGCGACCTCCTCCAGAAAACGAATACGCTTAGCTAACGCATCTACAATCGTAACCTGAAGGTGCGGAAATACAATTTTCAAAGGAATGGAGGGGAATCCGGCGCCTGATCCGATATCGGCCACAGAAGCCGCAGTACCAAAATCGGTAACACGTGCTGCAGTTAACGAATCGTAAAAATGTTTTTCGTAAACCTGCTCCCTCTCGGTAATTCCCGTCAAGTTCATTTTCTCATTCCACTCTACTAGCAGTCGGTAATACGCTTCAAACTGATCCAGCTGTCTTCGCGAATCGCTCAATGTAATTCCTAATCCCGTCAATCGCTGTTCAAACTGCTGTTGAATCTCGTCCATGGATCACCCCTGCGCCGCTTTCACCCGGTTGTAATGCTCCAAATGCACCAATAGAATGGAGAGGTCAGCCGGCGTTACACCCGATATTCTCGATGCCTGCCCAAGCGATAACGGACGAACATTCGACAATTTCTGTTTGGCCTCCGTCGCAAGACCGTGAATGATTCCATAATCGATATTTTCCGGAATCCGCTTTTTCTCCATCTTCTCCAAACGTTCGACCTGATGGAACTGCTTTTCAATATATCCGGCGTATTTGATTTGGATTTCGACCTGTTCCTTCATGTCATCCGTCAATTCGGCGGAAGAAGGGGACAGCTTCTCGAGCATTCCATAAGTCACTTCCGGCCGGCGAAGAAGTGTGAGGCCATCAACCGTGTTTTGCAAGGGCGCTGATCCACAGGCTTTCAGCATCGCTTGTACGTCTTCGTCGGGACGGAATTTGGTTTCCTTCATGCGGTTAATCTCTGTCTCCACCCGATCCTTCTTGACCAAAAACTTATTATACCGTTCTTCACGAATCAATCCGATCTCATATCCGAGCGGAGTGAGCCGCAAATCGGCATTGTCGTGGCGAAGCAGCAACCGATATTCGGCGCGCGACGTCAATAACCGGTAAGGCTCATTCGTCCCTTTGGTCACGAGATCGTCGATCATGACGCCAATATATCCCTTGGAGCGATCAATGACGACTGGGCTCTTACCCTGTACTTTACGAGCCGCATTGATGCCCGCCATTACCCCTTGTCCCGCCGCCTCTTCATAGCCGGATGTTCCGTTGATTTGTCCTGCTGTAAAAAGGCTGTCCACCCGCTTGGTCTCCAATGAAGGCCACAGTTGTGTAGGGACGACGGCATCATATTCGATGGCATATCCGGTACGCATCATTTCGACCTTTTCAAGACCCGGAATCGACCGCAAAATGTTCAGTTGCACATCCTCCGGCATACTTGTGGAAAGACCTTGCACATAATACTCCTTGGTATTACGGCCTTCCGGCTCCAGGAAAATCTGATGCTTCGGCTTATCGGCGAAACGAACAATTTTATCTTCAATTGAAGGACAGTAACGCGGACCCGTCCCTTCAATCGCACCGGAGAACATCGGAGCGCGATGCAAATTGTCGTTAATGATCTTGTGCGTTTCCTCCGAAGTATACGTCAACCAGCAGGGCATCTGGTTTTCAGAATGCTCCATGTATTCCGTCTCATAGGAGAAATACTTGGGTTTATCGTCACCCGGTTGAATTTCGGTTTTATCAAAATCGATCGTGTCCTGATGCACACGCGGAGGCGTTCCCGTTTTGAAACGGACTAGCTCCAGGCCAAGCCGGCGAAGCGTATCCGACAGCTTCAATGAAGGCTGTTGGTTGTTCGGTCCGCTTTCGTACATTAACTCTCCCATAATGACCTTGCCGCGCAAATACGTGCCGGTTGTCAGTACGACCGCCTTCGCTCGATACTCCGCACCGGTCTTTGTGACGACGCCGCAGCATTTCCCGTCTTCTACGATCAAATCCTCCACCATGCCTTGGCGAAGCGTCAGATGATCCTGCTTCTCGATCGTTTCCTTCATCGTATGCTGGTATAGAAATTTATCCGCTTGCGCACGCAGCGCATGGACAGCGGGACCTTTGGCTGTGTTCAGCATCCGCATTTGAATAAACGTTTTGTCGGTGTTCCGGCCCATTTCTCCGCCAAGCGCATCAATTTCCCGTACGACATGGCCTTTAGCCGGTCCGCCGACAGATGGATTGCAGGGCATGAAAGCCACCATATCCAGGTTGATGGTGAGCAGCAGCGTCTCGCATCCCATACGGGCGCCGGCTAACGCCGCTTCACTGCCGGCGTGGCCGGCCCCGATCACAATGATGTCGTAATCTCCTGCACGGTATCCCATCGGATTCCCTCCTTCTCATTTACCTAAGCAGAATTTTGAAAATATTTCATCCAACAGCGATTCCCCCGCCGCATCACCTAGTATTTCACCAAGCGACTCCCAAGCCGAAGCGATATCGATTTGAATCAAATCGACCGGTATCCCTTCCGCTGCGGCTTTCACCGCATCCTCCAACGACGATTTTGCCCGATGCAGCAGCGCAATGTGACGCACATTACTGACATATGTTATATCCGCAGCCTCAACCGAGCCGCTGAAAAACAACTTGGACACCGCGGTCTCCAACTCCCCGAGGCCCGTCCCTTCCTTGGCGGATAAGAATACAATCCGGTCACTTGGGTAAAGGTCCGTCACTTCCTCCAACTTCATGACACCGGGAAGATCGATCTTATTCACCACAACAATGCTAGGACGGTCCTTCAATTCCCGTAACAGCTGCCGTTCATCATCATGGAGCGGTTCCTGCCGGTTGATCACCAGTAAAATGAGATCCGCTTCATTGAGCGCAGTTCGTGAACGTTCCACGCCGATCCGTTCCACAATATCGCTCGTTTCCCGAATACCCGCGGTATCCAATAAGCGTAGAGGAATGCCCCCAAGAGAGATCGTTTCCTCCACAATATCACGGGTTGTTCCGGGAATCTCCGTTACGATCGCCTTGTTTTCTCTGGCAAGCGCATTAAGCAAAGAGGACTTGCCGGCATTCGGACGCCCAACGATGGCGGTCACAATGCCTTCCCTCAATACTTTCCCTTCGTCTGCGGTTTTTAAAAGTTCCTCTACCTGCGCCAAAGCTGCACCACAAGTATCGCGGATCACACCGGCGGTAACTTCCGCCACATCGTGCTCCGGGTAGTCGATATTCACTTCGACATGCGCCAACAGCTCAATCAAGTTTCCTCTTAACGGAACGATGTGTTTGGATATGGATCCTTCCGCTTGTTTGCGTGCCAATTGAAAGGCTCGTTCCGATTTGGACCGGATCAGATCGATGACCGCTTCCGCTTGTGCGAGATCGATACGGCCATTTAAGAATGCGCGTTTCGTGAATTCGCCGGGTTCCGCCATTCGCACCCCTCGGCGAAGCAGCAGCCCAAGCACCGATTTCACTGCAACAATGCCGCCATGGGTGCTCACCTCGACCACATCTTCCGCAGTAAACGACCGCGGCGCTCTCATCACCGTCACGAGCACCTCGTCCAGGATTTGACCATTCTCCGGATCGTTGATCCAACCGTAGTGTACCGTATGGCTGGCGACAGATCGCAAATCCGTTTTGGAGCGGAACACCCCGGCCACGCTAGCCACCGCTTCCGGGCCACTCACCCGGACGACGGCAATACTTCCCTCGCCAAGCGCGGTAGCCACTGCCGCGATTGTATCCTCCACCATTCATCGAACCTTCTTTCGCAAACTATGGCACCGATCCCATTCGGGCGTCCGTTATGGCAATCGAGAAACTTATAAATGTCAAATGAGCAAAAAACGCAATGACCCGCAGTTTTTGCGGAAGCCATTGCGTGGTATCGCCTTTACTTGAGCGCGATGACGATGCGCCGGTTCGGTTCATCGCCCTGACTGTAGGTTTTCACCTGCGGGTTGTTCTGCAGCCGCGCATGAATGATTTTTCTCTCCTGCGCTGTCATCGGTTCCAGGACGATTTCCTTCCGCGTTTTGAGGACACGGCTGGCCATTCGTTCCGATAACGTCTCCAGTGTTTGGCGGCGACGCTCACGGAACTGCTCGGCATCAAGAACGATACGAAGATGGCGGTCCGAATGGCGATTGGCCACGATGTTGACGAGATACTGCAGGGAATCGAGCGTTTGTCCTCGGCGTCCGATCAGAAGACCGAGATCCGATCCTTTCACGTTCAAGCGGATCGCTTCCTCTTCTTCCTCGCGATCCACTGTAACGGACAATCCCATAGCCGCCGACACTTCCCGGAGAAACACGATCGCTTCCTCCATGGCGTCCGGCAGCAATTCCAGTTCCACTCTCGCTTGTTTGGCTCCAATGAGCCCGAACAGCCGTTTGACCGGCTGCTCCAACACCGTCACTCTCACCCGGTCTTCCCCAACGCCCAGTTGGGACAAGCCGTTTCGTACCGCTTCCTCCACCGTTTTCCCTGATGCCAAGACTTTATTCATTTGGCATGGGCCCCCTTCTTACCTTTGCCCCGAGATTTGCTGTTGCCTTTGGGTTTAACAGCCGTTGTGTTCTCAGGTTGAGGCGAGCGACGCGCATACATGAAATAATTTTGAACGATCGTATAAATGTTGCTGTATATCCAGTAAAGCGGGAGAGCAATCGGGAAATTAAGCGCCATGACGAAGATCAACACAGGGAAGATCATCATGAGGCCTTTCATGGCACCCATCATCTGCTGTTGTTGAGCAGACATCATCTTAGATTGAACGAACGTCGTAATCGCCGCAACCACGGGTACGATATAGTAATACCAGTGGCCCGAGTTACTCGGTGTCAATCCAAGTTTCATTCCTAGAAAGGAGTGTTCCCTTATCGCCGCATTCATGTATATGGAATTATAAAGCGCAATGAACACGGGCATTTGGATGACAAGCGGCAGACATCCAGCCAATGGATTGACCTGATGAGTCTGGTATAGCTTCATCATTTCTTCCTGCTGCTTGCGGGAATCATCTTTGTATTTCTCCCGGATTTGCTTCATTTCCGGTTGCAAGGCTTGCATGGCTTTCGTATTTTTATATTGCTTGATCATGAGCGGAAGAATCAACGTCCGGACGATGATCGTGAGCAACAGAACCGCAATGCCATATTGACCGCCAAACCATTCTGCGAACTTGTCCAACATGAACGAGAACCAATACACTACATTACGAACCCACCAGGAATGACTGTTTATCATTTCCGGTGTCGTCATATTTTTGCCGCTGGGCGAGCAGCCCGACAAAAATGTCATCAGCATGATCGCGCCGACGACGATCCACCATTTGCGATTTCGCAACAAACCCGTTAACTCCCCTCTAAGATCCCTTAAAACCACAAGATCACTATACCATAAGCAGAAAGACAAAATAAAGCGAACTTGACGCCCTAGGCAACGCTTACTTACGAGAATCAGGACGCTGTGTGCGGGGGCCAGAAGTCCTGCTCCCGCCCGGCTTGCGCGGCGGACCTGCGACAGACGGAGAACCGCCCTTCAGCAGCCCCGCCTTACGAAGGACATGAAGGACGCTTCCTTCCATTTCTTTATACGCTATATTCAGGGCAGGTTTGCGAACGATCAAAATCAGATCGTACTCCACCTGCAGCTTGCCCGCATTCAGCCGTACGATTTCTTTCACCATCCGGCGCAGCCGGTTGCGGACAACCGCTCCTCCCAGCTTGCTGCTCGCGGACACACCGAGACGAAAACAGCCCTGCTCTGTCTGTTTGCGCCAATAAACGACGAACTGCGAATTCGCAAAGGAACGTCCGTGGCGATAAATTCGGTTGAAATCTTCTCTCTTCCGAAGTCTCAGTTTTCTTTGCATGGCGTAGATCCACCATTCCGGCCGCCGTCTTCCGGTCACAGCCTCTTCTTCATCATTCTCTACCATTAAGAAAGAAAAAAGACCACCGCGGTGGTCTTTTCTTAAGCCGTCAGCACTTTGCGACCCTTTAGGCGGCGAGCTTGCAGTACTTTGCGGCCGTTCTTGGTGCTCATCCGCTTGCGGAAACCGTGAACCTTCTTCCGCTTGCTCACATTCGGTTTAAATGTCGGACCCATGACTCGTATACCCCCTTACCGTAAACACGCCATCCTTTTTAATGAGGACTACGGTTTCAATCAAATTACAAACTCACGTTTATATATTAAACCACGCGAGCCGCTGAAAGTCAATCAAAAGGCTGCGACATTTTTCTACTTATACACATGTGAATAAAAATGATAGAATTTTATGTCGAATAAGCGCGTAAGTCGAATACTCTCACATTTTATCAACAATATCTTGTGCTGTGCACATCCGACATCCACAAGTTATTGAAAATGTGGATAACACCTTGAATTTCGTTGAATTCTGAGGGATCGTCTGCTATGATTAGTCATGTCTTTCCCAGTGTATTTCTTCTTTTCCCCCGCATTTTATCAACAAACTGTGTATAACTTTGTGAACAATTCTCCCTTCATCTGGACAACCCTACAAAGAATTCAGGGAATTTTGTGAATAACTCGATTTGGTTGTTCATTTCGACGTTATCTCTCTTTGAATCGCTCTTTGATGTCCTGCAATGGGTTATAAGGAGTGAAGCTGTTGTGGATAGCCGTAACGGTGACATCTGGGAACAGGTGTTGTCGGTCATCCAAACCAAATTAAGCAAACCAAGTTTCGACACCTGGTTCAAATCGACCAAAGCCTCCTTCCTCGGAGACGACGTTGTTGTGGTAACCGCTCCGACAACCTTTGCCGCCGAATGGTTGGAGACCCGATATACGAAGCTGGTTTCCTCAACCATCGCCAGTTACGCCGGACGCCAAGTGAACGTGAAATTCGCGATCGAAGAAGCGCGAGCCGCCGAATCGC
>JAQBPQ010000240.1 GCA_028287445.1 Cohnella sp.
TCAAAAAGGCAGGGTCGGCCTCGGCGTAACCATAGATCGTCTTCAGTCGTCCGACAGGGAGGGGCAGCCTAATGTCCAATCGGCAAAGGGACAATTGGCAGCAAAAGATTAACGCCTCAGAGGATCTGAAAGCACTCCGGGCGGTCAGGGAAACGGAACACGATCGGCTGTCGGCTGCGATGGTATCTTCGTCGGCCACCACGGTAACCGATTCGCTAAACAAACTTCATGATGGTTTGATCAACCGTGCACTGAAGGTCGCGGAAAACGAATTGGCACGGCGGGGCTACGGAGCTCCGCCAGTGCCTTATGCGTATTTGTTGTTCGGAAGCGGCGGCCGCTGTGAGCAGACCTTCTCAAGCGATCAAGACAGCGGAATCGTATATGCGAATCCGCCGTCCGAGGAGAGCACGGAGACTTGCCGATCCTTTTTTTCGAAATTGGCGGAGACCGCGGTGCAAAATTTAATCGAGCTCGGTTACCCTCCTTGTGCCGGCAACGTAGTGGCTTCCAATCCGGAATGGTGCATACCGCTGTCGGATTGGGAAATGAAAATCGACCATTGGTTCGCGGAACCGAGCTGGGAGAATGTCCGATATTTGTTGATCGTCGCGGACGGAAGACCGGCAGCCGGCGATCTGGAGTTGGCGGGTGTGCTGAAAAAACGGTTTTTCAGCGATATGCTCCAATCTCCGCTTATCGTACGGCGTATGATGGAGAACACGCTCCGACACAAGATCTTGGTGGGCGCATTCGGTCAACTGCTGCCCGAGAGATACGGGGAAGATGCCGGGAGCTTGGACATCAAGTACGGGGCCTACATTCCAATGGTGAATGTATTCCGGTTATTGGCGATTCAAGCCGGCGTCCGGGAAACGAGCACGCTCGGCCGTATCGCGGCTTTGCAACGCGCAGGAGCGCTCACATCCGGCGAAGCCGAACGGGCTTGTTCCGCCTTCGACCTGTTTTTGAAAATGAGATTGCTCACCGCGACGACAACTGACGGCATCCAGTGGATCGGCAGCGGCAAATTTCCGAGGGAACAGTTGACCAAGGAATTAACCTCTCAGCTCAAAGAAGCGCTCAAGTTCGGCCGGCAGATGCAGCGCAGGCTGGAGCGTGTAATGAATGACCGTTTCAAGGGGAGGTGATGTCTGGTGAAAGAGGACAAAGGAATAACTCCGATGGGGCGTATGTGGCATCTTTACAAATTGGGAGGAGTTACGCCTGCCCTCGCTTCCATGATGGGCTCTTCCAATGCGCAGCAGATGGCCTTCATCCGCTTCATGTCCAGAAACCAGAGAAAGGAAAGTACGCTGGAGACACCACTGGAGGAACTCGAAGCCATCGTGTTCGATCTTGAGACGACCGGGTTCCATCCCTATAACGGAGACGAAATCATTTCCATCGGTGCAGTGGCCATTCGCGGTGGGCAATTCCTCGAGACAGAGTCCTTCTATCGCCTCGTCAATCCGAAACGGAGAATTCCGAGGCACATCACCGAGTTGACCGGCATCACGAATGAAATGGCGGTGAACGCACCGGATCTGATGCAAGGTCTTCATGATTTTTTGGATTTTGCGGGCAAACGGGTACTCCTTGCACACGGCAGCGGCCATGACAAGGCATTTTTGAATTCTGCCTTTTGGCGTACGTCGAAGGTTACTCTCACGCATCGGGTCGTCGATACGATGATGATCGCCAAATGGCTGGAACCGCAGCGAGAGGACTACGGCCTTGACGGGCTGCTCGAGACATACGGCATCGAGAACACGGGACGGCATCATGCGCTGCAGGATTCAAGGATGACCGCAGAGCTTTATTTCGCGTTTCTGAAAATCATTCGATCCCGCCAAGTGTCCACATTGGGGGACTTGTACGCTTATTTGAGCCGCCACTAAATCCGATTATTTCTGGAGTTCTTCAGAAGACACTAGCTTGAGCGGACACCATCCGTGAACGGGGTCATGCCGGTGAACGGCGATTTGGCTGTCCTGCCCGGTCAAGCCGACAATCCAATAGGTGCCCCACGGCAGCCAGCCTGCCGTGTCCTTGGCGCTTGGGAGCGGGGAGCCGCCGGGGTGCGAGTGGAAATAACCAACGATGGTTCGTTGGTTATTTTGCGCTTCATAGAAGGCCTTTGTCCAGTCGCCGGGTGCGAATGAAAAGGATTCAGTGGGATGACGCGATGCATTGCGGATGACGGTGAACCTTTCGGCCGCGACTCGATGTTCGGAGTGCCGGCCGAATAGGATTCCGCATGTTTCGTTCGGCAAACGATTGCGGCAGGCAGCCAAGAGGTCGCGTTCCATATCTTGCGGCAAGATGGCGTATCCAAACGATGACGACATGGCAATCCCTCCCTCAGCTATGAGTATGAGGGAAGAGGCCGGACGAGACAATCCCTATTGCACCTGTTTGTCTGGTTTCACCAGAAAAAACACCAGACAGAGAGCGAAGAGCGACAAGGTGGATACGGTAATGAAAACGGTCCTGTGGGAAATATCCATTAACCAGCCGAACAGCGGAGGTCCGAACGCCACACCGAAAAAGCGCAGGCTGCTGTATAACGACGTAATCATGCCGCGTTCGGACTTTTCCACGGCTCCGGTAATCAACGTGTTCAGACAAGGCAAAACAAGTCCCGTTCCGATGCTGCTGAAGGTGAGCAGCCCGATGAACACGTACAAATTTTTGTTCCATAGGATCGCAAATCCCAGAGACACGACCATTAAAGCCAATCCGATGATCATCAAACGGCGCATCAGGATGCCATTTTTGCGAATCACATTCCCCGTAATGAACGCCATACAAACCATGGCGAATAGCGGAATGGCCAACACAAACCCCTTGGCCACGCCGTCTATGGAATAGGGGGGCTTTTCCAATATCTCCGAAAGGAAGAACAGCACGCCGAACAGAATGAACAAGGCGAGGGACCCGCTGAAAAAAGACGCAATAAGCCACTTTCCGTCTTTCTTAAAAATTTTCCGGACCGAACCGACGTATTGTTTGAGCGGTTTGGCTTCCTTATTGCGTTTCGGTTCTTTGATCAGGAAAATCATCGCCAGCAAGGACAAAAAGCAGAATACGGGAAAAGCGAAGAACGGCGCGTACCAGATCAGAAGGGCAAACAGCGATCCCAGAATGGGGCTGATCACTTTGCCCGAACCGTTGGCGGCCTCGATCATGCCAAGCGCCTGGCTTTCCTTGCCTGCCTTGTACATATCGCCCACAAGCGCCATGGCGATTGGCGCGGTTCCTGCTGCTCCGATGCCCTGAATGGCACGTGAAGCCATGAGTATCCCATACGAGTGCCAAACCGCTGCGAATCCGGCAAGGATGCCCGCCCCCCCGTAGACGATCAACGCCGGGATAATGACGGCTTTGCGGCTGAATCGGTCGGAAAAGTAACCGGCGACCGGAATGATCACGGCAGCGGCCACTGAAAATAAGCTGATGACGAGACTTGATTGAAATTTTGAAATTCCCAGTTCCCTCTGCAACGTCGGCAGAATAGGGACTAACATGGAGTTGCCTAAGACCATCACCATCGGTACTGTGGCGAGGGCAACGTATTCCCAGATTCGCCCCTTCGGCCGGTGTTTGGAGCTTTCTTGGGGTTTGGTGCGTTCCTCCGATTCCCACGCGCTCTCATCGGACATGTCGCTCGTAAACGTGACTCCGAGCTTTCTTTTCGTTTTCGCAGCGTCCATTGCGGCTCCTCCTTGTTGGGCGTACTGGAAGTCAACCACAGGTTAATGTACCCTTGCACCAAGGCTGCCATTCGAGAAGACTTTTGATATAGGAAAGCCAAATGAGGTAAAATAGGAAAGACGCGCGAATCGTGTCATATGATCAAGAGCGAGGCGTAGGGACCATGAAAAGAAATGTGCTCATTCTCGTCGTCGTACTGGCGGCGGTTGTTGCGGTTGTTTGGATGAATCAGCGCGGACAAGATAAAGGCACTCCTGTGGCAAGCCTTGCGATGAATGATCCTTCCCGTACATCAGACGGAGCCGCGGCGGGTCCGTCTGCCCCCAAAAAAGGTTCGCAGGCGCCGGCGTTTAAGCTTGGGTCACTGGATGGAACGACCACTTATGAAGTCGGCGGGAAGCGGGACAAGCCGCTCATTATCAATTTCTGGGCTTCCTGGTGCGGACCCTGTGACAGGGAAGCGCCGGATTTGCAAGCCTTGTTCGACAAATACGGAGGGAAGATGGACCTCTATGCGGTGAATGCAACAAAGTATGACACAACGCGGGGAGCGAAGGATTTTGTCAAGGAAAAGGGTGTTTCGTTTCCTGTTCTTACCGACTCGCAAGGGGATGTAGGCGACATGTATAAAGTGTTCTACTACCCGACCAGTTTTATCGTCGACCGCAACGGGACAATACGGGAGCGTATCGGAGGCGTCATTCCGCTGAAAGACTGGGAAAAGTATTTGGATGACGTCATGAAGTCTTAAAGAAATAGAAGAAACCTCCACTCCGATTCAGCGATTCGGAAATGGAGGTTTATTCGTGTTTTGCGTATTACAGGTTAACCAGCCCAAGCGATTCTCTCGGAGCTTCGCTGGTCGCGGAGTCGTTCTTTACCATGCCGAGCAAAGCGTAACGAATGGAGTCGATCATCGCTTCCCAGCTGGCTTCGATCACATTGGACGAAACGCCGACCGTGTTCCAAGTGTCTTTGAAATCGGTGGACTCCATCATCACACGAACTTTGGCGGCCGTAGCGTCTTTAACGTCGAGCACCCGCACCTTATAGTCAGTCAGGTGGATGTTGTTGATGTCCGGATAAAATTGCATCAGCGCTTTACGGAGAGCATTATCGAGCGCGTTCACCGGACCGTTGCCTTCCGCGACGGTATACACCTGCTGGCCGCCCACCTTCATTTTGACAATCGCTTCCGAAACCATGCCGGCCGCGGTTTTTTCAACCATCATCTTAAAACTCTCGACCGTGAAGATGTCCTGCGTGTCGCCGTATGCATCGCGCAACAGCAGCTCCAACGAGGCGTCAGCCCCTTCGAACTGATAACCTTGATGCTCCAGATCCTTGATCCGGTCGATGACGACCCGCGACTTGATTTGGTCCGGATTCATGTCGAGTCCCATTTCCTGAGCTTTGGACAGAATGTTGCTTTGGCCGGAGAGCTCGGAAACGAGCACCCGCTGCTTGTTTCCCACCAATTCCGGAGAAATGTGCTCGTAGGTTTTGGAGTCTTTGAGGATCGCAGATACATGAATGCCGCCTTTGTGCGCGAACGCGGCGTTGCCGACGAACGGCTGGTTCATCGGAAGATGGGCGTTAGCGAGTTCGCTCACATAACGCGCGACACTGGCCAGCATTTTCAATTGATCGTCGCGCACGGCGCGATAACCCATTTTGAGCTGTAAATTCGGTAAAATGGAGCAAAGATTCGCGTTCCCGCATCGTTCTCCGTAACCGTTGATGGTGCCTTGGATGTGCCGTGCGCCGGCGGTCACCGCTGCCAGCGAGTTGGCCACGGCCAGCTCGCAATCATTATGCGTGTGAATACCGATCGGCGCATCGATGACGGATACGACGTGAGATACGATATCGTGAATTTCGCCGGGCAGCGTTCCCCCATTGGTATCACATAGAACGATCCATTCCGCACCGGCTTCCTTCGCTTTCGCAAGAGTGGCTAGCGCGTAATCCGGATTCGCTTTGTACCCGTCGAAGAAGTGTTCAGCATCGAATAAAGCTTCCATTCCTCGTCTGCGTACGTAAGCCAGCGATTCGTAAATCATGGCCAAATTTTCTTCGAGTGTCGTCTCCAGTGCCGTGTGAACGTGGAAATCCCAAGTTTTCCCGACCAAGGTAGCCGCTTGCGCTCCGGATTCCGTCAAATGCTTCAGGTTGATATCTTGTTCGCAAATGGAATTTTTGCGGCGGGTGCTGCCGAAAGCGGTAAGCTTCGCTGCCAGATTCATTTGGCGGATTCGCCGGAAAAATTCGATGTCCTTCCCGTTGCTGCCCGGATTGCCGCCTTCAATATAATGGACGCCCAGAGCATCGAGCTTCAGGGCGATCTTGACTTTATCTTCTGCGGTCAGGCTGATGCCTTCGCCTTGTGTGCCGTCACGCAATGTGGTGTCAAAAATGGTGATTGGTTTGGACATAACCAAAACGTGGTTCCCCCTTATGCCAAAATCGGTGAATCTATTATAGCATGGCTTTCCTCAGTTGTAGAGCGCAGATGCTCCGTTGCACCCTCTTCCCGGGACGATTATAATGAGAAGGCACCGAATAAACGTTCGTGCCAAAGGGGAGGAGCGGCGATGAGCGGGACGATGCGGAGATTCATTTTGCATATTGACATGAACGCATTTTATTGCTCCGTTCACGCCGCCGAGCAGCCGGAGCTTTATCAAGGCAAATCAACCGGAGTAGCAGGAAGCGTGGAACTGCGTAAAGGCATTCTCGTCACCAGCTCCTATGAAGCGCGGGCACGCGGCGTACGCACCGGCATGACCGTTCGGCAAGCGCTTCAACTCTGCCCGGAATTGATCCTCATTTCCCCGGATTTTGATCTCTATCGCAAATACAGCAAAGGCTTTCTCCGCATCGCCGGGAATTACACGCCCCTGGTGGAAGCGATGTCCATCGACGAATGTTTTCTGGACGTTACCGGCAGTGGACAATTCGGCACACCGCTTGAAATCGCGGAAACCATCCGGGCGCGCGTGAAAAACGAACTCTCGCTACCTTGCTCGATCGGGGTGGCGCCGAACAAGCTTCTGGCCAAGATGGCCTCGGACATGCGCAAGCCGGACGCCGTCACCGTACTCCGGCGCAGGGAGGTTCCCTCGTTGTTATGGGGCAAACCATGCCAAACTTTGTACGGCATCGGTTCCAAAACCGCGGATAAACTATTACGGCTGAATATCCGCACCATTGGGGAATTGGCTGCCGCGGACGAACGAATATTATCGGAGAGATTCGGTGTGTACGGCGCTTGGATGAAGCGTGCGGCGCACGGCATCGACGATGCTCCAGTGCAGCCTTTGTCTGATGCAGCCAAATCGATCGGGCATACGACTACGCTGCCTGCCGATTTGACTCGGAGCGAACAATTCCGCCGCGTGCTGCTCAATCTCGCCGATCAAACCACCCGCCGTCTCAGGCGGCAGGGCATGATGTGTTCGACCGTGCAGATCACGATCCGCGATCCGATGATGAAGACGATCACGAGGGCAGCGGGTTTGTCAGCTCCGACCGACGCGACCGACGATGTGTACAGGGAAGCTTGGAGGCTGATGCAGGCCAATTGGAAGGAAGGCCAGCCCGTACGTCTTCTTGGTATAACCCTGCAAAACCTGTCACCCAAAAACGACACGGCGGTCCAACTGGATCTGTTTTCATTTGAGGAGACGCCGAAGCGGGATAAGCTCGTCACCGTGATGGACCGATTACGCGACAAGTACGGCGAAGGGGCGGTGCTGACTGCCGGGATGCTGGGGGACGATCCCTCTTCTCTCATACGAAACAAAAAAGTGCGCGGAACATCTCTGGAGAAAGACTTCTTGCGGGGATCATCTAAAGAAGATGAGAACCGCTATTAAGAAGGGAATACGATGATTATCATCTGCATATTTGTTTGATCTCGGATACGTTTTATATTATATTGTACATTGAGGATTGTTATAGATACCAACGGAACTGAATTATAGGAGGGTAACCCATGGCCAAGTTTACTTGGGTAGAGAAAGACACTTGCATCGCTTGTGGCGCTTGCGGCGCTACAGCTCCTGACATTTACGATTACGATGACGAAGGAATCGCGGAAGTGATTTACGCCAATGACGGCAATCACGGCAACACGGAAATCCCGGAAGACCTGTACGACGATCTGCAAGATGCGGCGGACGGCTGCCCAACCGATTCCATCAAAGTAGCCGACAATGCCTTTAACAAGTAAATCATCCACCGAGAGAAGCCCATTCCAGGCAGATTGCCTGTAATGGGCTTCTTTTCATTTTAATCATTCAGGATTTATAGTTTGCACCACCCATCTCTGAATGATCTCGACATAACCCTTAAAGTATATACTTGGCTAACTTAGACGTTTAAGGTGAGCAGAACGCCGACAGCCACTACAATGACGCCCAAAATCGCCCCGATCCAAATCAACGCCCTCTTGTTGACCCGATCTTGCTCTTTGGCTCGCGACATGACCGGCGGTTTCTTCTTCGTCGTGCTCATGTTTATCAACCTTTCCTTATTCGAATGAGGCCTTTCTTGCTCTTATTGTAAACGTTTTCTAGGCAAAGTGCCAGTGAATAAGGCTGAGGCTGGGCGCGCTCCGGGCGTTCCGCCCTTTTCTTTTCCTTGCGAAAGGGCTAAACTGTTACCCGGAAGGTTTCTTCCGTTGTTTGAAAACCGGTCGTGTCGGGTCAGGAAGGATGTCGAACTCATGCTCTATCGTATGGCCAAATCGCTGCTGTTCCGCATGGATCCGGAGGCTGCCCATCATCTGATTGTAGACGGGATGGGAACCGCCGCCCGTGTTCCCGGTGCCGGAGCGATTCTCTCCGCCTTGTGGGGTGTAAGGGAAACGACCGATTTGGCGGTAGACTTGTTCGGGTTTCATTTTAAGCATCCGATCGGATTGGCTGCGGGTTTGGATAAGAATGCGAAGGCTATCGCCGGATTCTCCCGGATCGGGCTTTCCTTCCTCGAAGTCGGCACCGTAACGCCTCAAGGTCAACCGGGCAACGAACTGCCCCGTCTGTTCCGGCTTCCGGCCGACGAGGCCCTCATCAACCGGATGGGCTTCAACAATGAGGGAGCGGAAGCGATGGCCCGGCGGCTTCGCGGGCTCGGGCGCCGATCGATTCCCTTGGCCGTCAACATTGGCAAAAACAAAACGACCCCTAATGAGAACGCGTCGGACGATTATCGCGACTGCTTACAAAAGCTTTATCCCTACGGGGACTTTTTTGTCGTTAATATCAGCTCGCCCAATACACCGGATTTACGTGCACTTCAGCACGGAGACGAATTGAAGCTGCTGCTTGCCGCCGTTAAAGATGAAATGGGCGTACAGGCGGCGCGTCACGGCGGGCTTCCCAAACCGATCCTGGTCAAAATCGCTCCCGACAATACAGAAGAACAGTTGGGCTATATGGCTGAAGCCATTTTTCAAAGCGGCATGTCAGGCATCATCGCCACCAATACGACGATTGAACGGGACGGACTTATAGAAGCCACCGCTCAAGAAACCGGCGGCTTGAGCGGAAGGCCGCTCACCCGGCGGTCCACCGAGGTTATCCGGTCTCTTTATTCCCTTACGGACGGAAAGCTGCCTATCATCGGGTCGGGCGGTATTTTCGATGCGGATGACGCTTATGATAAAATTCGCGCAGGGGCCAGCCTCGTCGAGGTATATACCGCACTGATTTACCGGGGTCCAGGACTGCTGCGTGAAATGCACAAAGGTCTTGCAGAGAGGCTAAAAAGAGACGGATTCTCCCGAATTACGGATGCGGTAGGTGCGGATCACCGGAAGTAACCGATGGAGCAAGTCAGGAGGTGGGGCATGGACGGAAGGGATTGGAGCAAGTTTTTACTGCCTTATCAGCAGGCAGTCGAGGAACTCAAGGTGAAGTTCAAATCGTTGCGCAGGGAGTTGAAAGCGCGCGATGAATATGCGCCGATTGAGTTTGTAACCGGCCGGGTGAAGCGGATTTCCAGCATCCTGGACAAAGCGCGCAGACTTTCCGTTCCTCTTGACGGGATAGAGACTGGAATCGAAGATATTGCGGGTATCCGCATCATGTGCCAATTCGTGGACGACATACACCGGGTCGCAGATATGATCCGCCTTCGTAAAGACTTCATTCTCGTCTATGAGAAGGACTATATCACGCATTACAAAAACAGCGGCTACCGGAGTTATCATCTGATCGTGGAATACCCGGTGCAAACTTCGCTTGGCTCCAAACCGGTATTGGCCGAAATCCAGATTCGCACCCTTGCGATGAATTTTTGGGCGACGATCGAACATTCGCTGAATTACAAATATAAAGAGAAGCTGCCGGCTCATGTGCAGGATCGGCTTCGTAAAGCGGCAGAGGCCGCATACCAATTGGATACGGAAATGTCGAGCATCCGGCAGGAGATCGTGGACGCCCAGCAGGATTTCGAGGAAAGCGCTGGAATGGTCAGGAATGTGTTAAACGCGATCCAGGAACTGTATTTCTATCGTAAGATCAGGGAAGCCGCCCAATTTCAGCTCCGATTCAATGAGTTATGGGAACAGGAAGACATTTGGGGACTCAAACAGCTGTGGCTCGAAATTCAAACGGCGATCAACCGAGTTGGGAAAAGCGACGAAAGCTGAATGTCCGGCAGCGGGGAGCTGAGCCGCAAGAAATAAGAGCAAGGGTTCGCCGACCAGCGAGCCCTTTTTTGACAAGTTCGCTGATCTTCCTTACATTAGTCCTAATGAGAATGGAACGGTCTTACGAAGGAGATCCGGACAACGATGAAACTTCCAGAGGAAAGGACGACCAGATGAAGAAAACCATTCGCTTGGACAGAATGCTCGGCAATCTAGGTTATGGTACCCGCAGCGGCATGAAGTTGCTTGTCCGGCAAGGCGCGGTGACCGTCAATGGTCAACAGGTGAAAGATCCGGGTATGCAAATTGATCCGGACATTGACGAAGTTGTGCTGGACGGCGAGACCATTCGTTACCGCGATACGGTGTATGTCCTGCTGCACAAGCCAGCCGGTGTTGTTTCTGCCACCGAAGATGTCCGCGAGCGGACGGTTCTCGATTTGCTCGATCCGGAGGTGACGGTATTCTCCCCATTCCCGGTCGGAAGATTGGACAAGGATACGGAAGGGCTTCTGCTGCTGACGAACGACGGTAAGCTGGCACACGAGCTGCTGTCGCCAAGAAAACATGTACCAAAGACGTACAGAGCTCTAATCGCGGGACAAGTGGGCGCGGCGGAAACGGAGATTTTCCGCCGGGGGGTCACGCTTGATGACGGTTATGTAACCTTGCCGGCGGAGTTGGCCGTTTTGGCTTCCGCGAATGCTGCGGAAGCGCCGGGACATCCGAAGATGGCGGAGGCTTTTGCCAGGGTTTCAGCCGACTCTTCCGCTTGGGCGGACTCGGACACAGTTTGTTGGATCGAATTGACGATTCATGAGGGGAAATTTCACCAGGTGAAGCGCATGTTCGAAGCCGTCGGGCGCAAGGTCGTTTATTTGCGGCGGGTATCCATGGGGCCTCTGCGTCTTGATCCGGGACTGGCCCCGGGCGAGTGGCGCGAGTTGACGGATGAGGAAACGGAAAGCCTGCGAAAATACCGGAAGGATGGGACACCTTGACTTATCGATTAATTGCATTGGATGTGGATGGAACGCTGCTGAACGACGACCACCGGTTAACCCCCCGGGTAAGGGACGCCGTGCGCGCGGCTGCGAATAAAGGCGCGGAAATTGTTCTATGTACGGGACGGGGTTCGATGAGTGCTTTAGCCGTGCTGGAGCAACTCGGACTGCCGGGAACCATGATCACGCACAACGGGGCTTCCATCGTCGACAGTGCCACCCGTACCGTGTTGTATGAGACGGAAATCGCCCATGAGCCAGCCGCTCGATACGTGGATTATTTAAAGGAACGAAAGATCCATTTTGACATGAATACGTCATTCGAATTGTTTGTTAATCAAATGGATGACTATGCAGCCACAATGTACGGGAAATTGCTGGCCCGCCCCATTTTGCGCGATCCCGTGGATGGGCTGCCGGAAAAAACGGTGAAGCTGTCCATATACGCTCCAAAAGAAGTGCTGGACCAAGTGCAGATGGATTGGGCGGAGTGGGTGGATGGCCTGCATTTCATCCGCAGCGGCGACTATTTTATCGATGTGCAGCATCCTCATTCCACCAAGGGCAAAGCACTGGAGAAACTCGCCGCACTCCGGGGGATTCCTCGTGAGCAAGTGCTGGCCATCGGGAATTATTATAATGACTTGGGGATGATCGTGTTCGCGGGGCATGGGGTGGCGATGGACAATTCCCCTGCCGATCTAAAGGCGGAAGCCGATGAGGTGACGCTATCCAATAATGAAGATGGCGTGGCTGTTGCGCTTGAGAGCTTGGGTCTTGTCTGAATCGTTTACGGATTGGACATTTGTCCCTGCATAAACAAATTTGGGCCATCGCGAAAGCCGGTGTGTCACCCGGAGAACTGAATTTCAAGGAGACAGAGACCTTAGTCCTTTGGGGAGGCGGTTTTTTTGTTGTCCGTCGCTTGCCTTGAACCATCCCAGCGGTAACCCGTCAACCGTTGTGAGTCCCCAGCCCTTCATACCGGGAGAAGCGGGCAGGGTTTCACCACGCCAATAAGCGGCGATTTCCGGAGAATCGGCGGAGTAATCGCTTGTAAGTGCGGCATCTTCCGCGGCAACGGCCATGGCGAGTGCATGCGCAGGCTCAAAACGGCTTTTGCGGAAGTCGCCGAGATGCAGACCGGGACGCAGAACCCTCAGTCCACTCAGTGATTTCGATGAGGCCGGCGTGTTCGGGGATACGGGCATCCAATACAGGGCATCTCCGAATAACAGTGGAGATCCGTTTGGAGGAAGGCGGAATCCCGGCAGTACTTCTTCCGCAAATGTTCGAAAGGTTTGGATGGCGGCATCCTCAAGTGTCGGCAGAGAGCCGTTTTTTCGCGGTTTGGAAGTTCTTGTGGGCTTCGCCTCAGGTTCGTCGGGCAGTGAGGATGCTTCCTTGCGCAGAACGGCAGCATAATGCCCTTCTCCTTGTCCGAGATGCGGCCACATCCGTTCTTCCCGGATCAGTCGGAATTCCGGTTGGCGGCTAACGAAATCGGCAATTATCTCCTCGTTTTCCAAGGTGTTAAACGTGCAGGTAGAATAAACAAGCGTGCCGCCAGGCTTCAGCATGGCGGCCGCATGGGGCAAAATGTCCCGTTGCCGGACCGCGCACGCGTCCACCGCTTCCGGGGACCACTGTTTGGCTGCATCCGGATCTTTACGGAACATTCCCTCCCCGGAACAAGGCGCGTCCAGCAATACCCGGTCAAATCGTTCGGGGAATCTCTCCGACAGTTGTTGCGGGGAAGATTGGGTGACAAGTGTGTTGGAGATGCCAAGCCGCTCCACATTCCCGGACAATATTTTGGCCCGTGCCGGGTGAATTTCGTTGGCGATCAACAGGCCTTCGCCGTTCATTTTGCCGGCGATTTGCGTGGCTTTGCCACCGGGCGCCGCTGCCAGATCCAATACGAGTTCTCCCGGCTGCGGGTCGAGCAGCTCGGCCGCAATCATCGCTGAAGGTTCCTGGATGTAATAAAGCCCTGCCGCGTGAAAAGGATGGCGGCCGGGTCGGATGGATTCCTCATAAAAGTAGCCGTCGGAGCACCAAGGAATAGGCTTCAGACCAAAGAGGCCGATCAGATTCTCCGTGACGCGATCGCCCGCTCGCAGCTTAAGCGGATTCAGGCGCAATCCAAAAGCACGCGGCTGCTCATAGCTTCGCAAAAAAGCTGCCGTGTCATTACCGAGCAACCGGGATATGCAGCTGATATAGGATGGGGGCAATGTGGACATGAGGCGGGTCTTCTCCTTTGGCCGGACAACGGCTGGCATACGATTTTCAGTATACAGGAATGCCAGTGACCGGGCCAAATCCTCAGAGAGCGGTTAGCGGACTTCGTTCTTACCCCGGTGGGAAGGCGGACCGAACGGGATATCGTTCGCATCCGGCAACTGCGCGTAGTCGGTTACCCGGTTTTTGCCTGTCGTTTTGCTGTAATACATCGATTGGTCCGCCCTTTTCAACATCGTTTCGGCGTTCAGGCCGGAACCGGGCAAGGCCACACATACACCTATGCTCACGGTAACGAGGCTCTCCTTTTCGATTCTTGCACGGATCGATTCCGCCAACCGAATCCCGGTCAAGGCCGGCCCCGACACGAAAGCGACCAGCTCCTCTCCACCGTAACGACCGGCCAGCCCGCTGCCTTCCGTCTCTTCCTGAATGACCGTCGCCGCTTGTTTGAGTACCCCGTCCGCCCGATGATGGCCATGAGAATCGTTCAGCCTTTTGAAATTGTCGATGTCGCAAAAGATAACGCCTACCGGCTTGCTTAGCCGAAGCGCGCGTTCCAGTTGACTAGTGAAGAATCGGCGGTTGTATAAATTGGTCAGACCATCGGTGATGGACGAGCGATACGCGGACGTGAGCAGTTCAACCACCCGTTCGAATAATAACATGAACAGCAGCACGTAGTAGCATACCTGCAATACTTCTGAGACAGGCCCGAATCCGGGGGAATGAGGCGCCCAATATTTGTGCATAATTGTGCAGAGTTGGGCCAGGAAAGCTGCCGCCAAGCCGGCCGCATACTTACGGCGCTGGCCGATATGCGGACCGAACATCAGCCCGAACAACGGCGATAGAGCGAGCAGATAGGCATCCAATACGGGTGTTCGCTCGATTTGATCGGACCAACCGGCATGTCCTCCTGCGGAATCCGGAAGGGAGTCAGCCGCGGCTATCACAAATGCGGCCAGCAGCAAGCCGAAAAACCATAAGCGCGTCCGGGGCCGCCGGCGATAATACAACTCGAAAACGGCGAAATTAATGACGATAAAAGCGAACACTTGCAGAATCTTGCCGACGAATGTAAGGCTGGCGATACCGGGCAGCAACCCTACGGATAGTGCGACTTGCAGCAAATGATGCGTGAAAATGAAGCCCAGCGAAATGAGCAGGGTGCGGTAAGCCTGTCTGCGATTGCTCGCGTATAAGCGCATGGACATAAACAGCATAAGGCCTAGAATGACAACCGAGATCGAGGAGGAAAACAGCAGACCCGGGTTGTCCGAGGAAACGGCGAATGAAGGCATAAGGGCTCCTTTTTGGCGAAAAATACACCTTTCTTTACAGAAACATATGTTCTAATATATCATATTTTCTAGAGACCGAGAAGGTCGGCAAGATGAGGAGGAATCGGCCTTGAACATTTTGCAGGCGATGTTTTTTCCACCTGAACAGCCGGGCGGCGTTTCGTCCATGGTGCCTTATATCCGGGAGCGGTTCCGCAAAATCGGCTGGGAAATGGAATTGTTTTCGCTGCCCAAGCGAATCCGCAACAAAGGCCAGGAAGACATCGAATTTGAGACTTTCGATTGGCGGCCCTTTGCGGGTAACCCCATCGTCGATAAATACATACAAACGTTCAAAGATTATATTTGGTGGACCAAGCTGCGGCTCTCCACGCAGAAATTCGACCTGATCCATGCGCATCATCCAATCGCGGCCATGGCGTTGAAACGCATTTATCCCGATACGCCGGTGCTCGTGACTGTTCACTCCAGCTATGAGCGGGAACTGATTCTGAACGGACGAATTGCCGAAGGTTCGCCTGAACACCGGTTTCTGACTTCCATTTATAGAGAATTGGAACAGCAATCGGATTTGCTGATGACGGTATCTCATTCGTTTGCATCTTACATGGGCTCCTATATTCGGCAGCCGGAGCTTATCAAAGTCATTCCCAACGGATACGACGAGAAAAGATTTAAGCCGGTTTCCCACGAAAATGCGGTTGCCCAGCTGGTCACCGTTTGCCGTCTTGTTCCCGCCAAAGGACTGGATCTGCTGCTCCAAGCCTGTGCGGAGCTTCGCAAGCGGGACCGGTCTTTTGTCCTGCATATTATTGGAGACGGACCGATCCGCGAAGAGCTCGAGAAGATGGCGCAACAGCTCGGCATCTATGACGATACGATTTTTTACGGCTATATGCTGCATCCGGAGGAGCTCCTGCCGTTTTTTGACGTCTTCGTATTACCGTCGCGTGCGGAAGCGTTCGGCTCCGTATTCGCCGAGGCCGCGCTTTGTTTGCTGACGCTGGTCGGAACCGATGTGGGCGGGATTTCGGAGCAGATTGAGAATGGCGTCAACGGCTTGCTCGTGCCTCCGGAGAATCCTGAGGCTCTCGCGGATGCGCTCGATACGGTAATATGTGATCCGCATTTCCGGTACGAAATGGCCCGTGCGGCATGGAACAAGGCGAAGAAAACTTACTCGCTCAACCGTGTGATCGGAGAGTTGAAGCGGATCTACGGATCGTTCGGTCCGGATGGCGCTGCGGAAGCGCCGGAACCGGGCTGGGCTTGATTCGGGGGACGACAGAGATGGGAGTACCCTTTACTTTTGTTCACGCGGCAGACCTTCATCTCGATAGTCCGTTCAAAGGGCTGGTGAAAGTCCCGGAAGCGGTCCGGGAACGGCTCAGAGAGTCAACTTTTCAGGCCATGCGGCATCTGGCGGCAGTGTCGAAGCAAGAGAGCGCCGACTTTGTCGTGCTGGCGGGCGATTTGTACGATGCGGCCGACCGGTCGCTTCGGGCACAGCTGCGGCTTCAGCGAATGTTAGCCGAGCTGACGTCCGAAGGCATCGGTGTGTTTGTCGTGCACGGGAA
>JAQBPQ010000083.1 GCA_028287445.1 Cohnella sp.
CGCTGTTCAGCACGAACACTGCATCGAGCTCCGCGAATTGTGCCAGCTCCCTGGCATCTGTGAACAGATTCTTGACCCTGTATTTCTCGCCCAGAATTTGCAGCAGACTCTCGGAAATATCGCACAATGCCGTAATTTCAAACCGGTCAAGCAAAGACTCCAAAATCGGCAAATGAATGATTTGAGCTACCTCTCCAAGGCCTACCAGGCCTACTCTTACTTTGTTCAATCGCATCCACTCCTTCTGTCATCTGCTGCATGTTTGTAAAAAATATGCCCGGCTGCACAAAAAGATTCGATATTGTGAATGCATTTTTTCAGAATACATAAAAACGTTATCGGTTTTCTGCGTATCCGTTACTCTCAATAACGGCCAAGGTTGTGCAGAGCAAATCATTAAGGAGATAAAAAAATGACTGTCGAAGATTTCTCGACAGTCAAGTAGTTGCTTTATAATTGCTCTCGAACCAAAAGCTCGCGGTTATCCTTGGGATGATCCCATGCACATGGCCATACCTTCTGGACCGGTTACGCTACATCGTGGATTTATTCCAGCAGCCTGCCCATGGTGTTCGCGAAGTTCTGCAGCAGTTCCTCGGAACCGAATTCTCCGCTGAAATCCTCGATTCCGATGTGTCCCCGGTAACCGACCGCCTTGAGATCGTTGACCACCTGCGTCCAATCCACCACTCCTTTATTCAGACCCGCCCAACCTGCACTCCATTGGACGGAGCCTTCGGCTTCCTCTGCCTTCGACCATCCTGCATTTTTCGCATGGACATGTGCCAAATAAGGTCCGAGCAGCTCCATGCCCATACGGTAATTCTCATAACCTTCAAATACCATATTGCCGGGATCGAACAACACCCCGATACATGCCGGATCACAGCCCTCCACCAGCCGATAAGCGGCAGAAGCGCTGGCGGCGATGGTAACGTGATGGGTCTCGATCAAGCCTTTTACTCCATACTCGCGGCACAGCGGTTCTGCCTGTTTCAAATAAGTACGCTGATCTTCATACAACTCCTGAAACCGTTTCGTGCGATCATACCGATGTAAGCCCAGCCGAATGAACGACGCGCCAAGATTTTGGGCGGCTTGAAGCACCCTCTCGGTCCCTGCCAAATCGCCGCAAGTCAAATAGGGCACAACAGCCAACGACTGCAATCCGTTGCTCTGTGCCGCATACCTAAACGTTTCCAGATGGCCCTCATCCCAACGCGTGGAGACGGAGCACCGGTTGTTTCCCCAGAAGGATGGCTCGGCATTCTTCTTGTCCTCCGGAACGTCCTGGTACCGCCATTCGATTCCATCAAGACCGGCTTTCTTGGCCGCTGCCGCCAGCTGCTGAGGGCTCATATCAGGAGTCGCCACCGTAAATACGGACAATTTGATATCGTTCATTTGATCCCGCCTCCCGAAATTCGTATGGCCTGATCTTGCGCGATAAGGCACAACTCGGCCGCCTTGAAAATATGCTCCTGTTTCATGGACAACTCGGTGCGGTTCATGACATCCAAAATCAATTCCCCAAAGAACGGAAAGCCTGCTTGCCCGGCCAGACTCAGATGCGTCTCACCCTCTCCGTTCACGAGATAAAGATGGTCTCCTTCCGGATCGCGGGCCACATCGACATATTTTCTTAACTCGATGTATCCTTCCGTCCCCAAAATCACTGTTCTTCCGTCTCCCCAAGTAGAGAGCCCCTCTGGAGTCAGCCAGTCCACCCGAAAATACATCGTACTCCCGTTGTCGCCCACCAGCGTCGCGTCACCGAAGTCTTCCAATTCGGGATACTCCGGGTTGTGATAGTTGCCAACCTTACTATGCAGCACCTGAGCGTCTTGGCAATCGGCAAAATATAAGAACTGCTCGATCTGATGGCTGCCGATATCGCATAGGATGCCTCCGTAACGTTCCCTCTCGAAGAACCAATCCGGCCTTGCAGCCGCGTTCAAGCGGTGTGGTCCCAGCCCCATCACTTGCACGACGCGGCCAATGGCCCCGCTTTTGATCAATTGGCCGGCGTACACGGCGCTTTCGGAGTGAAGCCGCTCGCTGAAGTACACCATGTACTTCCTTCCCGTCCGGGCGCAGCACTCTCTCGCTTCCGACAATTGACCCAAAGTCGTAAAGGGAGTTTTATCCGTAAAATAATCCTTTCCGTGCTCCATCACCCGGATGCCGAGTGGCCCGCGTTCATTTGGAACGGCCGCCGCGGCAACGAGTTTGACCTCGGGATCCTGCAGGACTTCATCCAAGGAAGAGGCAGATTGCGCATTCGGATAAACTTGGAGGAAAGCTTCTACTTTCCGCGAATCGGAGTCATAGACCCATTTGATCAAGGCACCGGCTTCGATCAATCCATTACACATGCCGTAAATATGACCATGTTCAAGGGAGACCGCGGCGAAAACGAATTCTCCGTTCTCCACCACGGGACGCGGTTTCCCTTGGGGCGCGTAATTCATGCCGTCTTTGCGATTCATACTTTACTCCCCTTAGATGCATCGATACGTTCTTGAAGCAGGCTGTGAAATAATTCCTCGTCCAGCGGAAGCTCTGCCCAGCCATCCGTCCAAGAAGACAATAGCATCGCATTGGACAAGGTGAGGCTGTGAATGCCGTCGGTTCCCGGCGCAAGCAAAGGGGTTCCTTGCAGGATCGCCCGTAGCCAGTCACGAATGATGCCAACGTGCTGCTCTCCTGCGCCCGGTTCCAACGGAATGTCGATGGTCCGGCATTGCGGCTGGCCGAAGCTCTCTGTCGTCGCAGCGTTAAACTCGGATTCCGACATTTCCAGATGCCACATACGCATATGCCCGTCTTCGATGACGATTTTGCCCCGATCTCCCGTCACCTCAAACCGGTTTGTTCCAGGAGTTTCACAGGTGGAGGTAATGAAAACGGCAGTGGCTCCATTCGCATATTCGGCGTAAGCGGTCACCTCGTTCTCGACTTCGATCGCGCGGTGTTTCCCTAACGAGCAGAAGGCGCGGATCCGCGTCGGCATCATGCCGGTCGTCCACTGCCACAAATCCAGTTGATGCGGAGCCTGATTAATGAGTACGCCGCCGCCTTCGCCGGCCCATGTCGCCCGCCATCCACCTGAATTGTAATAACACTGAGGCCGATACCAATCCGTGATAATCCAGTTCATCCGCCGGATTTCCCCCAGCTCTCCCGCTTGGATCATTTCTCTCAGCTTGCTGTACATCGGATTGGTCCGCTGGTTGTACATGATGCCGAAAACCCGGTCCGTGGATGCCGCTGCTTCGTTCATTTCCCTGACTTGGCGCGTGTAGACGCCTGCAGGCTTCTCGATCAGGACATG
>JAQBPQ010000089.1 GCA_028287445.1 Cohnella sp.
CGTCTCCATCCTCAGCGGGCTCATTATCGGTCTGATCAACGGCCTGCTAATCGCCAAGATCAAGATTCCTCCGATCGTTGCCACTCTGGGCACGATGAGCATCATCAACGGCAGCATTCTCTATCTCACGAACGGCGTTTACATGAACACCAGCAACTTTCCGAAAGCGTTCGTCAAGTTCTCCGATTTTAAGATTGCCGGCATCTCCATTCTGATTTACCTGATCGTCATCGTGACGCTGCTCACCTGGTACATCATGAAATACACGATGATCGGACGCGCGGTGTTCGCCATCGGGGGCAATCCGGTATCGGCTGTCCGGGCGGGCATCAATCTGGAACGAACACAGCTCTTTGTGTATGGGTACATGGGGTTTCTGGCGGGAATTGCGGCGATCGGCCAAATGGCTTATACGAAAGCGGTCGATCCGAACGGCATGCTGGGCTTCGAGTTGACGGTCATTTCCGCCGTCGTCATCGGAGGCGCGAATATCCTGGGCGGCAACGGATCCGTATGGGGCACGCTCCTCGGGGTGATCCTGCTCGGCGTGATGCAGAACGGGCTGATTCTCAGCCATATCGATACCTACTGGCAGAAAGTCATCGTCGGTCTGGTCATCCTGATCGCCGTATCGTACGATTTCCTTCAGCGCAAACGCGCGGAATCCAAGCTATTGAAAGTAGAAGTCGAGGCTTAGGGGGGATAGCACGATGTTGAAATTGTCCAAAGAATCGATGCTCGGACTGATCCTGATCGCTCTATTCCTGCTGATGGCCGCGATCGCTCCGGGATTCCTGGATTCGTATAACCTGAGCAACATGATGTTCCAGCTTCCCGAGCTCGGTATTCTCACGCTCGGCATGATGGTCGTCATCATCACCGCCGGAATCGACCTGTCGATTACCTTTACGGCGGCGTTCGCCGGGGTTCTGGCCGCATGGAGCATGTCGCATCACTATCCGGTAGCCGTGGCTATTCTGATCGGTATTGGGGCGGCCTTGCTCTGCGGGCTGCTCAACGGATTTTTCATCGCAATCATCGGGGTTTCGCCGATTCTGGTCACTCTGGGCAGCATGGTGCTGTTCGAAGGCGTGATTCTTACGATCACCAAGGGGAACGCGATTTCCGGATTCCCCGAATCGTTCTCTGAGATCGGCAACATGTCGGTCGGACCGATCCCGCTGCCGATCATCATCTTCCTCGCATTGGCCGGACTCACCGGGCTCCTGCTGAACCGGACCATCTGGGGCCGAAGTGTTTACAAAGTGGGCATCAATCCGGTCGCGGCGCAATTTTCCGGGCTGAGTGTCAAGAAGGTACTGCTCGGCGTGTACTTATTCTCTGCTTTCATGGCGTCCATTGCCGCGATCATCATGATTTCCCGGTACAACTCGGCCAAAGTGGATCTTGGCTCTTCCTATCTGCTGCTGACGGTTTCCGCGGCTGTTCTAGGGGGAACGGAGATTTCCGGAGGATACGGCAAGGTGCTCGGCACCGTATATGCGGTGGCGATTTTCCAGGTGCTGTCCAACGGCTTGAATCTCCTGGGCATCCCGAGAACCGTCGTCGACATCCTCATGGGCGTGATTCTGATCGCCGTCCTTACGCTGAACTTCTTTTCGGCCAAGATGAATCATAACAAGTCGTTAAAAGTCTCACCGCGATGATTTTATCTGCCTAGCAGATATTGATCATATATTTACACATAATGAGAGGGGTAGTAGCAAAAATGAAAAAATTTTCCGGCATTCTGGTAAGTGTAGTCATCGTTTTCGCACTGATTCTGTCGGCCTGCGGATCCAAGAAAAATGACGGTGCTTCCAGTTCCAGCCCGAGCGCCAGTTCTAAAGCTCCGGCTTCACAAGCGGCTTCCGGCAAGAAATTGAAGATTGCGATCGTTCCGAAGCTGATCGGCATTCCTTACTTCAACGCTTCCGAAACCGGCGCGAAAAAAGCCGGAGACGACCTAGGCGTAGAAGTCATCTACACGGGCCCCACCCAGGCGGACGCGGCTCAGCAAGTCAAGGTCATCGAAGACCTCATCAGCCAGAAGGTTGACGTAATCGCAGTGGCTCCCAACGATCCGGCTTCCTTGACGCCCGTATTGAAGCGAGCCAAAGAACAAGGCATCAAAATCATGGACTGGGACACGCAGGCTGATCCTTCCGTCGTAGAGCTTTCTGTCCAGCAGATCGACAACGAAGTTTTCGGACGCACCATTACGGACAAGCTGGTTGAGAAAATGGGTACGGATTCCGGCGAATACGCTATCGTCACAGGCGGCCTGTCCGCAGCCAACCTGAACACCTGGATCGACTGGGCTCAAAAGCAAGCCAAGGAAAAATATCCGAATCTGAAGCTCGTCACCGACAAGATCGCTTCCGACGAAAAGCAGCAGGTCGCTTACCAGAAAACGTTGGATCTGCTTAAGGCCTATCCGAACCTCAAGGGCATCATGGGATTCTCCACGGTCGCTCCGCTAGGCGCTGCGCAAGCGGTGAAAGAGAAAGGGCTGCAAGACAAAGTGGCGGTTGTCGGAACGGCTCTGCCGACGGACTCCAAGCCTTTCCTCGACGACGGTTCTCTCGACTCTGCCCTTCTTTGGGATCCGGGTGCCTTGGGCTACCTGACCGTAGCTTTGGCGAAAGATCTCGCGGAAGGCAAAATGCCGACCGATGGACAAGAGGTAGCGAATGTCGGTAAAATTACCGTGAAGCCGGATAACAAGACGGTCATCATGGGACCTCCGACCGAGTTCACGAAAGAAAACGCAGGCAACTACAAATTCTAATCCGATAGCTTGAAGCGGCGCGGACATTCCTGCATAAGGCATGTCCGCGTTGTGATATGAGAAAGGGGAGCACATGACGGCAAAGCTGATTTTTTTCGATATCGACGGCACGCTACTGGATCATGACAAGCGGCTGCCCGAGTCAACCGCGCAGACGATCCGCGATCTGAAGACGGCCGGACATCATGTCTCCATTGCCACCGGCAGAGGCCCCTTCATGTTCAAGGACATCCGTCAGCAATTGGAGATCGATTCTTTCGTCAGCTACAACGGCCAATATGTCGAGTGGAAAGGCGAACCGCTGCTGCGAAATCCGATTCCGACCGCACAGTTGCAGGCTTTGGCCGATTTTGCGGACGGTCAAGGACACCCGTTGGTTTATATGGATCTCGATACGATGAAAAGCAGTTCCGAGTATCATGTCCATATCGAAGAGAGCATCGCCACGCTGCAGGTTCCGCATCCTCCGCACGACCCCGTTTATTTTCTGGGCAGGGACATTTATCAGGCCCTCGTTTTCTGTACGATCGGCGAAGAGCCCCAGTACCGGGAACGTTTCCCCAAGCTGAATTTCATCCGTTGGCACCAGTTCTCCATGGACGTGCTGCCGCACGCAGGCTCCAAGGCGAAGGGAATTCAAGCGATGATCGGAAAGCTTGGATTCCGGAAGGAAGAAATCTACGCCTTCGGCGATTATTTGAACGATATCGAAATGCTCGAATTTGCCGGAACGAGCGTTGCCATGGGCAACGCTCCGGACATCGTCAAGAACGCGGCGAAATTCGTGACGCCCGATGTGGATGACGACGGCATCTGGCACGGCGTGCGGATGGTGGAACTGCTGTAAAAACCAAGGAATGCCGCAGAACGGAGTTAATCTAATGACAGATCCGAAAGTCTATTTGGCGGTCGACAATTGTTTTGCCTCCAAGAGATGGACCCGTCCGGCGGAATGGATGGAACTCATCGGCAAAATGGGGGTTACCTGCGTCGAGGCAAGCGCAGATAACGAGTGCGACCCTCTCTATATGGACCGGGAATATATGGAGCGCTGGGTGCAGGAAGTTGAAATCGTAAGTCGGAAAACAGGCGTCCGGATCTCCAACTTGTATTCCGGCCACGGAACTTACGCAACGTTGGGTCTGGCGCATCACGATGCCGCCATACGTGACCGAATCCAACACGACTGGTTGAAGCCGATGGCCGATATCGCGGCAAGCGTGAATGCCGGGCTCGGCTTTTATTGCCATGCCTTCCCCGACTCCGTACTGCAAGATCCCGTGTCATATAGGAAAGCGGAAGAAGACTTATATGACAGGCTGGCCGATATCGCCGGCTATGCCCGAAATCTCGGAATCCGGGCACCCGGCGTCGAACAGATGTACACGCCGCATCAGATTCCGTGGACGATCGCAGGCTCCAAGCGACTGCTCAAAGAAGTGTTCCAACGGTCGCGGTCGCCGTTTTATCTGACGCTCGATACCGGCCATCAGAGCGGCCAGTGGAAATTCGTGCGTCCGGACGCAGGGCGAATCGAAGAGATGGGGGTGCGTTTCCGCCAGGACGGCCATCAGCCGGGCTTCTGGCTGGGGCCGCGTTCCGCGTATGAACTGTTTGAGCTTATGATTCAGGAGCCGGCGGAGCAGCAAACAGGTTACATAGAGCAAATCGGCCGGGAGATGGATCGTTTCCCCCACTTGTTTGCCATGCCGACGGATGCCGACACTTACCGTTGGCTCGAAGAATTTGGCGGCTATTCGCCGATCATACATTTGCAGCAGACGACGGGCAAAGCTTCCGCCCATCAGCCGTTCACGGAGGAGTGTAATCGGGGCGGTAACATTTTCGGCGAGCCTCTGCTCAAGGCGTTGGCCATTGCCTATCAAAACCCGGACGATGAGGAATTCCCCCCCAAATGCGAAGAAATCTATTTGACGCTTGAAATTTTCTCCGGTACAAGCGAGCTGAACACAGACATCGTAAAAAAAATGCAGGACTCGGTAAGTTATTGGCGGAAGTTCATTCCGGAGGACGGATTGAAGCTCAGCCAACTTATTTCTTTGATCAGGTAAGGAGGCAGAACCGAATGTCCAAACAGAATTTCGAGCAAAAAAACGAGAAAATCCGCGCGGCCTTCCTAGAACTCAAGATGAACGAACCGGAGCGGTTCAAGCAAAGGCTGAACCTGTCGTGGAGCAACTGGGGCTTCGGCATGGAGCCGCTGGAGGTATCGGCAAGACGGCTGCAAAAAGCGGGCATCGCGTTCATCGAGCTGCACGGAAACCACGACGGACAGGACCTCGGATACCGGACGGAAGAAACCAAGGAGATTCTCGCCTCCTGCGGCATCCGGGTCGGCGGCATTTGCGGTATGTTTTCCAAAGACAACGATTTATCCAGCAACCGCGCCATCCACCGGCAAGCGGCCGTCGACTATTTGAAGCGAGAAATCGAGTTTGCGGCTTCGGTCGGCGGTTCCTATTTGCTCGTCGTTCCCGGCGCCGTCGGCCGGCCCGGCAAATATGACGATATGGAAATCGAGCGCAGCGTCGAGACGTTGCGCCTGGTGGCCGATCTGTTCGTGAAACATGGTATCAAGGCGGCCGTCGAGCCCATCCGCTCGGCCGAGACTAGCTACGTTCACTCCATCGCAGACGCGCAAGCCTACATCCGGGCGGTGAACCATCCCGGCGTCCAGCACATTAACGGCGATGTGTATCATATGCAGGTCGAAGAGTCCCATATCGGAGAAGCTTTGCTGGAGGCGGGCGAGCAACTGGTCAACCTGCATATGGCCGACAGCAACCGGGGCGCGCTGGGCGACGGCTCGCTGAATTTGGACATCGTCATCATGGCGCTCTACCTGCTCGGCTTCAATCGCGAGGGACGTTATGTGACGCCTGAGCCGCTCGGACCCGGCGGGGATCCTTACCCGGCGATGTACGGCAAACCGGATCCCGGACTGCTCGACCGCCTGGTGATGCAGACCGCTTCCTATTTCCGTGAGCGAGACGCCCTGTTGGGATGATAAATCATTCCTACCTTCTTGCTGTCCACAGCAGGAGACAAACCTGAGGTTTGCTCGAAGGGCATATTCATCTTTCCAAGATAGCGCCTTTCTCGATGAGCATTATTTCGTTCGGTGCGCCGAGGAGGAAACCGAGATTTTCCTCCGGTCGGAGTCTGTCGACGGAACCTCAATTGCCGGCTGGTAGCATAATTACGGATACGGAAGAGTCTGCTGTCTGAGTCCAGCGCACCGGCTTGAAGGTCTCATGGATCCTGATTTTATGGAGACGCTATATAACTGTGTAAAATGGTGTGTTCGGGAATCTTAAATGAATGCAGCCGAAAAAAACTCAGGCACCGTGATCCTCGCGGCGACCTGAGTTTTTTCATTGCTTAGTAAGCGTCGACGCCCAATCGTTGAATCGTCGCCTCAATGAAGGCTGGCTCATCGGCTGGGGTGCGGGACATGATGTAATTCCCTTCGACCACGACCGGCTTATCGACGAACACGGCTCCGTCGACTGCAATTTCTTCGGCGATGCCCGGGTAAGAGGTGAAAGTTTTGTTTTTGAGCAGTCCGGCGCGCGCCAGAACCTGAGGACCGTGACAGATCGCGGAGATCGGAATGCCTCTTCGGTCGGCGTCCCGGACGAATTCGATGACCGCTTCGTTGTCGCGCAGATGAGAGGGGGATTTCCCGCCCGGAATAATAACGGCTGCATATTCGGAAGCATCGGCTTCTTCCGCCGACAGATGCGTCGTATAGGAGACGGTGCCTTTTTTACCCTTAAGCTCCGTACCTTTTTCCAAACCGATAATGACAGCGTCGTTGCCGTTTTTGACGATGGCTTCGAACGGATTTTTCATTTCCGAATCCTCATAATCTTCCGCCAAAAGAAACGCGACTTTTTTGGTCATTGGTTTCATCGGAGTCACTTCCTGTTCCGTAGGGTTGCCTGCGAAATGCGGCATATGCCTAAATACCCGCTGTGGATAGGCCTCAAACGCCGGAAGCGCAGGCGGATAAAAGAAGTGGTTTGGTGAAAGATGAGGAGGTGGAGCTTCACGGCGACCGCAAGTTGATCGGAAAGGAAAGAAATCGTATGACTCGAAGATTTGGGGTTTTGGCGTTAGCTATGGTTATAACCGTGTTTACGATTCCGGCCGGGACAAGCACGGCCTCCCCGGATCAAGCACAGGAATTTCAAGCTAAATCCGGCTTATCCCGCCATATTGCGATCGTGATCGACGATTTCGGCAACGACATGAGAGGCACGGAGGAAATGATGCGGCTTCCGGTGCGGCTGACGGTGGCGGTCATGCCTTTCCTGCCGAGCACCCAGCGTGACGCCGAGGCGGCTCACGCCAAAGGACACGACGTTATCGTTCATATGCCCATGGAACCCATCAGGGGAAGGGCCAGTTGGCTGGGTCCGGGGGCGATCCTGACCCGTCTGCCGGATGCGGAAATTCGGCGAAGGGTCTTGGCCGCGATCGCGGACGTGCCGTTCGCGATCGGCATGAACAACCATATGGGATCCAAAGCGACCGCCGATGAGCATGTCATGCGGATCGTGCTGGAGGTGTGCAAGGAGAAAGGGTTGTTTTTCCTCGACAGCCGCACTTCGTATCATACCGTCGTTCCGAAGGTAGCCCGAGAAGTGGGCGTTCCCTTGTTGGAAAATGATGTATTTCTCGACGACATATCTACGCGCCGCCATATCACACGTCAGATTGAGGTGCTGCGAAAGGAACTGCAGAAGCGGGAAAACTGTGTCGTGATCGGACATGTCGGCAGGCCCGGCTTGATTACATCCGACGAACTGAAGATAGCGATTCCCAGACTCCAAACGGAAGCCACCTTCGTGCGGTTGTCGGAATTGCTGCCGGATCCTTATCCGCTCAAGGCGCGAAGTAACGATAAGCCATAATGCCGGAGGCGATCGCTTCTGCGATCCTTGTTTGGCCGCGTCGCGAGGTAAGCATCTCTCGGTCTGCGGTGTTGTTCAGAAAAGCGGTCTCGATAATCACGCTGGGGGCTTTCACGCGATTGAGCAGGTAAAGCTTAGCCGAGCCGCGCGGAAGCCGGCTGCGCCCCTGCAGCCGGTTGAGACTGTCCTGGACAAACGCGGCCAATATCGCGCTTCGCCCTTCATTGCGGTGAAGGACAAGCGGGCCGCCTTTACCTCCACGTGCAGCCCAGTTGACGTGGATGCTCACAAATAAGGCAGCATCGATCTCATCCGATAAGCCGCGGCGTTGGGACAAATCCCGTCTATGGCGGGATCGGGCGGCGTGCCAGCGGTTTTCGTCACTAAGCGCGTAGTCGCCGGTACGGTTGAGCACCGCCCGAACGCCTTGACTCCGAAGCAGCAGATACAGCTTGCGGGCAATAGCGAGGTTGATGTCCTTTTCAAGGATATGGCCCCAGTGGGTTCCGCCGTCAATTCCTCCATGTCCTGCATCGATCAGCACGTCTGCGGAGGGGATGGCCCAATAGATATCCGGCGGAGCGGCGTGCCCGGTATCGATATCCTTATTCGGAGGATAGGTCCAACCCGCTGTTGCGATCAACATGACGGCTGCGATTAAAACCAGGAGCACTCGGCGCATGATCCGTCCCTTCTTTCCTTCGGCTGTTCCTATAGCGTGACTCAGAACGGTTCCGGTCATACGGCCGACTCAGGAGTTCTTGCTGCTCAGCCGTTTGAGTCAGCGCGAATCGGGGCAAGCTAACGGTAACAAGCCGAAGGAGGCGAATACGGATGAGTGACGGATCGGACTATCTCAGGTACGTGACGCAGCGCGTCGTGACCTATTGGGAAACGCCCAAAGCTCCCGAATACCGCCAAGAACGCCGGCAGCAGCGGGAGCCTTGGGTGACCCTCTGGTTCGGCCAGTTGCTGCCGATCGGCATTCGGGTCTGGTTAAACGGCCGCAAAAAGGTAACCGGCCAGCCTGAAGTCGCGGAACCGGCAGATCCCTCAACGGCGGATTACCGGTAAAAGTGACCGTATAAGTTCAACGTGTCGAGCGGGATGAACCGGGTTCCATCCATGTCGAGGGCAATATCGAGTCTTCCCCCGGTCCAGCTTTGGAAGCCGATCACCGGCAGTGCGTACAGCATCGTGTCGCCGAACGGCTCGGACACATAACGGAGGTGCAGGGCGCTGTGAATGCGGCTCTGCACTTTTTTGGCGTCCTGGGCGGCAAACGGTTTTTCGCCGGTCAGCCAAGGCAGCCTTTCATAGGGATCAAACGTTTTTTTCAGCCACACCGACGAGATGCCTTGGCCGGCGGAAGCAGGGAGGGGCGTCTTTGCGGTGTTGACGCTATGGAGAAGCTTGCTGTCCATCGGCAGCAGTTCCCCGGTTTTCGCGTCGATCCAATACGTCTCGGATCCTATGATGACTTCCCAGAAGGCCGCGAAAGGATGAAGGTAATGTTTTACAGTGCTTAAGGATGGGTTAGTGTCCGACGAAATCAAACCGTTCTCCATCAGCGTCCGTTTCAGGACGGCATTCGAAAATAATACCGCAGCACCGGTACCGTATTCGCCGAGACGAAACGATCCGTCCGCTTCGGCTTGAACGACCAGATAGCCGACGACCCGGCTCTTGGCAGACATCAGCACAAGCCAGCTATGCGTTCCGGGACCGAGCGGCTGAATATCGGGAGCTGCGTTTTTCCACTCCGCGAATGGTTCCTTGGCCGACAGAATGGACACCCATTCGTTGACCTGTTTGCCGAGTGCTGAAGGTGGTGAGGAGTCAACGCTCGGCATGGCAAATGAGTACACGCTCGGCATCGGAACGGTGATCAGCAGCAGAAATAGGAGAAGCAGAAACCGGGAAACCGGCTGTCGGCACAACGACTTGGACATCGCATATCACCTGCTTTACCGGAATTAGCATTCGACAGGCTTTATTGTAAAGGACAAGCCTTGCCGATGTTGTTGGAAACTGTCGGTAATCCTGCCTGAGTGCGGTTCTGTTTTTGCCGGAAAACCGCGAATCTTCCCATGCGGCAACACCTGTTTGAACGCTAATCAATACCGGGAAAATGGAAGATCCCGCAGTTGATGACCGATACGGCCACGCGGGGACTGTATTGCCAGTCGATCTCCTCTTCCCTTTGCTTCAGACGCACCGACAGGGCTTCTTTTTGCTCATTGTTGTCGATGGAGCGTTCGAGCATCGGTCCGTAGTATTGATTTATCCGATTCCGTTCTTCCTGACGCCGATTCTCCGCTTCTACCGCCCAAATAAAATCGGAAGCCTTGAGCTTCCGCTCCAGCGCATGCTCGAGTTGAGCCATTCCTTTACGCATGGAAAGCCCGTTGCGCAACAAGTGAACGTTGGAGGGGAGGCGGGGAGTCAGTTTTTTTTCTTTCAGTCGCTCCAAAAAGTTTTCATCCATAACCCCAGTCGCCAGCGATATTCCCCAGCTATACCATTCTTCCCGTTTCATGTCGCATTCGTATCCGACCTTGAAATTGACGCCGAGCCAAGCGGTGTAGGCCTGGGAACCAAGCGGGTCGCGTTGTCCGCGCGGCGGCTCTTCAAACATCGTAACATTGCGGCCGCTCTGCCGGACGGCATCGAACAGCTGAACCAAACGTCGGGAGCCGAAATACACTTCTTCCCGCGCCACGCGTCCTCCGGCCATCACGACAGAAGAGAGCGGGGACGATGGGACACCGACTTCGGGCACAGGCGCTTTTTCGAAAATCCACGTATAGGTCATGGTCTCCGGCTGCACGCCGCACCGGTCCACGAAGCCCCAATAAAACGGACGATTGGTCAACACCCGGTCCGCCGCGGGAGACAGCTTCACGGTCACGTGGTTCGGACTTTTCTCGACCACATGGCAGCCGGTTGCTTCTATATAAGAGAGAACAAATTTCTGCACTTGTTTTCCGTTCATTCGGTTGTCTCCCGATGCGTCTGATCGCGCTGCTTAAGCACCGTGTCGGCCAAACCGTCGAGCCGTCGGCGCAGATCCTCCCCGTCAGCGGACTCCAACACCATTTTGGCCAGCCTCCGTTCCCATGGCTCCTCTTTGTCGATTTTCTGAACGATGTCGTCCAACTCGCCGATGACCATTTCGAACATGTTGATTTTTTCGTGGAGCAGATGTACGATATGTTCTTCTATAGTGCCGATGGTGCACAGATTGTAGATCTTCACGTCCTCCGTCTGACCGAGCCGGTGCACGCGGCCGATCCGCTGTTCCACCCGCATCGGGTTCCACGGCAGATCGAAATTGATGATATTGTGGCAAAATTGCAGGTTAATGCCTTCGCCGCCGGCTTCCGTGGCCACCAGTACCTGAGCGCGTCTGCGGAACAGGTCCATCATCCAGTCTTTCTTGCCCCGGTTCATGCCGCCGCGGTAAGGCACGGCTTGGATGCCGTGTTCTTTGAAAAAACGGAGCAAATAATTTTGCGTCTGCCTATATTCCGTGAACACGATCGCTTTGTTGTCGTCCATCGTTTGGATGAGCTCGATTGTTTTTTCTGCCTTGGTGTTCGCTTTAATGTTTTTGATCAGCTCGACGAGCTCCCAAATACGCGCACGGAGCGGGGAGTCTTCCGGCGTTTTTTTGAAGAGATTTACCAGCGTCAGAAACACCGCATCCCGGCTGGAACATACTTCCCGCTGCAGGGTGACTAGAGAAAGCATGCTGGCGATATCTCCGTTCTCGGCTTTCACGTGCTGTCTGACGTAGTCGGTGACTCCGTTGTATAACGCCATTTCCTCGTCGGAGAGGGAAAGCGGGACGTTGGTGACGAACCGCCGGGTAAATTCCACTCCGCCGTCGCTTCGCCGGTTGCGGATCATGACTTGTCCCAGGTTCTCCTGGAGCTTGACCTCGTTCTTCGCGACACGGCGGTCTGCCACGTGATTAGCGGTGAAATCTCCTTCTGCTCCGAGTTGACCGGGTTTGAGCAGGGTGATCAGGTTGTAAAGCTCGGAAAGATCGTTCTGAACAGGGGTAGCCGTCAGCAGCAGACAGTACTTCTTGCGGAGCTCGGTGACGAACCGGTAGTTGCCTGTGCGCTTGTTCTTCAACTTGTGCGCTTCGTCTACGATGACCATATCGTACTCGTTGTCCAGCAGCAGTTGACGATGGGGCTCCCGCTTGGCGGTATCCATCGAGGCGACGACAATATCGCTTGCCCAGGAGTATTCTTTCTTCTGCGGAACCGCGGGGAGATCGAATTTATTGCCGAGTTCCCGCACCCATTGCAGCACCAAAGAAGCCGGCACCAGGATCAGCACCTTGCGGACAAGTCCGCGAACCCAGTATTCCTTGAGGATGAGACCGGCTTCGATCGTTTTCCCGAGTCCGACTTCGTCGGCCAGAATGGCGCGGCCCCGCATCTCATGCAAAACCCGGCGCGCGGTTTCGATCTGATGAGGGAGCGGAGTGAAAGAAGGCAGCAGACGTGTGCATTGCAGCTCGTGGAAATCGCCGACCAGATTGGCCTCTTCCGCCTCGAGCGCAAGCCGGTACATCGTCCAGTCGTCCCAGGGTCCGTTGCGTTCTATGCGCCGTTCCATTTCTTCAAAAACGGTACGGTCAAACCGCAGCTCCACCAGAGGATGGATCAGCCGAGGTGCGGGTTCGCCAGTGGACGACGGTGTAGATGACAATTGTGTTTCGTCCTCCACGATGGAGCTAGGGGTGTCTTTAGTCCCGGTTGCTTGGTCGGTTGCTGCTGGTACACCGGATGGCATGCCGGCGGGCAAGTAGTGGGAAAATCGCAACGACATGTCACTCCTAAAGTTGGAAGTTATCCCTTAGTATGAGCAATGCCGAGGTTTTCGAAACCAATGTAAAAAAACGAGGTTTTGGGAGAAAATCGGAGGTTGTTCGAGCTAGGCCGACAAGGTTCGCTAATTTATGAGTAATGTCCTATAGCTTCACAACATCTGGTATAGTATAATGGCAAACGTACACCATATGTTGTACAATTTACATAGGGTTCATAAAAGTGCGGTTCTTTAAGAAACCTATTATATCAAGCGTTCGGGAGGGTGTTCCGGGTGAATACAACGGAAACGAAGCAACTTACTGGGCTAAGTGAAAAGATCTTTTTGGATCGTTATGCATGGAAGAATGCGGACACGAATGAGACGAAAGTGGGCGACATTGTCCTCGTCTTGACGAAGGATGATCCGAAGTTTCCGGCCAAGGATGTCGGCGAAGTGGTCAAACGGGAAGGCCGCAATGTAACGGTTAAGATTCGTAACGGAGATCTGGTGGAATCCACGGTCGAGAAGCTCACGTTGACCATTGAGAAAACGCCGGAGCAAATGTGGGACCGCCTGTCGGCAGCCATGGCTTCCGTTGAGACATCTCCCGAGAAGCAGAAGGAATGGACGGACAAGTTCCGCTGGCTGCTCGATGACTGGAAGCTCGTACCGGGCGGCCGCATCGCGGCAGGCGCGGGTGCGAGCGAAGAACTGACCCTCTTCAACTGCTACGTGATCCCGTCTCCTCATGACAGCCGCGGAGGGATCATGGAGACCCTGTCCGAAATGACCGAAATCATGTCCCGGGGCGGCGGCGTAGGCATCAACCTGTCGTCCCTGCGTCCCCGCCGTTCGGTGGTCAAAGGCGTCAACGGTTCCTCCAGCGGTGCCGTATCCTGGGGCGGATTGTTCAGCTACACGACCGGCCTGATCGAACAAGGCGGGAGCCGCCGCGGCGCATTGATGCTCATGATCAACGACTGGCATCCGGACGTCGAGGATTTCATTACCGTGAAGCAGACCGCAGGCGCAGTGACCAACGCTAACCTTTCGGTTTGTGTCAGCAACGCATTTATGAAGGCTGTCAAAGAAGATCTGGATTGGGATCTGGTGTTCCCGGACAAATCGGATCCGGAATACAACGAACTGTGGGACGGCGACCTCGACAAGTGGAAGAAGCTTGGCAAAGGCGTTGAGCACTATCGCACCGTTCGTGCACGCGAAGTATGGCACACGATTATCGAATCCGCTTGGAAATCGGCGGAGCCGGGCGTCGTATTCATGGAATACTACAACCAAATGTCCAACAGCTGGTATTTTAACCCGATCATCTGTACGAACCCGTGCGGTGAGCAAGGACTTCCGGCCTGGGGCGTCTGCAACTTGTCGGCGATTAATCTGTCCAAGTTCTATGACGATGAGAAGCATGATGTGGCTTGGGACGAGTTGGCCAAAGTCGTCCGGTACTCGACCCGTTTCCTCGACAACGTCATCGACAGGACGCCGTATCACTTCCCTGAAAATGAGCGAAACCAGAAAAACGAGCGCCGCGTAGGCCTTGGAACGATGGGTCTGGCTGAGCTGATGATTCGTCTGGAAATCCGCTACGGCAGCGACGATTCGATGGAGTTCCTAGACAAGCTGTACGGTTTCATGGCTCGTGAAGCTTACCTCGCGTCCACCGAAATCGCAGCAGAGAAAGGTTCTTTCCCGGCGTTCAATGCCGATCCTTTCCTGCAAAGCGGATTCATGAAAAATATGGTCAAAAAGTTCCCCGATGTCGGAGATGCAGTGAAAAAACGCGGTATGCGTAACGTCACGGTCATCACCCAGGCTCCGACCGGCTCCACAGGTACGATGGTGGGTACGTCCACCGGCATTGAGC
>JAQBPQ010000096.1 GCA_028287445.1 Cohnella sp.
GCGAATCGTTTAAATCGACATCCTTGATCGGTTTGAGCAAATATTCGGTTACCCTGTATTTCATGGCAGTCCGTGCGTATTCGAATTTGTCGTAGCCGCTAATAATGATGAATTTCACTTGTTTTCCCAATTGCGACACATCCCGAATAAGATCGAAGCCGTCTTTTTGGGGAAGGCATATGTCCGTGATAACCAGATCCACCGGCTGACTGGAAATGATGTTGAACGCGGTTTCCCCGTCCTCCGCCTCCGCCACAAGCTCCATCCCTTGCGCCTGCCAGTTGATTTTCGAAATGATTCCTTTGCGAATGTACTCCTCGTCGTCGACAACCATGACTTTTATCATCTTCTCGCACCCCCAGCCAGAGTCCGTTACGTCAACTTCGGAATCACCATTATAACCTTGGTTCCTTGTCCGGGACGGCTTTCAATCTCTAATCCGTACTCATCGCCGAACGTGTTGCGAATCCGCCGATGGACGTTTTCAATGCCGATATGGCCGCCTCTCTGAGTGGTAGACAGAAGATCCGAATCCGCCTCCCTCAAACGGGTCTTGATCTCTTGCAGACGTTGCTCAGGAATGCCGTTTCCGTTGTCGCTGATTTCAATCGTAAGTGTATCTTCGTCCACTGAAAACACCTTGATGGACAATCGCCCATGATCGCTGGTTCTGCTAATCCCGTGGATGATGGCATTTTCAACAATCGGTTGCAGCAGCAGCTTCGTGATCAGGCAGTTTTCCGTTTCCGGGTCGATTTCGATGGTTTCCGTGATTTTGTTCTTATACCGTATTTTCTGAATATAGAGGTATCTTTGAACCTGATTGATCTCTTCTTTAATCGTTGTCACATCGTTGCCGCTGATGCTGTAGCGAAAAATATCAGCTAGAATCTGTGTAATTTCGCTGATTTCCTTTTCTTTTTTAATCGAGGCCATACTATCGATAATGGCTAGCGTATTATACAGAAAATGAGGATTGATCTGCGATTGCAAGGCTTTGACTTCCGCTTCTTTTTTCACCAATTCCGATTCATACACACGCTTGATCAACACATTCATTCTTTTCACCATATGGTTGAAATGGTGCCCCAAGCTGCCAATCTCGTTTCGCGCTTTTAACGACACACTCACGTTCAAGTCGCCGTTCTCCACTTTCCGCATGGCGCGGACCAGGGCTTCTACGGGCCGTGAAATCGTGGATGAGATATAAAAGGAAATGATAACCGATGCGAGAAGCAAGATGATGCCGATTCTCACGGAGATGATCTTGATCGAATTGATTTCTTCAGTCAAATAGTCGTAGGGAATGACGCTCACCATTATCCAGCCGGCAAGCTCGGAAACACCGTAGGAAACGAGCACCTTTTTACCGTCCAGGTAGGAAGGAAACGTTCTGCTTTGATCCACAGGCGCATCGATGATTTTCGATATCAGGGGATAATCCGATTTTTTGTTCAACTTGTTCTTGTCCAGATGCGAAATCACCGTCCCGTCTTCGTCGATCACGAATACGAACCCGGTAGGTCCAAGATCGAGATACGAATACGTATCGGCGATCGCAAACTCCTTGATTCCGATAACAAGCGCACCCAAGTCTTCACCTGTCGCAACCGATTTGATTTTACGGGTGAGCGTCGCGATATGCGGGTACAGCACTTGGGGGTTTCTGTTATATACCGCACCTTTCCAGGCATAGGCGCCCGGAAGAGTCATCGACCTCAAATAAGCCGGATCTTGCTTGTATACCTTCGGATCGGCCAAATATTCTCCGGCCACCATCACGCGGTCGGAGTTGGCCATGAGGACTTCCGCGCCCACCACATCGCTGCGGGAACTGATGATGGTATCCAATTCTTTTTCAACGGCTTTCGCTTCGTCATCCGCCGATTTGGCATCCGGATGTGTCCACAGATGTTGCAAACGCTGTTGAAAATCTTTCTGTGTTACGATCTGCAAGCTTAAATCCTGCGCGTTTTCAAGTTTGCCATCCAGTTTCCCGACGGTTTGGACAATGATTTGCTGAGAATAATTGGCGATCTTATTTTCAATGGCACGATAGGAGTAAATGTAAAGGATCACCGATATAATGGCGGTGGGGATGATGGATAAGCAGACATAGGAAATAAAAAGCTTCCATTTAATGCTGTGAAAGAACGATACAATAGATCGAAAAGCATGTAATGCAAGGGTTTTCTCCACCGTGGAAGCACTGCCTTATTTTTGTAGTATGATTGTTATTTACCGCCAGTACTTGGTTTCATAGAGATTTCTCACCCATCTATGATAGCGTCGAATTTCTTCAAAAATAGGTTCGGGCAGAGGCACACCGTCTACTGCCGCAATGTTCTCATCCGCATATTGGGGGACGTGCATTGAGCTGACTGCCGTCGTCACTCCCGGATGATGCAATACGAACTTGATGGCTAGCTCGGCCAAGGTATTGGCGTATTTCGGCACATACGCTTCCCGAAGCCGATCCACTCTTTCGATATACAGATGACGAGGCAAATAATCGAAGTATGATTTTCTAAAATCCCCATCCTCGAACTTGGTATCTTCTTTCAGGAAGCCCGTCAATCCGCCTTCGTCCAATATACAGCGCGCTATAACCGCCACATTGTTTTCCTGGCAGAAAGGAATGAGGCAATCCAGGGCGAGTGGATCGAAAATATGAAAGACCGTTTGAACCGCGTCGATTTTCCCGCTCTGCACAAGGGACAAGGCTATATCGTGACGCTGGTCGGGTATCGATATGCCGATTCCACGGATCTTTCCTTCTTGTTTCAATTGCAACAATTCATCCATCCAGTAGTCGACGTAATCCCAGTGAGGCCAATATTGATGCAGCTGCATTAAATCAATGGTTTCCACTCCAAGCAGCTGAAGTGATTTTTCCGTGCTTTCCCGAAGCCACCCTTTCGGAAACGCCGACTCTACCGGAACAGGTCCACCCCAGCCATTTTGATCCTTCGATTGTATTTTGGAAGCAATAAACGGTTTTTCACCTTTCCACTCGCGTAAAGCCAGACCGAGTATGCGTTCCGATTCCCCATAATTCCGCGCTGTATCAATGAGGTTTACGCCTTTCTCCAAGCTGTTCAGCACCGAACGGACAAGGTCTTTCTCTTCATGCCGGCCAAACACTCCGCCAAGCCCCATCGCTCCATATCCCAAACGGGAAACCTCTGTGCCTAATTTGCCGAACGCATTATACTTCATGCTTTTGCTCCTTTTCAGATCTGGATAAACACCTTGTCTCCCTCGATTTTTACAGAATATGTCTTGAGATCCACACAAACGGGAGCGCGCTTGGCTTGGCCGGTAGGGATGTGGAACCGGCCGTTATGCTTGGGGCATTCGATTACATTCCCCATGACCAACCCTTTGGACAAATGAAATCTTTCATGCGTACAGTACCCGTCGGACGCAAAGAAATCTCCTGTGTCCGTACGGTAGATCGCGAATGTCCGGTCGCCATGGTCAAACCGGATTACATCCTCGACCTCGATATCGTCTACGCCGCAAGCCTCGATCCATTCACTTGCACTCATCCCATGTCACTCCTTATGTTAAGATTGTGCTCGACGCCGTGCATGTATGGGAGCGCAGTGGTCGGCAAGGGTTTTACCACTACATAAGCGGGATCGTCCTTTTGCTTCCTAAGCGCAACAATGACTTCTTTTAGGGCAGCCGCAAGGCTGGGGCGCGCAGTCGGACAATCGGACTTCATCTCTTCGTGCAGCCTCGCAAGCGCATGATAGGGAACCATCGGGAACATATGGTGCTCGGTATGGTAGTTCATATTCCAGTACAAGAAACGAAAAATCGGATTCATATAGATGGTACGGGTGTTGAGGCGATGATCCAAGACATCTTCGTAAAGCCCCAGATGCTGCGTCATGCCGAAAGCGAGAACCACAATAAATCCGTAGAAGGATGGAAGGACGACATACAGTGCGGGCAGAATGCTAGCTGTATAAATGCACAATCCGATGACCGACAGGATGATCAGCATATAAACCCGTGCTTCCCAGAACGTTTTGTGATGCTGTGATTCGGGAATGTATTCTTTCTCCTGCGACTCCAATCGGCCGAAAGTATGCAAAAGAAATCTTTTGATTTCGATCGGTCCGCCGTACAGATCGAAAATTTGCATGAGCAGAATTTTCCAAACCGGAGGTCTTTCCGCAACGATCTCAGGGTCGCGCCCTACGATGATCGTATCGGTGTGATGCCGGGCATGGCTCCATCGCCATGGTGTGGCCGATCTGAGAACCATGAAGGACGCGATCTGGTAAATGACCTCGTTCATCCATGGCGTCTTGAAGGCCGTACCGTGTCCGCATTCATGCCAGCGGGAATCTCCTGGTGTCGCATAAAGAATGCCATACGCCAGAAAAGCCGGAACCGCCCACCAAGTGCCCCAAGAAAGATAAGCCAGATAACCCAAAACGAGAAGACCACCGAACCAAATCAAAGTATCCCGAATGGCCGGACCGTTCTTTCTCTTCATTAATTCCTTAAGTTTGGGCCTGGGGATGGGACTCGTGTACCACTCCGCAGCCACCAGCCCTTTTGCTTGCGCGCGTTGATTTTCAGGGCCCGTGATGCTGTAATTCCTTCTTTGAACGACAATCGCCATGAAAATTCCTCCTCGGATTTGTCATCATCCCACTTCGTGCCCGGGCACGAAATTAGGCAAAAACAGGCAGGTCAAAGGCTTTCCGGGATATATATATGGGTTTCCGTATAATAATGATCCATATCAGGCCGCTTCCCCGTGAATATGAGATCATATAAGATACGTAACGAACGGTAACCCTGCTGTTGCGGATTTTGTACGATTGTGAAGTCAATGATGTTTTCTTTTAATCCCTGTTCGATCTCCGGCAGAAGATCATTGCAAATGACGCGTATTCGTCCCTCCTTACCGTGATGTTTAATAACTTCTAAACAAGCTTCTATAGGACCAGTGGCCATATATATACCTTCGATATGCGGATGCTCCTTCAATGCCTGATCAAGCTGCGAATATGTATCTGAATAACGGTCATATCCTTCAATCACTTTCACGACTTCCAGACCTTTGGTGTATTCAACCAAGTTTTGTTTGAAGCCTTGGACTCTGGCACGATGGGCATGGAACTTCAGGTTACCCGTCAAGATCAATACCTTCGCATTCTCCCGCAAAACTCTGCTCATCAGACCCGCAGCTACTTTTCCGCTTTTGTACAGATCTTGACCTACAAAACAGACTCTCTTGCTGTTCTCCACATCCGAGTTAAATGTCACCACAGGCACGCCATGATCGGCGGCTTTGTTAATGCTTTCGCGGATGAGCTCGTCATCCATTACCGAGAACATAATTCCGTTTGCCCCCGCTTCCACAAGCTTTTGGATTGCGGCTGCGCCTTCTTCCGGGCTCTTATTGTCCACATAATGATAGTCAAGGCGCAATCCAAGATCCTTGAGTTCTTCGGCTGCCGAATGAATACCGCTTCGGATTTCATCGAAGAAACGGATATCCTTAGGAGGCATGACAATGCCGA
>JAQBPQ010000128.1 GCA_028287445.1 Cohnella sp.
GTCTCCGACATAAACGTATGCTGCTATCCAAGGACGGCGACAGCGGTTTATACTTGGTTCTATTGCAACTTTTCACAGGTTCCGGCGGTATTGTTAGAGAAAGGATATCGCATCGCGGAAAAGGAGAATAGGCCAATGGATGAGATCAGAGAATGGAACGCCGAGCTTCAACAATGCCGCTTGGACTTGGAGATGAAGCGTAAATGGGAAGCCCGCTTGAACAGGCTGGATAAGGATATCAAGGTGCAACAGCAGATAGCGGCTGATTGTTTGCAGCTTCTTCAGAAGGAAGAGCACGATGTGGAACGGCTGACTTCTTCTTCTTTTTCTCACTTTTGGCTTGGTGTTCTCGGCAACCTGGATGACAAACTGCTGGAAGAAGAGCGGGAAGCTGTGGAAGCGAAGCTCAAATACGACGCAGCCCAGGCGTCTCTTCGCGGAATGGAAGAGGAGCTTGTGCTCGTAAAACGTCAACTGCATGAGCTGCAGGATGCCGACATTCGGATGTCGCATCTGATGGAGCGCAAAGAAACGTGGATTCGCGACCACGATCAGACGAAAAGAGACGAACTGGAAAACTTGTCCGAACAAATCGCATCGTCAAAGGCTCGGCTGGTGGAGACGGAAGAGGCTCGGAGGGCCGGCGAGAGTGCCCGGCAAGCGTTGATGCAGGCGGAGGACAGGCTGAACTCGGCACGCAGCTGGGGGACTTATGACATGCTTGGCGGCGGGATGATCTCCACCATGATCAAGCATGGAAGAATCGATGAAGCGCAGGACCATATTCACCAATCTCAGTTTCATCTTAGGCAGTTCGCCGAAGAACTGAAGGATTTGGACTGGGACGTACAGAGCGGCGTTCCCCAGATCGGCGGCTTTTTGAAATTCTCGGATTATTTTTTTGACGGCTTCATCGCCGACTGGATGGTGCAGGGCAAAATCAACGATTCACTGGAGTCCGTTCGAACGCACACGAGCCAAGTAAGCGGCATTCTGCAGAAGCTGGATCGCGAGAAGCTGCGCTTGGAAAGTGAATCCGCCAGGTACCACGCACAGTATGAGCAGTTGATCGAACGTTACGGCGCGGATGGAAAATGACCTTCTGATCGAATCGGAGCCGGATCGTAACCGGCAGCTGACGATTTGGGTAACCGCAGATTTATGTACCATGCAAATGCTTCGCCTCGTCCGGGACACCGCTCCCCAATGCAGTTTCTTGGCGGCCGGAGCGATTCGAAATCTCGCATGGGATCGTCTGCATGGTTATCCGAATGCCACTCCGCTGCATGATGTGGACGTAGTGTACCATGACGAGGCCGACCTATCCGAGGAAACGGAACAACAGGCGGAGCGCAAGCTTCATGCCGAATTGCCGGGTATCCGGTGGCAAGTGCGCAACCAGGCCCGCATGCATATAAGAAACGGAGAACCGCCTTATCCAACTGTGGAGAGAGCGATGAAAGGCTGGCCGGAAACGGCTACCGCGGTCGGCGTCCGGCTGTTGAAAGACAACACGTTGGAATGGCTATGCCCATGGGGTTTGAGCGACTTGTTCCATTTAAAGCTAAGGCCGAGTCCGCTATGCGCGGATCCTGGGGCATTTGCCAAAAGGGTGCAGGAGAAGGATTGGCTCCGGCAATGGCCGAAACTGTCTGTGGCAGATGGCAGTGTCCTTTAATGCCATATCAAAAAAGCTGCTTCCACGGGAGTTCCACAATGTACCCGGGAGCAGCTTTGCGTTTTACTGGAACTTCGGAAGCCAGTCGCCGTGTTCTTTGATCAAATCGTCGCACAGCGAAACGATGTCGTCGATGGACAACTCTGCCGCTGTGTGCGGATCCAGCATGGCTGCGTGGTAAATGTGCTCTTTTTTGCCGGTGATGGCCGCTTCGATCGTGAGCAGCTGGGTGTTGATGTTGGTGCGGTTCAGCGCCGCGAGCTGCGGGGGCAGATTGCCCACGTAAGTAGGGGCGATACCGGACCGGTCAACGAGGCAACTTACTTCGACGCAAGCTTCGCGGGGCAGGTTCGCGATGAGACCGCCAGTGTTCATCACATTGCCGCCTATCTTGATCGGCACGTTCGTCTCCATCGCTTCAAAGATATAGGAGGCGTATTCGTGCGAACGATGATGGGTCAAGTCGGTGTTGTTGACCAAACTGTCCCTCATGGACTTCCAGCCCTCGATCTGATTCACGCACCGGCGCGGATATTCATCCAGCGGAATGTTGAATCTTTCGATCAGTTCCGGATAGTTGCGCTTGATGAAGTAAGGATGGTATTCGGCACTGTGCTCCGACGACTCGGTGATGTAATAACCGAAACGCAGCATCATTTCTAGTCGGACCATGTCATGATGCTTTTCTTTCTGCTTCTCTACCGCGCGCCGCTTGATTTCCGGATACAGGTCGACGCCGTCCTTGGAGATCTCCAGCAGCCAAGCCATGTGGTTGATGCCGGCGATTTTGAACTTCACGCCGGTCATATCCATTTCGAGCAAGCGGAACAGCTCGGGCACGCACGATTGAACGCTGTGGCACAGGCCGACCGTTTGGACGCCTCCGTAGGTATTCATGACGTTCGTCAGAACGGCCATCGGATTCGTATAGTTCAAAAACCAGGCGTCCGGACACATTTCCCGGATGTCGCGGGCGAAATCGAGCATGACCGGAATGGTGCGCAAATTGCGGAAAATACCGCCGATGCCGATCGTATCGGCAATCGTCTGGCGAAGGCCGTATTTCTTGGGTACCTCGAAGTCGGTGATCGTACAAGGATCGTAACCGCCGACCTGGATGGCGTTGACGACGAATTTCGCGCCGCGGAGTGCTTCTTTCCGATCGGTATAAGCTTGAATCCGGCAACTACTCTGGGCAGTCTGGCGAATGTTGTTCAGCATCCGTTCTGAATCTTGCAGACGCTCGCGGTCGATGTCAAATAATGCGATTTCGTACCCTTGCAGAGCGGGCGTGAGCAAGACGTCACCCAGTACATTTTTGGCAAACACGGAGCTTCCGGCTCCGAGAAACGTGATTTTGGACATGTGGTTTCCCTCCAAAATTTGCGGTTGAATGAAGGCCCTACGCGATTTAGAATAGAGGACAACGCATTCTTTTTGCCATGGACAGAATCATTCTCTATATGGAATTTTGTAGTTTGTTGAAGGGGGCCGAAGGTTGAGAAAACCGGTGAGCACCACTTCGGTTCATCCGAACCCTCGTGAAGGGAGCGAGTTGACCGTGCTGTTTGCGGGTCACTCCCAGACGGAACCGAGTCATCGAATGGGGCCTCAAGTACATGATTATTTCTTGGCGCACACCATCATGGAAGGGATCGGCATGTTTCGATGCCGGGATCGCGTGTACGAATTGGGGGCTGGAGACAGCTTTTTCATATTGCCGGGGGAGCTGCATACCTATCAATCAGACGAGGCTGATCCTTGGCGTTATCGTTGGATCGCTTTCCGGGGAGCGAAAGCGGAGCGCTGGCTGCAGACAGCCGGAATTTCCGCCGATCGACCGGTCGTCCTCGGAGGAGATGACGTTCCGGCCAAGGCGGCTCAGGCGATCGAACGCCGATTTCGCAGCGGCGACTGGACATCGGATTGGGAGGCGGAAGGCTGGCTTCGGCTGGCGATGGCTTCCTGGGCCCGAACGAACCGGCCTGCCGGGCCTCCGTCAGAGGGGAGAGCGGGGATTTCGGCTCTCCAGGCCAATCGCGCGGCACGCTGGTTGGAAGCACAGCTGGCTCAGTCCGTGTCGATCGCGGATATGGCCAAGGAGCTCGGCTATCATCGCACCCATTTATCCAAGCTGTTTCGCAAAGAGATGGGGATTTCCCCCGTCCGTTACCTTCAGAAGATCCGAATCGAGCGCGCCAAACTTCTGCTCCGCGAGCCGATCACGGTGGAGCAAGCCGCAGCTTCGGTCGGGTATACGGATCCGCTTTATTTTTCGAAGGCGTTTAAAAAATGGGTCGGCTGTACGCCCACGGATTACCGCAGGCGAATCGAGTAGATGAGAATCCTCTAACCAACTATGATTCGGCAAGCGACCAATGAGATAATAAAGGAAGAAGGAGGAGAGTGTTATGGACTTATTCCGCAAAATATCGGAAACCGTCAGCAAAGGCGTGTCGACGGCAACCGAAAAAGCGCAGCAAACGGTGGAAATTAGCCGGCTGCACTCCCAAATAACCGTTAAACGCAAGGAAATCGACAAGCTCTTCACCGACATAGGAGAAGCGGTTTTTGACGCCTATTTGGCCAAAGACTTGTCATTCGCCGAGCCGAGGGTGATTCCGGTCTGCGAGCAAGTGGCCGCTATCCGTCATGAAATCGAGTATTTGGATCAGAGGATCATGCGGATTCGAAATGAAAAAGAGTGCGTTTGCGGGAATAAGGTGCCATTTGATACCCGTTTCTGTCCGTCGTGCGGCCATCGGTTTCCAGAGCCGCCCGTCGAACCCGAGCCTCAAGCTGCGGAGCCAATCGATACGCAGAACGAGGACGAAGCGCCGGCCGCCTCGGACTGGTCGGATGTCGGGCGGGCGCTGCCGCTCTATCGCACGGAGGAAGAGTCGCTGGAAGAAGGGCATACCGCCCAAGCTTCCTCCGTATGTCCGGCTTGCGGTACGACCGTGGACGCGGGCTCGCGATACTGCCCGTCGTGCGGAACGCCGAATGCCGTAAGGACCTAACCCAAAACAAATAAACAACCTTGCCGCGAAGCGGCAAGGTTTCTGCAGGATTCGAAGGAAGCGGAATTGTTTATCCCCGTATAAATCGGTATAATGCAAGGATAAGAGTTCCGGATAAGGGGAAATGATCTTGGATTTGGTCGACGTCTCGAATGTATCGCCTGCGCTGTTCATTACGGGTGCCGTGCTCATTATGCTGATCGGTTCGTTTCTGAGCTTGGGCGTTCTGCGATTGTTTCAGCAGCGCAAACGGCAAGGCAGCCTTTATATGGTTCTTTCGGCCGTTTCTCTCCTTGTATTGATTTGGAGTGCGAACACCTGGATGGCGTGATCAGGCGTTGCAGCGCAAGCCCGCCATTTCTCTCGGGAAGACAAGTGGTTGTTGATAGGCAAGCCGGTTTGACGAAAACTCCTATTATGAGGCATAGTGGAATCAGGAACTCATCAGGAGAGGATGCCTTATGGGAGACACCGAGCAACTGGTTCGGCAAATGTCGGAAAAAGGGTTGAGGATCACGGAGCAGCGGCGGACTTTGGTGAAATTGTTCGCGGACGCGCCGGGTTATTTGCTGCCCAAAGAAGTATATGACCATATGCAGCGCTCCTATCCGGGCCTGAGCTTCGATACCGTGTACCGCAATCTCAGGGTGCTGCTCGATTTGGGAATCGTGGAGCAGATCGTATTTGAAGAAGGCGTCAAATTCAAGCTTCATTGTGAAGAGCCCGACCATCATCATCATATGATATGCTTGAACTGTGAGAAAACGCTGCCGATCCGTTCCTGTCCGATGCCGGTGACGGACGTGCCGGGCGATTTTCAGGTCGTCAAGCATAAATTTGAAGTATACGGGTACTGCAGCGATTGCCGGGAATCCGGTGAGCCTGCAGCACCCGAGGAGAGCCGTTCGCCATGATCGTCCGCCGATCATTGCAGGCTCCGATCCGGTTTTACCGCAAGTTTATTTCGCCACTGAAACCGCCGACTTGCCGGTTCGCTCCGACTTGTTCGGCATATGCGCTTGAGGCGATTGAGGTTCACGGTCCTATGAAAGGTACGTATCTGGCGGTCAAACGGATTTGTAAGTGCCACCCGTTTCATCCCGGCGGATTCGATCCCGTTCCGCCTTCGCGCGTCAAGGCCGGGAACGAGGGCCACGCTTGACATCGGCGACTGCGTTCGGGTATATTGTGGGCAGAAGTTCCATACGTTGTTTCCCATGAAGGGATAAGTACGAAGCGATCGCCTATTGCAGAGAGCCGGGGCAGCTGCGAACCGGCATAGGACGGGTTTCGGAAAATGGTCCCGGAGGATCCGCCTTCGAGCGGGAGCGCAGCAAGCGCTCGCCGTAAGGGGATGGCGCGGCAGTCCGGCGTTAACGGATTCGGTCGAATCGACCGGCAAAGCTCCTGTCTTGCGAAAGCGGGGGGAATTTGGGTGGTACCGCGTGAGCCAAAGCTCTCGTCCCATACGGACGAGAGCTTTTTTGTATGTTCAGAGCGATTTAGGGAAGGGCAGGTTGCGGCCATGAGTGAAGCCAAAAAAACGTTTTATATCACGACGCCGATCTACTATCCGAGCGACAAGCTGCACATCGGGCATGCCTATTCGACGGTAGCGGGGGATGCGATGGCCCGGTACAAGCGGCTGCGCGGATATAACGTACGTTATTTGACGGGTACGGACGAGCACGGTCAGAAAATCGAACGTTCGGCGGACAAAGCCGGTAAGACACCGCAGGAATTCGTAGACGATATCGTAACGGGAATCCAGGATTTGTGGCGTAAACTGGACATTTCCAACGACGATTTCATCCGGACGACGGAACCGCGCCATAAGGCGGCCGTGGAGAAAATTTTCGCGCAGCTGCTGGAACAGGGAGACATCTACAAGGGTGTTTACGAGGGTTGGTACTGTACGCCGGATGAGGCGTTTTTCTTGGAACGCCAGCTTGTGGACGGCAAATGTCCGGATTGCGGACGCCCGGTCGAGTGGGTGCAGGAAGAAAGCTATTTTTTCCGCATGAGCCAGTATGCCGACCGCCTGCTCGCGTACTACGAAGAGCACCCGGAATTTATCCAGCCGGAATCCCGCCGCAACGAGATGATCAATAACTTCATCAAGCCGGGGCTGGAGGATTTGGCCGTATCCCGGACCACGTTCGACTGGGGCATTCCGGTTCCGGGCGATCCGAAACATATCATCTACGTATGGATCGACGCTTTATCCAATTACATTACCGCACTTGGTTACAATTCGGAGGATAATGCGCTATTCCGGGAATTTTGGCCGGCCGACGTTCATCTGATGAGCAAGGAAATCGTCCGTTTCCACACCATCTACTGGCCGATCATGCTGATGGCGCTTGGTCTGCCGCTGCCTAAGAAAGTGTTTGCGCACGGATGGCTGATGATGAAAGACGGCAAAATGTCCAAATCCAAAGGCAACGTCGTCGACCCTGTCAAATTGATCGACCGATACGGACTGGATGCGCTGCGTTATTACTTAATGAGAGAAGTGCCTTTCGGTGCTGACGGCACGTTCACGCCGGACAACTTCGTCGAGCGAATCAACTACGATTTGGCCAATGATCTGGGCAACCTGCTGAATCGGACGGTGGCAATGATCGAAAAGTATTTCGATGGTGAGGTACCGGCTTTCGAGAAAAGCGCCACACCGTTCGATGCGGAATTGGAGCAATTGACCGTGCAAACGGTGAACAAAGTGGAGTCAGCCATGGAGAACATGGAATTTTCCGTGGCGCTTGGGGCCATCTGGGCGTTGGTCGGCCGAATGAACAAATATATCGATGAAACGCAGCCATGGGCATTGGCCAAGGAGGAGGCGAACCGCCCGGTGCTCGCTTCCGTTATGGGGCATTTGGCGGAATCGCTGCGGTTCGTCTCGATTCTGATTCAGCCGTTTTTGACGAACTCGCCGCGCCGGATGTGGGAACAGCTCGGGTTAAGCGAGGGGGCGGCCACATCGTGGGAAAGCCTGGGCTCGTATGGAGCTGCGCCGGCCGGTACGAAAGTCGTCAAAGGCGAGCCGCTGTTCCCCCGCTTGGAAATGGCGGAAGAAATCGCCTGGATTGTCGAATCGATGCAAGGAGGAGCCTCCGCAGCTCCTGCTGCGGCGGAACCGGAAAAACCGGCTGCCGAACCTGTCGCCGCGCCGGCCGAGTTCAAACCCGAAATCTCGATCGACGATTTCGCGAAGGTGGAGCTGCGAGTTGCGCAAGTCGTCGCATGCGAACCGATTCCCAAAGCCGACAAGCTTCTGAAGCTGCAGCTCGATCTCGGTTACGAAATCCGGCAAGTCGTGTCCGGAATCGCCCAGCATTATCAACCGGACGATCTCGTCGGCCGCAAAGTAATTTGCGTGACCAACCTGAAGCCGGTCAAGCTGCGCGGAGAAATGTCCCAAGGAATGATCCTGGCCGCCTCGCAAGGGGATCAGTTGACGATCGCCACCGTACCGGACAGCATGCCGAACGGCGCGATCGTGAAGTAACTCTCGGTCAGGTTAACTTATTTATTAAGTCCTGAACGTCGAGACTGTCCCCACGACAGTCTCTTTTTTTCACGATAGGTCGGTTCCCTCCATTCGTCTATTCGTAACAATTCTGATTTTCATTGACAGACGTTCTTTTGGCGTCTATAATCCAAATCATAATAATTACGATTAAGGAGCAACGGAATGAACAAAGCTCGAAAGTCCCTTCATGCGTTTCGCAAAATTGTTTTTTCCGTGACACTGGCGGTATTGGCGACGGTATTCGTACTCACAGCTTGCGGGCGAAATTCCGCAACGGCACCCGTAAAAGGCAAAGTAAACGTGGTCACCACGTTTTATCCGCTTTATTTTTTTGCCACGGAAATCGGAGGAGAAGACGCGCATGTCGTCAATCTGATTCCGGCAGGAGTCGAACCGCATGATTGGACACCGAAGAGCCAGGATATTCAGACGGCATCGAACGCTCAGATTTTCCTTTACAATGGAGCGGGACTCGAGGGTTGGACAACGGACTTCCTCAAAGGCTTGGATACCAAGGATTCGAGACTCACGGTGGAAGTGAGCAAGGGAATTCCGTTGATCCAAGGCAATCCGGAAGGCAGCGGCCATGACGGGCATGACGCGAACGCTTTGAACGTGGATCCCCACACTTGGGTCAGCCCCAAATCTGCGCAGAAGATGGCCGAAATCATCCGGGATGCTTATATCAAAGCAGATCCGGGTCATCGCGGCGCCTACGAGAAACGGTTTGCGGCAGTGAAAGACAAATTGATTTCGTTGGACGGTAAATTTACTTCCGAACTTGGGCCGTATAAGGGTCGGGATATTGTGGTATCCCATCAGGCATTCGGTTATTTATGCCGGGATTACGGCTTAAAACAGACCGCTCTTATGGGATTGTCGCCCGATGCGGAGCCGCGTTCCCAAGATATGGTCAACATCATTAAATACATCAAAGAGAAGCATATCCGTACCATTTTCTTCGAAACACTGGCGTCCAACCGCCTCGCGGATACGGTTGCCAAAGAAACGGCAGCACAAACGATGGTGCTGAATCCCCTCGAAGGGCTCACACCTGAGCAGGAAAAAGCCGGCGACAATTTTGTTACGATCATGGAGCAGAATTTGCAAAACCTGAAGAAGGCATTACAATAAAAGAAACGTCTCCAAGACGCATCAGCGAAAAATTTTCGAAAGGAGGGGGCGGCATGTGCGCATGGGCGGCTCCAGAGCCAGGTTGTCATCGGCAGATCGTCACATTGGACGATGTCTCGTTCTCTTTCGGAACGAAACCTGTGCTTTCCAATCTTTCATTTCATATTCAAGAGCGGGACTTTGTCGGCCTGATCGGCTCGAACGGCGCGGGCAAAACAACCTTGCTTCAGCTTATCGTAGGTTTGCTCAAGCCGGACAGCGGACGCATCGAGCTGTTCGGAATGCCGGCGGATCGGTTTAAAGAGCGTGACCTGATCGGATATGTACCGCAGCGCAGCAACTTTAATCCCCTTTTCCCCGCGACAGTCCGGGAAGTCGTGATGTCCGGCTTGTTCGGCCGGCGCAAGCTGTTTCGCAGGGTAACCCGGCAGGATACGATCCAGTGTGAAGACGCACTCCGGACGATGCATATTGAAGATTTGGCGGACAAACGGATCGGTGAGCTGTCTGGTGGCCAGCAGCAGCGGGTGTTTCTGGCTAGGGCGCTGATCAGCAATCCGCAGCTGCTCATCCTTGACGAGCCGATGGCGGGCATAGACGCGGAAACGCAGGAGAACTTTTTTCATCTGATCCGGCATATGCACCAGAAACACAATATCACCTTTTTGATGGTGTCCCACGACATCGAGATGATGCGTTCTTATTTGGGTCAGGAGCCGAAGGAAAGGAGCGGCAAGCTCTCTTTCTACATTCGGCATTCCCACGATATCGAGGATTGCGAGGAGACGGACTTGCTCCACACCCTCCGGAAAGAAGGTTAACTCCCGTTGGATCTGCTTACCGCGGAATTTTTTCAGAGAGCGCTGATCGGCGGAGTGCTCATTGCGGTGACAGCCCCTCTCATGGGGCTGTTTCTTGTGTTAAGGCGTCTGGCCATGATCGGTGACACTTTGTCTCATGTCAGTATTGCGGGTGTCGCGCTCGGGTTTCTTCTGGGTGTATATCCGGTCCTCGTCGGATTGGTGTTCGCGATTGCGGCTTCGTTCGGGATCGAGAAATTACGAAGAACGTATCGCACTTACGCCGAACTGTCGATCGCCATCATCATGTCCGGTGGTATTGCGCTGGCGTCTATCTTTTTCACGCTTGGGATGGGCTTTAACTTGAACGTCACTTCTTATCTGTTCGGAAGCATCTACACATTGGACAACACGGACTTGGTGGTAATCGCCGTGGTTACCGTGATCGTGCTGGGGGTCGTGCTTCTTCATCGGAAGGAGCTGTTCCTTCTGGCGTTCGACGAAGACGCGGCGGCCGTCGGCGGACTTCCGGTCCGCTACTTGAACATCATGATCAGCATTCTTACGGCACTGGTGATCAGTGCGGCTATCAAAATCGTGGGCGCACTGTTGATTTCGGCGCTGCTTACCGTTCCTGCGGCATGCAGTCTGGCGTTGTCCCGAAGTTTCCGTCAGGCGATCCTGATTGTCGTCATCGTCGGAGAGTTGGCTGTGATAGCGGGTTTGTGGATTGCCGGCGTTTGGAACTTGGCGCCTGGCGGAACGGTCGTATTGCTGTTGATCGTGCTGCTCATTGTATCCCTGACGGCCCGTACCCGGTTCAGGCGCGTATAAAATGTTCGAGGAGGAACCGTCATGGCCAATGTGAACGTCGGAATCGCATTCGCGGCGGGAGTCGCTTCGTTTATTTCCCCGTGCTGTTTGCCTTTATATCCATCGTATCTTTCCTACATAACGGGTATATCCGTTACCCAACTGAAGACGGATACGAGCCGCGAAGTACGGGTCAAAACGATGACCCACACGTTGTTTTTCATTCTCGGCTTTTCCATGGTGTTTTTCGCCCTGGGCTATGGAGCCAATGCGTTTGCGGAGACGTTCCGGCAATACCAGGATACGATCCGGCAAATTTCGGCTATTTTAATCGTATTGATGGGACTATTTCTACTTGGGGTATTTCAACCCCATTTATTGCTTAGGGAGCGGAAAATGAACGTTTCGTGGCGGCCGGCGGGTTACTTGGGTTCCTTCATCTTCGGCGTCGGATTCTCGGCAGGTTGGTCGCCCTGCATCGGTCCCATTTTGACGGCCATTATCGGCCTGGCGGCAAGCAATCCGGGCACATGGTTCGGGTTGACATCCGCCTATTCCCTCGGCTTCGCGGTTCCGTTTTTTGTGCTGGCGTTTTTCATCGGATCCACCCGATGGATTTTGAACTATTCGAACCTGATGATGAAAATTGGCGGAGCTCTCATGATATTGATGGGCTTTCTGCTGTTTACCGACCGGATGATTTACATCACGATTTGGCTGCAGAATATCACACCGGAATGGATGAAATTTTAAATGAAATTACGCCTGGCAAACCGGTTTGTCGCTGACAGATTCAGACTTGCTCCCGTCCACGGCAGAGTGTATGATACTTAAAGGCAAGCGACCGGAGGAAGGGGGGGCTCGGCGTGCCGACCCCGAGTATGGAAGATTATTTGGAGCGCATTTACCGGCTGATCGACGAGAAGGGCTACGCTCGGGTCTCCGATATCGCCGAAGGGCTCGACGTGCATCCCTCATCGGTCACGAAGATGATTCAGAAGCTGGACAAGGACAACTATCTGATCTATGAGAAGTACCGCGGACTTGTCCTGACCCATAAGGGCAAGCGGATGGGCAAGCGCCTTGTCGACCGCCACCATCTGCTGGAATCGTTTCTCCAAATGATCGGTGTGCAAGAGGAGAACATCTATCGCGACGTGGAAGGAATCGAGCATCATCTAAGCAGGGATTCCATCACGTGCATCGAGTCGCTGGTCGAGTATTTCAACCGGGATGTCACTCGGGGAGACGAACTTCGTCGGATCCGAGCGGAATTAGATAACGAATGAACGGAAGCTTTTCCGCAAGCGGAAGAGCTTTTTTGTTTGTTTGCCCGCAAACGAAATGCATTCCGAAGCCTATCCGTTTACGGCCCCTAGGTCTTAAGCGCCTGTCCGCCAGCATATGATTCACCGATAGCGGCGATGAGATCGGGGACGGGGGATCGCGCGTGGAGACGACGAGGGTGAATGCGGTGTTCGAAGGCGGAGGCGTGAAGGGCATCTCGCTGGCGGGTGCGGTCCGTGCGGCGGAGCTGGCCGGAGTCTCTTTTCACCGGGTGGCCGGTACCTCATCCGGCAGTATTGTGGCCGCACTCATCGCCACGGGTTACACGGCGAATGAGATGAAAACGATCATCGAATCGACGCCTTTCCGTACCTTCATGCAGCGTTCGCCGATCTTTAACGTCAAAATCATCGGGCCGTCCGTCCGGCTCCTGCTGCGCAAGGGCTTGTACGCCGGGGATGCGTTGGAACAATGGGTTCAGGGGCTGCTCGCCGCCAAAGGCGTGCGGGTGTTCGGTGATCTGCCGCCCGATAAGGTACGTATTGTCGCATCCGATATTACGAACGGTAAGCTGCTCGTTTTGCCGCAGGATATTGCCGCATATGGCATTGATCCGGCCCGTTTCTCCGTGGCCAGAGCGATTCGGATGAGCACCAGCATCCCGTATTTTTTTGATCCGGTCGTTCTTCGCCAACCGCTGAGATGGAGAAAAGACCATTCGAAAGGATCCGTTCGTGCGAAGTCCTCCTATATCGTGGATGGCAGCTTGCTCAGCAATTTTCCGCTTTGGCTGTTTCAGAAAGAAGCGGTGATGGGCAGTCCGATCCCCGTCATTGGATTTCAGTTGGTCGGGCGGACGGAGCTTCATCAGCACCGGATCGCCGGACCGATCACGATGTTTCAAGCCATGTTCGAGACGATGCTGGGAGCGCATGACGAACGTTATATCGAGGAGCACAACCGGCTCAGGACGATCAAAATTCCGACGCTTGGCGTAGGAACGACCGAATTCGATCTGGCACCGGAGAAGAGCGAGAAGCTTTATGAGGCCGGACTTGCCGCGGGTCAAAAATTTTTCCGGTATTGGGACCGGCGTACGGGGAAGCTGAGAACGGAAATCAAGACGAAAATCACATGAGAAAAGACTACCGCCTCCTGCCGTTAAGGGCAAGAGGCGGTTTGAGTTGGAGCGGCTTCAGTGATAACGAGGAGGTTCGTCTTCGCGATTTTTGCGGCCTTCGATGACGCGAAACGGAGACGATTTCCGCTTCGGCTTCATTTTTTCGGATTGACGGTGAAGGGCGTTGGAGTGCCGGGTAACCCGCGGGCTAAACCGGCGCTTTTGCATGAGAAAGTACAGGACGAACAACACCGCGACGATGGTGATGGGAATGACCATCGAATAGACAATCGATTGGAAATTTCTCGCAAAACCTAACGCGGCCAGCGGCAGGAGCACGTAAAACATGGGGTGGAAACGGCTTTGCATCGCGATTCCTCCTTCACGGGAATCAAACTGGTTGAACCTGTCGATCCAGTTCCCTCATCCGGTTAAACGAAGCGATCGATACGGCCACTTGGTCGTCGGACGGCTCCTTGGTTGTCAGCAGTTGCAGCCAAAGTCCGGGATATCCGAGCGAGCGGAGCACCGGAATTTCACGCAACGCATTCGTGCCGCGAAGGACCTCATACGAAACGCCAAGCACGAGCGGCAAAAGCACGACACGTTGGATCAAGCGCTGCGTTATGGTTTCCCAGGGGAAAAACGAATAAATGATGACGCCTACGATAACGGTGAAAATGATGAAGCTGCTGCCGCACCGGTAATGAAGTCGGCTGAATTTCTGTACATTCTCGACGGTCAGCTCGACGCCGCCTTCGAAGGCGCTGATCACCTTGTGTTCCGCCCCGTGATATTGGAATAGTCTTTTGATCAGAGGCGTCAGGGATATGAACCACAAATAGCCGAGAAGAAGGATGATTTTGATAACCCCTTCCAGCAGGTTGTGCAATATTTTATTGTGGAATACCTGACCGAAAATCGCGCTTTCGAGCACCGTTGGAACGAGAGTGAAGATGAGCTTGCCTACGATGAAAGAAAGAACCCCCACCACGGCAACCCCCAGGATCATGGACAGGTTCCATTTCTCTTTTTTCTTTTCTGCTGCGGCTTCTTCCGGACCGGTTTCATCTTCGGCATAGGATTCCATGGAGTAGGTCAAATGCTGCGAGCCTTTGGCGGCGGATTCCACGATCCCGATGACACCGCGAACGAACGGAATTTTCTTCAGCGTCTTCCAAATCGAAGAGGAGGCTTTCCTCGGTACTTCATAATACGTAATTTCTTGATTTTTGCGCCGAACAGCCGTTACGTTCACGTTTCTTCCCGCGAACATGACGCCTTCGATTACGGCCTGTCCGCCATAAACGGCGGTTGGTTGCGACATTCATTCTCACCTGCTTTTTTAGTCGGTATCTTTATTTTACTAGATCGAAGGGGAGAAAGCCATAAGGAAAGCGGCTGTTGTTGCGGGGGTGTAAATCCGGAATCGGAAGGCCACCCTAAGACGGAATTTTGGGTTGGTTATAAGAGTCTGCTCGCATGGAAAAAACGGGAAGCCATCGCGTTTTCTTGCATAGGCCCTCTGTGTTACAATGACTGGGGAACTTTACCGGTGCGGGAGACGGCAGGGGGTTCGGCTGCCGTACGGCCTGGGAGCGGGAGGAGACGACTCGGAATGCCCAGTATTCTCGTTTTAAACGGGCCGAATCTCAACATGTTAGGTGTTCGGGAACCGGACGTATACGGCAAGGTTACGCTGCAGGAGATCGAAACGAGGTTAAGGGCGCAGGCCGAGCGCCTTGGAGCGGAGTTGTTTTTTTTCCAATCCAACCATGAAGGCGCGTTATTGGATGAAATCCATGCGTCGTACGAACGTCACGACGGTATCCTGATCAATCCGGGGGCCTTGACTCATACGAGTTATGCTTTGCGTGACGGTCTGGCGTCGGTCGGTTTGCCGGTCGTAGAAGTTCATTTGTCCAACATACATAAGCGGGAAGCGTTCCGGCACGTTTCGGTCACGGCCGCTGCGGCGGTCGGGCAGATTACCGGATTTGGGGCGCTTGGTTACGAACTGGGATTAACGGCCCTTTTGGGACAGATACGGAAGTAAGGGTAAGGAGGAGAAGCGTTTGGCAAATGCAAGATTAGAAAGCCTCCGGGAGAAAGTGTCGGAAGCGGGCGGCCAGGCGATGCTTGTGACCAGCGAGGTCAATCGCCGGTATTTGTCCGGTTTCACAGGAACGCACGGTTTTGCGCTTGTGTCGGATGACAAGGCCGCGTTGCTGACCGATTTCCGCTACAAGGAGCAGGCAGCGCTTCAGGCAGTTGGTTTCGATATTGTGGAACACGGCACGGACATCAACGCTACCGTGGCTGAGCTGCTGAAATCCTGGGGCGTTTCCAAGGTGTTGTTTGAAGATCACCAGGTGACCTTCGCAGCGCATGCGGCCTTGGTACAAACATTGGCTCCTGCGCAGTTGATGCCTGCAGGCGCTGTCATCGAAGAGCTGCGAATGATCAAAGATGAGACAGAGTTGGCAGTCATTCGTGAGGCCACGGATTTGGCGGACCGGACTTTCGAGTATATTTTAGGGTTTATCAAGCCTGGCGTTCGCGAGTCGGAGATTGCGCTGGAAATGGAAACATTCATGCGCAAGCATGGGGCTTCCGGTCCTTCGTTCACGACGATCGTGGCTTCCGGCGAACGGTCGGCAATGCCTCACGGAGTGGCAAGTGAAAGGGTGGTCGGCAAAGACGAGTTCGTTAAGCTCGATTTCGGCGCCTACTATAAAGGGTACTGCTCCGACCTGACTCGTACCGTGGTTGTGGGCAAGCCGAGCGACAAACACCGGGAGATTTACAACATCGTCAAGGAAGCGCAACAATACGCGCTGGACCATCTCGTCCCCGGAATGACGGGCCGGGAAGGGGACGCCTTGACGAGGGATATCATCACAATGTATGGTTATGGTGAACATTTTGGCCACGGGACAGGCCACGGTTTCGGGATGGAAATCCACGAGGCGCCGAGACTGTCCAAGAACGGTGATATGGTGTTAACACCGGGCATGACCGTAACGGTTGAACCCGGCATTTACCTCCCCGGTTTCGGGGGCGTGCGGATCGAAGATGACGTCGTTTTTACGGATACAGGCATACAAATTCTTACCCGCTCCCCCAAAGAACTCATCGTATTGGATTGAGGAGCGACGTTTCCATAGGAGGGAAATTTAGTGATTTCCGTTAACGATTTCAAAACAGGCTTGACCATTGAAGTGGACGGCGATATTTTCTCCGTCACCGACTTCCAGCACGTCAAACCGGGCAAAGGCGCGGCATTCGTTCGTACGAAGCTCAAAAACCTGCGCAACGGCAACGTCGTCGAGAAGACATTCCGCGCAGGCGAGAACGTAGGTCGGGCGATCGTGGAGAACCGTCAGGTTCAGTATCTGTATAACTCCGGTTCGGAGTATACGTTCATGGACAACGAGACCTACGACCAGTTCAATCTGGCTCGCAAACAACTCGAATGGGAAATTAACTTCCTCAAAGAAAACATGAACGTCAACATCGCCAGCTACCAGGGCGAGATCATCGGGATCACCATTCCGAACAGCGTAGAGTTGGCTGTTGTGGAAACCGAGCCGGGCATTAAAGGCAATACCGCTACCGGCGCGACGAAGAGTGCCAAACTCGAGACGGGCCATAGCGTGCAAGTTCCGCTGTTCATCAACGAAGGCGACGTATTGCTGATCGACACCCGTGATGGCAAATACATGTCACGCGCGTAACGGATGCATACCGAACCCCGTTTCTTCCGGTTATCCGGAGGAAGCGGGGTTTTTTGGATATTCAGAATTTATAAGTTTCACTCTTATCTATTTCTGAATATCCGGAGCAACTATGCTATAATATACTGCATTATGCGAATGTTTTTATCTCGAGGAGTGAAGGACCGTTGGCTTTGATCGTGATGAAATTCGGCGGTAGTTCCGTTGGCAGCACGGAGCGCATGGGTCGCGTCGCGCAGCGGATCGTCGAGAAGAAGCGGCAGGGCGACCAGGTGGTCGTTGTCGTTTCGGCGATGGGGGACACAACTGACGATTTGATTGATAAATCGAAGGAAATCAACGAAAGTCCGCCGGCGCGGGAAATGGATATGCTGCTTACGACCGGGGAGCAAATATCGGTGGCCCTGTTGTCCATGGCGATTCATAAGCTGGGACAAGAAGCGAAGTCGGTCACCGGCTGGCAGGCTGGGATTCGAACCGAAGCGGTGCACGGCAAAGCTCGGATTACCGATATATCGCCCGACAGGATTTTGAGATGGCTGAATGAAGAGAACGTGGTCATCGTCGCCGGTTTCCAAGGGATGAGCGACGACGGCGAGATCACGACGCTTGGCCGCGGCGGATCCGATACGACGGCCGTTGCGCTGGCCGCGGCGATCAAAGCTGATGTGTGCGAGATCTACACCGACGTGGACGGCATTTACTCGACGGATCCCCGAGTTGTGCAAAACGCCCGCAAACTGAGCGCCATCTCCTACGACGAAATGCTGGAACTTGCGAATCTGGGGGCTGCTGTGCTCCATCCACGTGCCGTGGAGTATGCGAAACACTACAATGTGAATTTGGTCGTACGTTCAAGTTTTACGCAAAACGAAGGAACGTCCGTGAGGGAGGAAGCGGCAATGGAACAAGGAGTCGTCGTTCGCGGCATTGCTTATGATAAAAACGTGGCACGCATCAGCATCTTGGGCGTGGCTGACGTCCCGGGCGTCCTCGCCCAAATCTTCGGCGCTTTGGCGGCAGCAGGCATCGATGTCGACATGATCGTGCAAAGCGGCGTGCAAAACAGCAAAGCGGACTTTTCGTTTACCCTGTCCCTTACGGATCGTTCTCGCGCCATGGACGTCATCGCCGGTATCCAATCCGTTATTCCTTATGACGAGGCTACTTACGAGGAAAATCTCGTGAAAGTATCGATCGTAGGGGCCGGCATGGTGTCCAATCCGGGTGTCGCCGCGCGTATGTTCGAAGCGATTTCCAAGCTGGGCGTCAGCATCAAAATGGTGAGCACATCGGAAATCAAGGTATCTTGTGTAATTGCCGCAGAGCCTGTGCAGGATGTCGTACGTGCACTTCATACGGCTTATGGCCTCGATACGGCGGACAGCGTGTTCGTCGGGGGACCGCAGGATCGCCGATAATCGTTGTACTTTATCCAGCCATTCAACCTCCGATTTCGCCAACAGCGCGAAGTTCGGAGGTTTTTTTTGACGTCGATAAACTGAATTTGGACAATAAAACACCGTTGGTCGAATGACGCGAATCATTTTCCCGCAATGAGCTGGGCGATTTTCAATATTAATGCGGTAAGCCCTGCCGCCATCAGCGGCCCCACGGGAATTCCCCGCAGCAGCACGATCCCGGTGATGGAACCGATGACCAGACCGACGATCAGCTGCGGATCAATCTTGAGCAGTGCCAAACCTTTGGCATTGAGATAGGTGGCGATTGCGCCGCCGAACAAGGCTACCCAGCCTGTCCAGTTGGTGAACACTGCAAGAACATCCTTCACATGAATTCGACCGGAAGCGAAAGGAACGAGAACGGCGAGCGTAAGAAACAACAGGCCGAATTCCAACCCTCTGCGCTCGATCATCGGCAGGTATCGTTGGAACTGGATCAGCTTGATGATCAGGAGAAGACAAGCGGCTGTTGTAATGATATGCGAGCGCCCCAACAGCCCGATGATAATGAGCGCGACGAGCACTATTTCTCCGTTCATCGTAGCGGGCACGCTCCCATAACCAAAATGGAGGCCGCGGGCAGGAAGCCGGCCTTTGATATCACGATATGGAACAAGCCCCGCATTTAGAACGTTAAACCCCGCAGGCCATACAGCGGGGTTTTGGTGCCGTCATACCGGATTTATAAGCTTGCACCACTCTCTCTATATGATCTCCGACCTAAACGTTTACCGCCGTGTAGAGGACGGCGATAGCCGTTTATGCTTGGGTCAAATCACATAATCCGAATAATGATGATTCAGCTCAAAGGTATCCGATCGCAATCCCCGGCGCATGGTTTCAAGCGCCAGCACATCCTGAACCGGAATGTTCCCCAAATTCACCTGTGGTCCGATCGACTTGATCAGAGCCACCTGTTGCTCTTTCTGCGGCGCCTCCCACAGCACGCGGCCACGGTTCGGAATGACCCCCAGCATATCGGTCAAGTCCTGCTCCCGGCAAGCTCCCCGCTCGTCAAACAGACCGACTCCGACGCCGGATTCCCTCGCCTCCACGGTCACGAGATCCGCTCCCGCCTGAAAATCCGACTCTGCCGTTTTGGCAAATTCGAACACATCGATCCGAGACCCGAATATCTTTTTGCCATATTCGGTGAACACCCGAAGCCCGAGATCAGCCGCCTCACGGATCAATTCGTCCCTCCGGCTTCTGGGCAGCGCGATCGTCCCGTCCGATACTTCGATCCCATTAAATCCGAGAGCCAGCACCAGGCGGAAAAAGGCGGGCACCACATCTTGCGCAACCGCCGTCTCCAGCAAAGTTCCGCCCGGAATGACAGTGATGCGGTTCTGTTTGGCCAGCTCGATCTTGTCGCGGATGACCGCCGCCGGATACAGGGGCGAGGTGCCGAATCCGAATTTGAGAATGTCGATATGCTCGCCCGCCGTGGACATCAAATCGTCGAACGCGTGCAGTCCGAGCCCCTTGTCGATCACCATCGTAATGCCTTGGCTCCGGGGTTTGCCAAGCCGCCGTCCGCTCGGGTCCGTCAACGCTGCCGGCCATTTGAGGTTTACGGTCATTTCCATGATCTACTCTCCTCGTTTGTCTACAAGGTGGAATGTCAAAAGCAATATATGCAGATGCCTAGCCTCGGGTTCCCGCCCGGCTGTGACTTTCCTCAATATAGACAAGTTGTGCGGATTATCCGCATAAGGTTAGTAGAAACCGTTCTATCGCAACGATGAGGAGGAAGAAGAATGGATAAAGCTGCGATGAGCATGGCGATGCTCAGGATGTTATCCGGAAGCCTGGAATTGACGGCCGCCATCATCATGTTCCGCTTGAATGACGTTCAAAAGGCGCTTGTCGTCAATTCGATGCTGGCCTTGATCGGACCGATGATTCTCATTTCCACGACCGCCATTGGACTGATCGGCCTGTCAGATAAGCTGTCACCGATGAAATTGGTATGGATCGTGGCGGGTGTAGGCTGTCTACTAATCGGCATTCTTCGAAAATGATAGAGACTCGGCTATGCGGCCGGTCAGGCATAAACACAGGGTCCAAGCATACATATGAAACAGCAAAGGACAACTTCTGCCGGAAAGGGGGCTTGCGTGTTGACGTTATCTTTGCCGGATTTGTTCGTCCAACCCTTGCGCGGCATTTTGGAACGGCTGCCCGCCCATGCCGGGGCAACGCTGGAGGAAATCCGCATCCGGGAAAACCGTCCGCTGGAAATCGGATATGCCGGCCGCCATTCTTTTGTCCAGAAGGACGGGACGCTCACCGGCGATTACCGGACAGCATATGCACCCGGCAGGGACGAGTGCCGGGCCTTACTCGAAAGAGTGACCAACCATTCCCTATACGCGGTGGAAGAAGAATTAAGACGGGGCTATGTGACCGTAGCGGGAGGACATCGGATCGGATTGGCCGGTCGCACAGTGCTGGATCATGGAGCGGTGGCCCATTTGAAAGACATCGCCGGCTTTAACGTGCGCATCGCCCGGGCCCGCGTCGGTTGTGCGGCGGCCGTTCTGCCGGGCATTCTGGATCTGCGGGCGGGGACCATCCAACACACGCTGATCGTTTCTCCGCCGCAGCAGGGCAAGACAACGCTGCTTAGAGACCTCGTCCGCAGTATCAGCTCAGGCGAGTGGCACCACCCGGCGGCCTCCGGTTGGGGCGGCCGCAAAGTGGGCGTCGTCGACGAGCGGTCGGAAATCGCAGCAAGCGAAGCCGGCGTGCCAACCTTTGATTTGGGACCGCGCTGCGACGTGCTCGACGCCTGCCCGAAAGCGGAAGGCATCATGATGATGGTCCGATCTCTGTCTCCGGAAGTGGTCGCGGTCGACGAGATCGGCCGGCCGGAGGACGCGGATGCGCTGAATGAAGCTCTGCACGCGGGCGTCAGGGTGCTCGCCACCGCACATGCCGTCGGCCTTGCCGATGTCTTTGCGAGACCGGTGCTCGCCCGTCTCGCTGCAGAAGGAGTGTTCGGCGCTTACGTGGTTTTGTCGCGATCCGGCGGCAAAGTGCAGCATCGTATCGTGACGGCGGAAGAGGCCGCCCGAGAAGCCGCCGGCTCCAGCAGCGGACGCACCGGTTCGACACCGCGGGACGCGTCGCATTTGGGAAACGCGCCGAGCGTGCAGGTCGAACCCGCCCTGCAGGCTTCCGCTCAGGTGACGATCAAGGCGCGTTCGAAGCCGGCGATTCGTTCACCTGCTGCCGTACCGGCGGAGAGAGACAGTCCGTGATCAAGTTTGCCGGAGCCCTGCTCGTGCTGTTCGCAGGAACGATGATCGGGTATTTGCAGGCCGCCCGTTTTGCCGCGAGACCCCGTCAGATTCGGCAATTGATGCACGCGCTTCAGAGACTGGAGACCGAAATCCAGTACGGCCAAACTCCGCTCCCGGAAGCGATCGCCCGATTGGCGGCTGTCGTGCTTCCGCCGGTGTCCATGTTATTTTCCGATATCTCGAAAGAATTGGTGAAATCCGCTGGGATCACCGTCCGTGAATGCTGGGAAAGGACTCTCCGGGAGGGTTGGAGCACAACCGCAATGAAGAAGCCGGAGCAGGAAGCGATGCTCCGCCTGGGGAGCACGCTTGGAGGAAGCGGTCGGGAAGACCAGATCAAGCATATCAAGCTCGCCATGTTCCAGCTTCAGGCGGAGGAAACTTCCGCGAGGGACGAGCAGCAGCGCTACGAGAAAATGAGCCGAAGCCTGGGGGTGCTTGGAGCGGCGTTAGTCGTGATTCTAATGTTGTAAAGGGTGAATGGGGGCTCCCCCAAAAGTAATCGGAATATGCTGCGAACGCCATCGTCACTTTTGGGGGATGAATCATGAATATCGACGTCAGCACCATTTTCCAAATCGCCGGCATCGGCATCATCGTGGCCATGATTCATACGGTGTTGAAGCAGATGGGCAAGGAAGACATGGCGAATTGGATTACCGTCATCGGGTTTGTGATTGTCCTATTCATGGTGGTGCGTATGCTCAACGATTTGTTTCGGGAAATCAAAACGATTTTTCTTTTCCAGTAGGTGAATTCGGTGGACATTCTCCAGATCGTCGGAATCGCTTTTCTCGCAACCGTGCTGATCCTCGTCATCCGGGAACAGAAGCCGACATTCGCTTTTCTGCTGGCGGCGTTTACCGGGATCGGCATCTTCCTCGCGCTCATCGGAAAAATCGGCGACGTCGTGTCCGTGTTGGACGAATTGGCGTCTCGCTCGGGCATCCCGGCTGTTTATCTGAAGACGATGCTCAAAATTATCGGAATCGCCTACATTGCCGAATTCGGTGCGCAGATCGTAAGGGACGCAGGGCTTGAGAGTATCGCCTCGAAAATCGAATTTGCCGGTAAAATGCTCATTTTGGTCATGGCAGTGCCCATTATCAGCGTCATCGTGGAGACCGTGCTGAATTTACTGCCGGCATGAAGAAAACGAGCCGGACAGGAGGGGGGACCATGCACCGGATCGGCTTGATCGTCCTTTGGATCCCTCTGATGCTTGGGCTTTTCGTTGTCGCTGCGACGCAAGCTTCGGCTGCCGCGCCGAGCGGCACCTCCGGAACAGCCGATTCCGGATCGTCCGTGCAGCCGGGCGTTGTGGAGGGCGAGCTCGTCAAAAAGCAATCGGATCAAGTGCAGATGCGAGAGATCGAAAAGTTTTGGAACGATCTGAAAGGGCAGTACGGCGGCTATTTTCCGGAAGGCAAGTTGCCGGAGCTTCGGGAGCTCATGTTCCCGTCCGGCAAAGAGTGGAGCTTCTGGCGCGCGTTTGGCGGTCTTCTTCGCTTCTTTCTGCACGAAGTGCTTTACAGCGGTAAACTGCTGGTTACGATCGTCCTGCTGACGGTGTTCACGATGATCCTCGAAACGATGCAAACGGCGTTCGAGCGGCAAGCGGTGAGCAAGGTAGCCTACGCGATCGCCTATATGGTCCTCATCATCTTGGCGGTAAACAGCTTCCGGACCGCCACATCTTATGCGGAAGACGCGATCCGCAACATGGTTCAGTTCATGTTGGCGATGATTCCTCTTCTGCTCACCCTGCTGGCAGGAACCGGCAGTATTGCGACGGTGGCGATGCTTCATCCGCTGATTGTGTTCATGATTCATACGGTCAGCACATGCATTCAGCTGTTCGTTTTTCCACTATTGTTTTTCTCGGCCATTCTCCATTTGGTCAGTTCAATTACAGAACGCTACAAAGTGACCCAATTGGCCGACCTGCTTCGAAATATCGGGGTCGGCGTCATGGGTCTCATGTTAACCGTGTTTCTCGGTGTGTTATCTGTTCAAGGAGCCACGGGAGCGATCACAGACGGGGTCGGGCTGCAGACGGCGAAGTTCGTGACCGGCAATTTTGTGCCCGTCGTCGGGCATATGATTTCCGATGCTGCCGATACCGTATTGTCGGCCAGCCTGCTTGTGAAGAACGCGGTGGGATTGGCTGGAGTGATCATACTGCTGTTCTTGTGTGCGTTCCCGGCACTGAAGGTTTTGACGCTTGCGCTCATCTACAACGTATCCGGTGCCGCTCTTCAACCGCTCGGCGATTCGCCGATCGTCAAATGTCTGCAGACGATAGGCAAAACGCTCATCTATGTTTTCGCCGCATTGGCCGCAGTCGGTATGATGTTCTTTCTGGCCGTAACGATTATTTTGACGGCCGGGAACGCCGCCCTTATGATCCGGTAATCGTCCGGGGCGGCCCGAGGAGGATAACATGAGCCTGATGCAGGGACTCTCCGGTTGGCTGAAACAGATTATCGCCGTCGTACTGCTTGCTTCTCTTGTTGATCTATTGCTTCCCAATCGGACGATGCAAAGGTATGTAAGGCTGGTGGCCGGCCTATTCGTTTTGCTTACCGTCGCTACCCCTGTTCTGAAATGGATGCAGGGAGATTTCGGCAGCCAACTGGCTGCCGGACTGGACGCAGTAATCCGGCCTCCGCACGCCTCGAATGAGGATCTCTCCCAGATCCAAAACGATGGGCGGAAGCTTCGGGAGCGACAAAACGCGGACGCCGCCAATTTGGTGGCCGCCCGCTTGGCCGAAGCGATGCGCACGGATATCGAGCAGAACGAGAACCGCCAAGTTCGCAACGTAGAAGTAAAGTTGGCAACGCAGCCGGACGGCTCGTTATCGGTGCATGACGTTGTGGTGACGCTTGAAGCTGCGAAACCGAAAGACGGCGCGGCGGACGATACTTCTAAAGCGATGAAGCCGATGGCCAAGCTGGAACCGGTAGCCCCGGTCACCGTCGACGTTTCACCGAGCAGCCGGCCCGACCAGACCACTGTCGAGACCAATGCGCAAGCCAATCCGGCAACGGGCGATGTTATCGATCGCCCGACGCGGCTGCGAATTTCAGCCTTCCTCGCCGCCCGGTACGGCATACCGGCCGATCGGGTCGTCGTCGCGGAAACTACGCCGAATGGCGGATAGATAGGAGGGAGCGCCATGGCCAAGTGGCTTCAACGGCTGGAGTCGTTTATCGGCGGAGGACCCGGAGGAACCAAGAGGATTAAGGCATTCCGGTGGCTCGTGCTGCTTGGGCTGATCGGCGCCGCCCTTCTGCTGGCCGCTTCGATGATGAATGTAAAAAAGATGGATCCGGGCAATAGCCCCGACCTTACGCCACCTGGTGATCAAGACGTGCCGAAACAGCAACAAACGTTTTTGGGAGGAAGCGATAAGAGCGATTTATTTACGGACATCGAATCGAAGCTGGAAACCCGGCTGAAGGATCTGTTGGAAACGATGGTGGGGGTCGGCACCACAGACGTGATGGTCACGGTCGACTCAACGGAAGAGACGGTCGTCCAGTTAAATGAGAAGATGACCCAGCAATTGACCGAGGAATCGGATCATAACGGTACGAGCCGGCACATCACCCAAATTACCAAAGAAGGTCAGGTTGTGCTGTACGAAGTTTCCGGGGGCCAGACTCCGATTGTGGTGAAAAAGCTGAAACCTCGGGTCCGGGGGGTGATCGTTGTGGCGAAGGGAGCCGAAAACGCTACGGTCCACCGGCTGATCCAAGAAGCGGTCTCCCGGGGCCTCGACGTCCCGATGCACCGGATCTCGGTTGTCCCGAGGAAAACTTGATGGAACCAAACCTAGGGAGGAATGGAACATGAACAACCGGCGTCAAACGATTTGGCTGGTGTCGATGCTTAGTCTCATGGTGATCTTATCCGCCTATTATCTCTTCACGGAGCCTGTCAGTCCGACCCAGAATGCGAACAACGGCTCCAAACAAACGGGTACGCAGTCTGATGCAGCCAAGGCCTCCGGCGTAGGAAATCAAGGCGTTCAGATCAGCGAAGTCGATCAGGGCACGAACAGTGTGACCGACTCGGCGTCCACCGCGCCGGATGCAGCCGCTCCTACCGACGGCAAAACCAACACCGCCGCAGCGGATGGCGGTAAGACAGCCGGCACAACGGACGCCACGGCGGCAGGCGGCGGTAAGACGGCCGGCACAACGGACACCACGGCAGCAGGCGGCGGTAAGACGGCCGGCACAACCGACACAACAGCTGCCGGCAACGGCAGCACGGATGGCACAACCGGCACAACAGCTGCCGCCGGCGACAAAACGGCCGGTAAATCCGGTACTGCCGCAAGCGACGGTGCCGTGTCCCTGAACGACCAACAGGTGCTGAAGGAAATGACGAATCTCAAAGGCAGCCAATACTTCGACGATCTGCGGCGCGTCGGACAAGAAAACTACGCTAAAGCGTACGAAGACTTAAGCAAAATCGTGGCCGATACCAAAAATCATACGCCAGATCAAGCTTCGGCGGCGGTGGAAAAAATGAATACGCTGGAGGATGCCGATGCCCGAATGACCAGCTTGGAAGAGAAGCTGCTGCAGGATTTCGACAACGCCGTCGTCACGGAAGACGCCACAAACTTCAAAATCGTCGTACAAGCGGCGAAGCTGGATAGAAAACAAGCGGTGCAAATCATCGACCAAGCCACCAAAGAATTAAAAGTGACACCGGATCGTTTGTCTTTGGAATTCGTTCCGTGAGAGGTTGCTGAAGTGCCATACCTCCCCTCCGCTGACTGCGGTGCGGGGGGTTTTTTATGTCCACGTATTCAGCATCTATGCAAATCGACACCGTTGTCGATAGACTTTCCATTTCACCCGATTATGTTATAATAGTTCCGTTGTAGACCGAACGGGCCTTGTTGTTTGCATTGGCAGGACCCTCTATGTCAAGGAGTGACCGTCATGTTCAAGCTTAGCGAAATCAAAGAACTGATTAAATTGGTGGACCAGACGTCCATCCATGAACTGGAAATCGAGAACGAAGGCGTAAAGCTCGCGATTCGCAAGCCCGGACGAACCGAAGTGGTGAATCTGCAATCTGCGCCGATCGCCCATACATACCTGCCTTCAGCCCCAAGTACCCCGGTTGCCGCCGTCCAAGCAGATGCGACACGGGCTGCCGCCGACACGTCCCACCTTCATCGC
>JAQBPQ010000143.1 GCA_028287445.1 Cohnella sp.
TTTTGAACCGCTTCTGGCAGGTATTCATGCCGGGGATCTGTACGCGCTTGGCCTGCAGGCGACTTTCCCACAGTTCCGCGAACTGGAACGCCAATACGGGAGTCTAATCCGCGGCATGACGGAAAAAAACAAAGCCGCAAAGGCGGCAAACCCTGCCGATGTTGGGAGCGGCAGGTCGGTCGGTTCGGCTTTTCTCACCTTTCGAACAGGCCTGTCCACCGTGATCGAGGCCCTGGATTCCAGGTTGCGTGAGTATGGCTGCGAGATCCGGTTAGGCTCTCGGGTCGTTGCGCTTTCTAAGGTGGAGGGCGGACAAAGGAGTTATCGGGTGGAGACGGAGGCTGGGATAACCGGGGAAGTGGATGCGGTAGTCGTGGCCTTGCCTGCTTCGGGGATCGCCGAATTGTTGGCGCCGTATTTGGACGTCTCTGCGATGACGAACATTCGGTATGTGTCGGTGGCCAACGTGGTGTTGGCATATGAGGAGACGGGATTCATCCATCCTTTGGACGGATCGGGATTTCTCGTGCCGCATGGGGAAGGGCGGCTCATCACGGCGAGTACCTGGACGTCCTCCAAATGGCTGCATACCGCTCCGGAACGTAAACGGTTAATCCGATGTTATGTTGGACGTGCACGCGACCAAAGCGGTGTGGAGTTGACCGACGACGAAATCACCGCCGGTGTGCGACGCGATTTGCGCGATTTGATGGGACTCGACGCGGCACCGGCATTCGTGGAAATTACCCGCCTGCGACGTTCAATGCCGCAGTTTCCGGTTGGACATGCAGAGGCGATATCGCGTTTCCTCGCCGATCTGTCGACTACGCTGCCGGGTGTGCAGGCGGCCGGCCAACCGTTCGGAGGCGTCGGTCTGCCCGACTGCGTCGCCCAAGGACGCGAGGCGGCAGAGCGGGTGTTGGGCAGCCTGGGAAACCCCGGACATGCTGCAAACTAGCTTACCGTTCGGACGGACAGGCGTAGGCTTGTCCGTTTTTTTCAACGTTTCAGAAAGTATAAGTTTTCACCTATACTTTTCTGAAACGTCTCCGGCATAAACGTATGCTGCCATCCAAGGACGGCCATAGCCGTTTATACTTGTAGAAGCTACAATGGGACAATAAGAAGCAAGCACGACGGGAGTGCACAAATGGACGTATCGGCGGTTATTTTGGCGGGCGGCCAAGGACGTAGAATGGGCGGACGGAACAAGGCGCTGTTGACGATCGGCGAGGAACTTTTCATCGATCGTCAGATCCGCGTTTGCTTCGCCTGGTCGGACGACGTGGTCGTTGTCAGCAACGACGGCGTTTTCGCTGAACAACTCAGGGAAAGATACCGTGTAACCGTCGTGAGCGATACGTATGTCGGAGAAGGTCCGCTGGCCGGCGTGTTTGCCGGACTATCGGCTGCGGCCCGGCCCAACGTGTGGGTGCTGGCCTGCGATCAACCGTTCCTGCACTCCGCGGCAGCTTCCTTGCTGTATGAGCGGCTGAAGCGGGACAACAGCATGGCAGCCTTGCCGGTACTGAACGGACGCCCTCAGCCGCTTCACGCGGTTTATCGCAAAGAAGCGGCTGAGAGTGCGGAAACCTTGCTGCGCCAAGGAGAGCGTCGTCTATTGACCCTCCTCGACCGGATTTCCTGGAGCGGCATCACCGAGGATGAATTTCTCCGAGATGGAATTCCTTCTTTTTTTGCCGAAGACGTGGACACACCCGAGGATTACGATAGAGTTCGCAGAATCCGCACTTAAGCGTGTGAAGGAGGCTTGCCTGAATGACCTCATCATTGGAGCCTCACCGTTTCCACCGCCACGCCGTAACGCCGGACGAAGCGAGGCGTCGAATTCTCAGCTATATCCGGCCGCTTGAGACGGAAACGGTAGCCTTAAATGACTCATGGGGCCGACGCAGCGCCGAGCCGGTTGCCGCGTCCCACCCGTTCCCGCCGTATCGCCGTTCGGCCATGGACGGTTATGCCGTCCGCGCGGAAGACTTGCCGGCTGACGTCACGCACGAACCGGTCACGCTCGAAGTGCTCGAGTCTCTTCCGGCCGGATCTGTTCCCAGCTTCACCGTTGGACCCGGCCAGGCTTCGCGGATCATGACCGGAGCGATGCTGCCTGATGGAGCGGACACCGTCGTCATGCTGGAAATGACGGAGCCGGAAGCGACGGACGGCCGCACTTACGTGCGCATCGCCAAATCCATCCCCAAAGGCCGCAACGTGGCTGAAATCGGCGACGAGCTGCAGACAGGTGAAATCCTGCTCCGGCCCGGACGTCTCATCGGTGCCGGTGAAATTGCGCTGCTCGCGGCGTTCGGCAATGCGTACACAGCGGTTGTCCGCCGTCCGCGGATCGCCGTCCTGTCCACCGGCAGCGAACTGCTGGCGGTGGATGAGCCGCTCGTGCCCGGCAAAATCCGCAACAGTAACGCGGCCATGATCGCCGCCCTGCTGCGGGAGGCCGGCGCTGAACCGACCGTTCTCGGGCATGTGCCCGATGACGCGGACCAAACCGAGCGTATGATCCGGCAAGGCCTGGCCGAGTATGATCTGGTGACCACGACCGGCGGCGTCTCTGTCGGCGACGGTGATATTCTGGTCGACATCCTGTCCCGCTGGAACGGAACGACCTTATTCAACAAAGTCGCCATGCGCCCGGGGAGCCCGACGACGGCCGCTGAACTGGACGGCAAGCTGCTGCTTGCGCTGTCCGGCAACCCGGGCGCCTGCTTCGTCGGATTTCATCTGTTCGCCGCTCCGGCTATCCGAGCCATGCTGCGCGCCGGCCAGCCGGAGCGTGGTCTGTTCCAAGCCCGGTTGGCGGAGCCGTTCCTGAAACTCAACGCCTATCCCAGATACATTCGCGCCCGTACAGAATTTCGGGACGGAACGATATGGATCCGGCCCACGGGAATCGACCAATCGAGCCTGATGACAACGATCGTGGAAGCCGACTGCCTGATGGTCATTCCGCCGCTCAAACAAGGGCTGCAAGTGGGAGAGTTGGTCTCGGCAATCCCGCTTGGGGAGGGACATTTGGGATGAAAGTGCTGCAGGTGGTCGGTTACAAAAACGCAGGCAAAACGACGCTTGTTTCCGAAATCGTCCGGTTCCTGTCCGCCAAGGGTCTGAAAATCGGGACGATCAAGCATGATTCACACGATAACGAGCCGGACATACCCGGATCTGACTCTTGGCGCCACCGGGACGCCGGCGCCAAAGCGACCGCTCTCGTGTCCGATTCCCGCACCATGTGGATCCGGGAGAAGCCGACTCCACTGTCGGAATTGCTCGCTGCAATGGAAGCAAGCGGGATGGATTTCACCATCCTGGAAGGATTCAAATCCGCTGTTTTCCCCAAACTGCTGCTTCTCCGGGGTGAGCAGGATACGGAATTGCTGTCGCTCCCCGGCGTCATTGCCATTATCGTGAGGGAGGAAGCCGACATCCGTCTCGACCCCGTCACACAGGCGAACTATCCCGTTTTTCAAACCGGGGGGTTATCTTTCGGTTCGGTCCTCGACTTCATAATGGGGTGGCTGTGATATAATGACGGGCAGGAGAAGATATCGGAGGTACACGGATTCATGTCTTATTCAAGAACCCGCACGCACCAGCAGCAACGGTCCCGCTCGAAGAGTCGGATTCGCCGGCTTGTTGCGCTCAATCTGGTATTATTCACTGCAGTTGTCGCAGCGGTCGTATGGTTCGTATCCAGTTCAAACTCTAACGGAAGCGGACACGAAGTTGCTCCGTCTCAGCCGTCACAACCGGCAGAAACGGCAGCAACGGCAGTAGGACTACCGACATTACCGGCTGTGTCCACGGCATCTTCTGCTGCCTCCGCCGGCAGCACCAGCGGCAAAGACAAGTCTGCGGCCGATGGCGTCAAGCCGAGCGGCGATCTCAATCAGGTGACTTTCGCGTTTGTGGGGGACATTTTGCCGGCGGCCAATGTCGCGCAATTGATGAAACAAAACGGCTACGATTATCCTTACCGGCAGGCGCGCGGCCTTTTGGAAGCGGCGGACATCGCCGCCGGCAACCTCGAAGCGCCAATTACCAACCGCGGTACGCCCGCCCAAAACAAGCTATACGTGTTCCGGGGACCTGCCGCAGCGCTTCCGGCGCTTAAGAATGCGGGCCTTGATGTCTTGACCCTGGCCAACAATCATACGTTGGACTATGGCTGGGTCGGCCTTCAAGATACGATGGATGCTCTGGACGACCTTAAGCTCAAACACGTAGGCTCCGGCAACGACGAGACAGAAGCGTTTACTCCCGTCTATATTGAAGCCAAGGGCATAACCGTCGCGTTCATCGGCATCTCACGCGTTTTGCCGGAGACCTCATGGAAAGCGGGAGCACGACATCCCGGCTTGGCCGATGGCTACAACCCGGCGCAAGCGGAGAAAGCCATCCGTGCCGCGAAGAAAAAAGCCGACTTGGTCGTTATACTCGTTCATTGGGGAATCGAACGGGCGGATCGGCCGAACAAATTCCAAATCCAGTTGGGCCATCGTCTGGTGGATGCGGGAGCGGATCTGGTCGTCGGCAGTCATCCGCATGTGCTGCAGGGTTTTGAATCCTACAAGGACAAGTGGATCGCGTATAGTCTGGGCAATTTCGTGTTCAGCTCAACGGCCGCTCGTAAAACTGCAGAAACCGGCGTACTCACCGCGGCTTGCGACAAACACGGAAGCTGTTCACTTGATCTCCATCCGATGTTGGCCAAAAATTCGCAGCCGGCGCCTATGACCGAAGAGGCCGGCAGGGCGCTGCTGGACCGTCTGACGTTGGTATCGACGGCCGCTGTATTGAAGGAGAACGGGCACCTTGTGGCGAAGCGTTAAGTACGGTATGAAGCGTCTTTGGGATCGCCGAAAACGATGGTTGAAAGAGAAGGTGGTGTCCATGCTGCCCTTAAACGATGGCCAGCGTTTGGCTCTTCACCCGTGCGTGGCCCATCGTGGATGGTCGGGCCGGGCTCCGGAAAACACGTTGGCCGCGTTCCGCCTTGCCATGAGCGAACCTGCAGTACAATGGATCGAACTCGATGTACATTTGTCAAGTGACCGGATTCCGGTTGTCATTCACGACCCAACCTTAAAACGAACTACCGGCATGCAGGGACGGGTATCCGAGTTCACGGCGGAACAACTGCGGCGAATGGATGCGGGAAGCTGGTTTCATCCTTCTTTTGCGAAAGAAGGAATCCCGACATTGGACGAAACTTTAGCCATCACGGCGGGCCGCTGCCGGCTGAATGTGGAGATCAAGGGGGAGGATTCTCTTCCGGCCGACATCGTTGAAAGAACGCTGGATGTGATCCGTTCACGATCCATGGAGTATGACGTTGTCCTCACTTCCTTCCGAACGGAAGTATTGACGGCGGTCAAGGAACAGGATTCCTCGATCCGGACCGGACTCATCATCGACGATTTTCCCCCAGACCTCATTCCAACGCTGCAGTCTCTCGGCGTCTCGTTTCTTTCCATAGGGTTTCGCCATTTGACTCGCGACCTGCTCTTGCAGGCGGAAGATGCCGGCATCGAAGTGATGGCTTGGACCGTCAATCAGCCAGGCGACTTGAAAAGGCTGGTTCATCGGCCGGAACGGATCATGATTTGCTCGAACTATCCGGATCGCTGGCTGGCGGCCGTAATGGGACAGGAGGCTTAATCCGCATCATGGATATTCGTAACGTATTCTGCGTTGGACGCAACTACCGGCTGCACGCCGCCGAGTTAGGCAACGAGGTACCCTCGTCGCCGATGATCTTCTTGAAACCATCCCACGCGGCGATTTCGCTGTCGGACGGCATTCTCGCCATTCCCGGCACCCAAGGGGCCGTACATTATGAAGCGGAACTGGTTTTGGCCGCCGCCCGGCCCTTCGAGCGGGGCATCTCTCCGGATGACTTGTTTTCCCATATGACAGTGGGTCTCGACCTAACGCTGCGAGACGTCCAAGACCAGCTCAAGGCCAAGGGGCATCCGTGGACGCCAGCCAAAGGTTTCCGGAATTCCGCGCCGCTTGGACGCTGGCTTCCCTTCCCCGGGACGGCGGAACTGGCGAAACGTGATTTCACTCTCCGGTTAAATGGACAAGAGGTCCAACGAGGGAATGTCCAAGATATGGTGTTCGGTATCGCGGAGTTGTCGGAATTTGTGGGAGTGCGATATGGATTCGGAACCGGCGACATCCTGTTTACCGGAACTCCGGCGGGTGTCGGTTCCCTGGCGGCAGGAGATGAATTGGAGCTTGCATGGGGCGAACAGCCGTTGGGCAGCGCCAAAGTGAGTCTGGAAGGGTAAAGCAGAGAAGCCTTGCGGCCGCCGAACCGGGTTCGACAGTCGCAAGGCTTCTTGATTTATGCCAGATTCGGCATTCGGCCCCATTTTGATACCCTTAATAAGACAAAAGGAGGGAGACCGCCTTGATCGTACATTCTTTTCCGCCTGTCATCGATGAGCATAGTAAGCTGCTTATACTGGGGAGCATGCCTGGGATCGTCTCGCTGCGAGCTCATCAATATTATGGCCATCCGCGCAATTATTTTTGGCCGATCCTGTATGAGTTGTTCGGCGGCCGTACGCCGGACGAGGAATATGACCTTCGTCTGGCTTTCGCTTTGGAGCACCGTATCGCATTGTGGGATTCAATCGCCGCGTGCGAACGGGAGGGCAGCCTCGACGCGGCCATCAAAGATGTCGTTCCCAATGAGATTCCTGCGCTGCTGCGCCGGTTTCCGCAAGTGGAGACCATCGTCTGTAACGGCAACAAATCGTTCGCGGAGTTGAAGAAGCACCACGGCCATACACCTGAAATTCACAACCGGACGATACGGAAGCTCCCGTCCACCAGCCCGGTCCCCACGGCTCAATATCGAGGGTTTCAAGACCGGCTGGAAGTTTGGAAAGTGCTGAAGACACTGGTGTAAGCTCCCGCTGAGCAGGCAAGGTGCCCTTTTACACTTGAGATTCGATCATCAGGGGCAAATGGCATACTGAGGTGCTAAACTGCACCTGATTGCCCGATTGAGCGGTTTCCTGAGGAGATACGTAGTATTTAAGTGCTCTTAGGCACCTGAACCGTTGCAATCGGTATGTTTTC
>JAQBPQ010000147.1 GCA_028287445.1 Cohnella sp.
TGGCGGCGTCGGGATGACCGTACACCCCGAACACACCGCACTCTTCCTTCAACTTGTCGAAAATGTCGTCTTTCCCGTTGCCTTCGTTGTAGTAGTCACCGGTCCATAAGCGCTGCACCGTCATCCCCCCATTCCGTCCGTATTTGTGATGGTTGTCAGTTCATCCGGCATGGGATGGCGTCCTTCCATTCCTGATGCAGCTCCGACACCGTCGCAACGATCGCCGTATGTCCGGCGACGTTGATCGTCAGGCGATTTCCGCCGACACTGCCTAGCCGCTGTAGCGGCACACCTTGCCCCGCCAGCCAAGATGCGAGCTCATCCGCCCGCTCCGGCTTAGCCGACAGTAAAATCCGCGATTGCGTTTCGCTGAACAATGCCAGGTCGGGGCGAAGATTTGGTGTCCATGCCACCGTGGCACCAAAGCCGCGGCCGAAACACGATTCCGCCAAGGCAGCCGCCAGTCCTCCCTCGGACAGGTCATGGGCCGAAGCCACAAGTCCTCGCTGGATCGCACCCAGCACAGCCATCTGCAGCAGACGCTCGGTGTCCAAGTCGATTCCCGGCGGGCGGCCTTCCGTCAGGCCGAATACGGCGTATTGCAACTCACTTCCGCCAATCTCCGCTTTCGTATCGCCAAGCAGGAAAATAACGTCGCCTTCCTCTTTGAACTCTTGAGTCGTGATGTGATCCACATCGTGTACGAGCCCGACCATGCCGACAACCGGCGTGGGATAAATCGCGCCTTTGACGTTCTCGTTGTACAGCGACACGTTCCCTCCGATAACCGGCGTCTCGAGCAAACGGCAAGCTTCCGCCATCCCATCCACGGCTTTCTCCATTTGCCAGAACACTTCCGGCTTCTCCGGGCTGCCGAAATTCAGATTATCCGTAATGGCGAGCGGTTCGCCGCCGGAGCACACGATATTGCGCGCCGCTTCGGCTACTGCGATCTTGCCGCCGACTTCCGGATCCAAATACACATAACGGGCGTTGCAATCCGTCGTCATCGCCAGCGCCTTGCGGGTGCCGCGAATTGTGACGACCGCGGCGTCCGATCCCGGTACAACCGCCGTGGAAGTCCGAACCTGATAGTCATATTGGCTGTATACCCATTCTTTGCTGGCAAGCGACGGGGATCCGAGCACTTTTTTCAAAGCACCCGTCAAGTCCAGCACCTGCTCATACAAGTTGGTCTCGATCGAGCCGTTCTTCAAATAGTAATCCGGCACTTTAGACGGTTTGTTGTATATCGGACAGTCGTCGACAAGCGCCTTGACCGGCATGTCCGCCACTTGCCCGCCTTGATGAAACAAACGGAGGCGTCCGTCATCGGTCACTTTGCCGACTTTGGCACAGTGCAGGCCCCAACGTTCGAAAATCGCTTTCGCTTGCGCCTCATGCTTCGGCTCAGTTACGAACAGCATACGCTCCTGGGACTCCGACAGCATCATCTCGTAGGCGGTCATGCCGTCTTCGCGCTGCGGGACTTCGTCGAGATACAATTCCATGCCGTTGCCGGCTTTGCTGGCCATCTCGGCGCTGGAGCAGGTGAGGCCTGCTGCGCCCATGTCCTGGATGCCCAGTACGATGCCGGAATCAATCAGCTCAAGTGTCGCTTCCATCACCAGCTTCTCCATGAACGGATCGCCTACTTGTACCGCCGAACGCTTCGCTTCGGAGGCAACCGACAGATCCTCCGATGCGAAAGTCGCGCCGTGGATACCGTCTCGGCCGGTCGCCGGACCGACGTAAAACACCGGGTTACCGACGCCTTTGGCCACGCCTCGCTGAATTTTATCGTGATCGATAAGGCCGACGCACATGGCGTTGACGAGCGGATTTCCCTCGTATGCTTCATCAAACATGATTTCACCGGCGACTGTCGGGATTCCGACACAGTTGCCATAACCGGCAATTCCGCTCACGACGTGAGAGAACAGGTAACGTACCCGCTCATTGTCGAGTTTGCCGAAACGCAGAGAATTGAGCAATGCCACCGGGCGCGCACCCATTGAGAAAATATCGCGAATGATCCCGCCTACACCTGTCGCAGCTCCTTGATAGGGCTCTACCGCAGACGGGTGATTGTGCGACTCGATTTTGAAAACGACGGCTTGATTATCGCCGATGTCGACGATGCCTGCGCCTTCGCCGGGACCCATCAGGACACGCGGACCGGTTGTCGGGAAACGCCTCAGCAACGGCTTGGAGTTTTTGTACGCGCAATGCTCCGACCACATCACACTGAATACGCCCGCCTCGGTATAGTTTGGCTTGCGGCCGAGAAAACCGCAGATGAGCTCGTACTCGCTGTCGGAAACGCCGAATTGCTTGTATATTTTCTGATCCGCGATCTGTTCGGCGGTCGGCTCTTTAGCGGCCAATTGCTGCGCCATTCTTTTCCCTCCAAGCATTCAAAACTGATGTGAACATGCGAACCCCATCCGCCGAACCGAGCAGCTCGCTTACTGCCCGCTCCGGATGCGGCATCATGCCGACCACGTTGCCGCGCTCGTTGGAAACGCCGGCGATGTTCTCCACGGAACCGTTCGGATTGTCACCCTGGTAACGAAATACGATTTGATTATTCGTTTTAAGGCGCTCGAGCGTCTGTTCATCACAATAGTAGTTGCCCTCGCCATGAGCGATCGGGATACGAATCGTTTCTCCTTGGCAGTAACCGTTCGTAAACGCCGTCCGATTGTTTTCCACCACGAGATCAACGGGATGACAGCGAAATTTCAAACGATTGTTGCGAATGAGAGCACCGGGCAGCAAACCCGCTTCCGTGAGAATTTGAAAACCGTTGCACACGCCGAGCACGAACTTCCCAGACTCGACCGCTTTATGCAATTCCGCCATCACCGGAGCAAACTGAGCGATCGCGCCGCAGCGCAAATAATCTCCATACGAGAATCCGCCGGGAACCAGAATCACGTCGTACGGCGTGAGGTCGGTAGCCGTGTGCCAGACGTATTCGACTGGCTCGCCGACCGTATCTTCGACCGCTTTGAACATGTCGATGTCGCAGTTGGAGGCCGGAAAAACGAGAACCGCGAATTTCATGGCGCATCAGCCCTCCAGTTCGAATCGGTAGTCTTCGACGACGGTGTTTGCCAGCAGTTTCTCGCACATGGCCTTCAGTTGCTGCTCCGCTTGCGCGCGGTCGGCCGCATTGAGCTCGACTTCTATGAACTTGCCAATACGCACCTTGGCAACTTCGCCGAAGCCGAGCGAGTGAAGGGCGCCTTGAACGGCGTTCCCTTGCGGGTCGAGCACATTTTGCTTAATCGTCACATATACCTTGGCTTTCATGGGTTGTCCTCCTTGTGTCGGCCTGCCGGCCCGAAGCGGGTTATCCCCTTCGATCAGAATGGATGGGCGTCGTATACACGCTATGCGGCTATGCGGGATATCCCCTTCGATCAGAATGGAACATGCACCGTTCACAGGCTGCACAGGCCGTCCCCTTGACTCAGAAATATTGTTAGCACGCCTATTCTGAGCCTAAGGGATACCTTGTTTGGTAAGTGAAACTGGGAGTCACTTCTGAGCGAAAGGGATACCTTGTATTGTATGGAAAGCCAGGAGTCACTTCTGAGCGAAAGGGATACACCACTTCACGTGGAAATGAACATCAGTTCTTCGTTAAACGCCGATAAATGTCCTGATACCGGGACGTCGTCGCTTCCACGACCAGATCCGGCAGCCGAGGCGGCGCGCTGTTTTGGTCCCAGTCGGAATTCGCCAGAAAATGCCGCACCGGCTCTTTGTCCATGCTATCGATCTCGATGTCCAGGCCGTACTTCTCTTTCGCCCAGAAACGGGAGGAATCGGGGGTGAACAATTCATCAATCAAAATCACTTCCCCATCGATGAGGCCGAATTCGAACTTGCAATCTGCGAGGATAATTCCCTTCGCTGTGCAATAATCGCGGCCAAACTCATATAGTCGGAGACTCCGTTCCCGCAATTCGATCGCGAGCTCGCGACCCACGCGGCGTTCCATCTCTTCAAACGAAATATCTTCGTCATGTCCGATGTCGTTTTTGCCGGCCGGTGTGAAGATCGGCTGATCCAGCTTCGCGTTCTTGCGCAATCCCGGCGCAAGCGCGATGCCGTTCACCTCGCCGCCCCCTTCATATTGCCTCCAACCGCCGCCGGTGATGTATCCTCTCACCACACATTCGATGTCGATGCGTTGCGCTTTGCGGGTGACCATGATCCGACCTGCCAGCTTGTCCGGCTCCGACACCACCTTTCCAAGCCGAGTGACATCCATATGCACGACATGGTTGGGCTGCAAATCTGCTGTTCGATCAAACCAAAAGCCGCTGAGCCCATTGAGTACGCGGCCTTTGTCCGGCACCGCCGGATCGAGCACATAATCGAATGCGGAAATCCGATCCGTCACAACGATCAACAGATACTCGCCAAGATCGTACAACTCCCGCACCTTCCCTTTATGGAGCAGCGGAGCATGGATGAGGCCTTCAGCGGTAGATAATGCTTCCGTTTGCCTGGTCATGACAGCCTCCTCATTCCCTTATTTCAACCCAAGCCGCTCGAAAATGGTATCGACATGCTTCAGATGCCACGACGGATCAAAACAGTCGGCGATCTCCCCGGCGCTCAGTGCACTTATGATTTCGGGTGTCGATTCCACGATCTGGCGGAAATCCCGCTGTTCCTCCCACGCCTGCATGGCGCGAGGCTGCACGGTGTCATAGGCCTGCTCACGACTGAAGCCTTTATCGATGAGCTTGGTCATGACACGGCCGGAAAACGGAACGTTGTACGTGCTCCGCATATTGCGCTTCATGTTCTCCGGGAATACCGTCAAGTTTTTCACAATGTTGCCGAAACGGTTCAGCATATAATTGAGGAGCATGGTGGCATCAGGCAAAATAATCCGCTCCACCGAAGAATGCGAGATGTCCCGCTCATGCCACAACGGCACGTTCTCATAGGCGGATATCATATGTCCGCGGATGACACGAGAGAGTCCGCTCATATTCTCGCATCCGATGGGATTGCGTTTGTGCGGCATCGCGGACGAGCCTTTTTGCCCCTTGGCGAACGGTTCTTCCACTTCGCGTAACTCGCTCTTCTGAAGGCCGCGGATTTCCGTTGCGAATTTGTCGATAGAAGTTGCGATTAAAGCCAGCGTGGCCATGTATTCCGCGTGGCGGTCACGCTGCAGCGTTTGCGTAGAGATCGGTGCCGCCGTAAGGCCTAATTTCCGGCACACAAATAGCTCTACGAACGGGTCGATGTTGGCATAGGTGCCGACCGCGCCTGACATTTTGCCGAATTGCACACCGAACGCCGCTCGCTCGAACCGCTCCAGGTTGCGTTTCATTTCCTCGTGCCACAGTGCGAGCTTTAAACCAAACGTCGTCGGCTCCGCATGGACACCGTGTGTACGTCCCATCATTTGCGTGTCTTTGTAACGAACCGCCTGATCACGAAGGATGGCAATGAAATTCTCGAGATCCTTTTTCAAAATCACATTCGCCTGAAGAAGCAAATAACCAAGTGCCGTGTCGACGACGTCCGTCGACGTAAGTCCGTAATGCACCCATTTGCGCTCCGGCCCAAGGCTTTCGGATACCGCACGGGTGAAGGCGATCACATCGTGTCGGGTCTCCTGTTCAATCTCGTAAATCCGGTCGATGTCAAACTTCGCATTTTTGCGCAGCTCTGCTGTTTCTTCTTTCGGAATATGTCCGAGCTCGGACCAAGCTTCACAAGCACAAAGCTCCACTTCCAACCAGGCTTGAAACTTGTTTTGTTCCGTCCAGACGGATCGCATTTCCGGGCGGCTGTAACGTTCGATCATGTCGGATTTGCCCTCCAAATATCGGATTGGGAGATCCACGCAATTGCCGCCTCCGTGTCGGGGGCAAGCACGTTGACGTGTCCCATTTTACGTCCGTGTTTCGCTTCCGCTTTGCCGTACAGATGAACCTTGGGCTCTACGCCGAGCTCCTGTGCTTCTTCATCGACCGATGACATCCACCGCAAGAGCGGTTCCACATGCTCCCCGAGCACGTTCGCCATCACAACAGGCGTCAACAACGAGGTGTCGCCAAGCGGCAAATCACAAATGGCCCTCACGTGCTGCTCGAACTGCGACGTCCGGCAGGCTTCCATCGTATAATGGCCGGAATTGTGCGGCCTCGGCGCCAATTCGTTCACATACAGTGTGCCGTCGGAAGCCAGGAACATCTCGACGGCGATCAAACCGACAACGCCGAGTCTCTCTGCGATCGAAAGCGCCAATCTCTCCGCTTCCGACCTCACCGTATCGGAAATTCGTGCGGGAACGATCGATAAGTGCAAAATATTATGAACGTGAACATTTTCAGCCGGCGGGAACGTGATGATTTCTCCGGACGGCCGCCTCGCCGCGATGACCGAAATTTCCTTCTCGAAAACAATGAACTTTTCCAGCACCAACTCTGTGCCGGCTTGGGACGCTTCTCGCCAAGCCGGCTCCAGATCAGCGTCGGATCGAAGCACCCACTGCCCTCTGCCGTCATAACCGCCCGTCGCCGTCTTCAACACGGCCGGAAGTCCGAGACGCTTGGCCGCTTCCCGCAATTTATTCAAACCAGCGATTTCCGCATAAGGCGCCACCCGGGCGCCCGCCGCTTCTACGGCACGTTTCTCGCGTATTCGATGCTGCGTCGTATATAGAAGTGTGCTGCCTTGGGGCACGTACGATTCCTTCTCAAGCATCGCCGCCACTTCCGCGTCCACATTCTCGAATTCGTAGGTGATCACATCGGATAAGGCCGCCAATTCGCGAGCCGCAACCTGGTCGCCATATCCGGCCACGATTTGGCGCGCGGTCTGGCCACAGGGGGAATCCGGTGTCGGATCCAGCGTCACGAACTTGTAGCCCAGCCGGTTTCCGGCGTGCGCCATCATCCGGCCCAATTGGCCTCCGCCGAGCACGCCGATCGTCGCACCCGGCAAGATCGTCCGAGGGGTCATGTCAGCTCCCCACTCTCCAGGACATCTTTCGTGATCCGCTCCCGACGGGCCGTGATCCGGGCTTGCAATCGCGGATCGAAAGCACCGATGATCTGCGCCGCCAGTAAGCCGGCATTCGCTGCGCCAGCGTGTCCGATCGCAACGGTGGCAACCGGAATGCCTGCAGGCATTTGGACGATGGACAATAACGAGTCAAGTCCGTTCAAAGCCTTCGATTGAACGGGGACGCCGATGACGGGTAAAACCGTTTTAGCCGCCACCATGCCCGGCAAATGCGCAGCGCCACCGGCACCGGCGACGATCACCTTTAAGCCGCGCAAGGCGGCAGCGGCCGCATATTCGAACATCTGATCCGGCGTCCGGTGTGCCGACAGCACTTTTTTCTCATACGGAACGTTCAGCTCATCCAACACGTCGCAGGTTTTCCTCATCGTTTCCCAATCCGAAACGCTTCCCATGATGACGCCGACAAGTACCGTCATGGTTCCACCCTTCCCCCGCACCTGTTTGACTTTCCTTCATTATTCCCACAAAAAAAGGACGACGGGTATATTTAATCTTACCCCATCGACCCTCGCTCTTCTCCCATACAGGCAAAACGTGCCAAGCAACGACAACAGAAAGCCCGGATCGATTCCTCCGCGCGATGCTGGGCCATTCCTTGGACAAGTTGCCGCGTAGTCCGGAAATTAAGGTTTCCGGGTAGAGACGTTCGGGCCGATTCCCGAGTTTATACGCGTAATATGCTTTTAAGTTTACCCCAATTTACTCCCCGATGTCAAACCACAAAGACGAACACTTTAACAGAAAATAATTCAAAACGTTCGGTTTTTGGTCAGTTTTCATAAAAAATCCCGCACCACCTCCCTCTGCGGAAAGTGAAACGGGATTGTTATCGGGATCAAATGCTATTCGTGTTAGGGCGAAAGATCATTCTCCGGCGATGAACAGATAACGAGCAATGACGAGAACGAACAAAATCCACATCAGCCAGTGAATTTTGTATTTGCTGCCGCGGAACAAGTTCGCTACGGCGGCCAGCAGCACATACGCCACGATGCCGAACGAAATGCCGTTTGCAATGTTGTAAGTGAAAGGCATCATGACGATCGTCAAAAATGCCGGAATCGCCAAAACGAAATCAGAGAAGTCGATTTCCTTGACCGATTGCACCATGAGCACGCCGACGATGATGAGGGCAGCACTCGTAGCCGGGGAAGGAATGAGCAGCGCGATCGGCGCCAGGAACAGCGACAACAGGAACAATATACCGGTCGTGAGCGAGGTCAGACCGGAACGGCCGCCCTCCGCGATTCCCGCGGAGCTCTCCACGAAAGCCGTGATCGTGCTGGTTCCCAGCATCGCACCGCCGCTTACCGCAACCGCATCGACCAGCATCGCTTTACCGACCAGCTTGGTGCCTTGCTCTTTATTTTTGAAGAAACCGGCGCGGTTGGCTGTACCGACCAACGTGCCGAACGTGTCAAACAGCTCGACGAATGTAAATGTGGCAATCGCCGTCAGCAGACCGGT
>JAQBPQ010000148.1 GCA_028287445.1 Cohnella sp.
AGAACGGCTTCATGACCGGCTTGCCGTCTCTGATCTGCTCTCCCGTTCCGTCCAGCGTGGCCGGGCCAGAATTGATCAGATGCAGAATGCCGCCTGAAGCTACGCCCGTCAGTTGATGCCCGGTCACCCGTTTCACGGAATCCGGACTCCAATACGTGCGGACATCGGCAAAAATTTGGGCCGTGTTCGTCAGTAAATAACCCAGCAACATGGACGCCCCGTTGAGGCTGTCATTCTCGGTAGCGACGATATAAGGGGCGCGAATGCCGTTCCAGTCGAACGAAGAATTGAGAATGGCCTCCAGAAAGTCGCCGTTCGGAAAATGATCGGTCCACTGGCGCTGCCCTTGGAATCCGGAGACGATCGCATGGTGGCCAAGCGCCTCCTCGCCGAACCCGATCTCGGCAAGCCGCGGGTTGCCGACCATCAGATCGCGGGCGATGATCGTCATTTTGACAACCGTCTCCCAGTCTTTGTCTTTGCGTTGACGGGAAGTCTGAAGATGCGCCGGGTTGTTGTCTTGACCTTCCGGACAGTTCTGTTTCACCCACTTAAGCGCCCGCTCGTATTCGGCCGGATCGTAGATGCCTTCCTCCATCCGCCGGACAAATTCAGACATGTCGATATATTCGTTGCGCATGCCGAAATACTCTTGGAACAGGGCATCATTCACGATGGACCCCGCGATCCCCATGGAGACGGAACCCATGGACAAGTAGGATTTGCCCCGCATGATCGCAACGGCAAGACCGGCTTTCGCAAAAGCGAGCAGTTTGCCCCGGACATCGTCCGGGACCGTGGTGTCTCCGGCGTCCTGGACGTGTTCGCCGTAAATTCCGAACGCAGGCAAACCTTTTTGCGCATAGCCGGCCAACACGGCTGCCAAATAAACCGCACCTGGACGCTCCGTGCCGTTAAAGCCCCAAACCGCCTTCGGAATCGAAGGATCCGTGTCCATCGTCTCCGTTCCATAACACCAACAAGGCGTTACCGTGATCGATACACCGACACCGGATTTGGCGAATTTGTCCGCACAAGCGGCTGATTCCGCTACTCCGCCGATGCAAGAGTCGGCGATGACGCATTCCACCGTCGACCCATCCGGATAACGCAAGCTTTCGGAAAGCAGCTTTGCCGTCGCTTTGGCCATGTTCATCGTCTGGTCTTCCAGCGACTCGCGCACACCTTTGCGACGTCCATCAATGGTCGGCCGAATGCCGATCTTGGGAAATCCACCAAGCCAACGGGTTTGTACATCCGCCATGTTCGAATCCCTCCAACTGGAATTATTGTATCATGAAAGCGCTAAAATGTTATCGGTAACATCAACTTATCAAGGAAACGTGTTGCTGTCAATCCCGGTGTCCGGTAAGATGAAAACAATGATTCGACAAGAAGGAGCAGCTTATCTTGGTCACGATTTATGACATCGCCGCCCAGGCCGGCGTTTCCGCCATGACGGTATCCAGGGTTATCAATAACACCGGCAAAATCAGCGACAAAACCCGGGCGAAAGTGAAACGAATCATGGAACAGCTGGGTTACGTGCCCAATCAGACGGCGCGCAGTCTCGTGCTGCACCAAACCCGCATTTTGTTCCTGCTCATTACCGACATCAACAACCCGTTCTATACGACGCTTGCCCGGGGCGCCGAAGACGCCGCCAACAAAAACGGATTCCGTCTGCTGTTCGGCAACAGCGACGAAAACCTGGACAAAGAAGACGAATATATCACGACGATTCTGATGACGCGCGCGGACGGAGTGCTGATCGCGCCGGCCGGCGACCCTTCTCTCCCTCACTTGGAGACGCTGCGCCGGCATAAAGTGCCTTTCGTATTGCTGGATCGGGAAGTGCCCGGGATCGAATGCGATGTCGTGCTGGGGGACAGCAAAGAAGGCGGACGCCGTCTCGCTCAGCACTTGGCGGCCCGCGGCCACCGGAGAATCGCGCTGATCAACGGATCCCCCTCCGTATCCAGTGCCCGTTTACGGCTTCAGGGTTATCAGGAAGCGATGAAGCTCAGCGACCTTCCTGGGGAGGAAGGATATGTATATGAAACGAGCTTCGGCCCTCAATCCGACCTCTCCGGCATAGAAGCCTGGCTGGATGGCATGAGCCTTCTGCCGACCGCCATCGTTGCAGGAAACAACGTGCTCGCCGTTGAGGTCATACGCGTGCTCCGCAAACGGGGGATTTCCGTGCCGGATGAAGTCTCGCTCGTTTGCTTCGACGACCTCGGCCCTTACTCGGAGGTAGATCCCTTCTTGACCGTGTTCGCTCAGCAAGCTTATCAGTTCGGTTACATGGGCATGCAGATGTTGATCGAACGAATCCAAGACCGCGAAGGTTCCGGCCCATGGAAAAAAATTGTGCTGCCGGGTGAGCTGATCATCAGACGGTCGGTTGCAAATCTCCCGGACGGCAATTCCGAAGACCGATCCGCCGATTAGGCCGGAAGCACGTAAATAACCGCGGTTACACTAAGAATGCTAAGGACGGTAGACACAAGAACCGTCTGGGAAGCGAACTCCGGCTCGTTGTCGAATTCCACCGCAAGCAGCACGCTGCTAAGAGAGGTTGGAACCGCAGAGGATACGATCAAGGCGGGCGCCGTAATCCCTTTTAATCCGAGTACCATGACGAGAAGCCAGGCAATAAGCGGTCCTACGGCGAGCCGCAAGAAAACCGACAGACCCACATCCCAAGCTGCCGATCTTTCAAAAGTCCATTTCATGCCGCCGAGCTGCACGCCAAGCGTGACGAGCGCGGTGCCGATGAAAGCATTAGACAAATAAGCGATGGGGGTATCCACAAACTGTGGAATCGGAATGTGAAAGGCGCGCATCAAAAGCCCTGCCGGAATGACATAAATGACCGGCATCGTCAGGATGATGCGAAGGATGTGCCTCCATTCCGCCTTGTGTGCGTTGACATTGTAGATGCCGTAGGTGTTCGGGACCAGCGATTGCATCATCATAATGAGCACTTGCACCGCCAGCGAAACCGGGTTGCCCGAGAAAGCGAGCTGATTGATCGGAATGCCGTAATTGGCGCTGTTGTAAAATAATACGCTGTTGCGCATCGCGCTTTTCATGCCGCCCTCATATTTGCGGGTCCGAATGACCACCTCGAGAATCGCATATTGCACAGCCATGAACAGAAAGAAAAAGAGCATTACTTGCCCGAACAGTCGAAGAGAAATCGCCGTGTGAAGCAGCAGCTCGAACATCACGGCCGGAGAAAATACATAAAAATTCAGCTTCGACAAGGTTTTGATATCGAGCTTGAACACCCTCTCCATCACCATTCCGACGCTGATCAGGATCGTTAACGGAAGAACGTTGTGTGTCAAAATATGAACAAAAATATCCATTTCTACGGCTCCCGTTTTTTTCCCCTATTATCACGCCGTTAACGAGTTACCGTCAAGAAGGATTACGGACCGGGCCGTCGAATACACGAAACGACAGAGTCATGAAGGGAGGCCATACCTGGATGTCCATCTACTGGTATCAAAATCAATTTCTGCCCAAGGAGGAGATACGGGTTTCTCCGGACGACAGGGGTTACTTCTTCGGGGACGGTATATATGAAATGTTCCGGATCTATGGCGGACAGCTATACGAGGCCGAACTTCATTATGAGCGCCTCCAAAAAAGCGCGGCAGGTGTGCGCATACCTCTGCCCTATTCGGTAGACGAGTTGCATATGCGACTAAACGAACTTGTCGAACGCAACTCTTTAACTGAAGGAACCCTCTATATCCAAATCACACGAGGTATCGCTCCACGCAACCATCTGTTCCCCAAAGAAGGCTCCCCCGTCGTGATGGCGCACTGCAATCCGATGAAGCGTCCTGTAACCCAGATGGAAACCGGAGTCCGGGCGGTGACCGCCGAAGACATCCGTTGGCGGCACTGCGATTATAAGACCCTGAATCTGCTCGCGAATGTCTTGGCCAAGCAAGAGGCTGTCGATCGCGGAGCGGACGATGCCATCCTTCACCGGGACGGCCTTGTTACCGAGTGCAGCGCCTCGAACGTGATGATCGTCTTGTCGGGACGCTTGATCACCCATCCCGCGGACAAACGGATCCTTCACGGCGTCACCCGTGCCGTCGTTCTTCGGCTCGCAGCGGCCTCCGAGATTCCTGTGGAAGAGCGTCCGTTTACGCTATCTGAACTACGGGACGCGGACGAAGTGTTCCAGACCGGCACCACCATTGAAGTGATGCCGATTGTGAACGTGGACGGGCATCCGATCGGCGATGGCTCACCCGGGCCGGTCACCCGAAGGCTGCAGCGCGATTTCGAATCGACCCTGCCGTCTTGAATCAACAAAGCGTCCTCTCGCCGGCATCAGCCGTTCGAGAGGACGCTTGTTTTATTTTCGATAAGGCAAAGACTGAACAAATTGATCCGAGAGCCCCATGAGCTTCAATACGTAATCGTAATCGGGCTTATAAGCCGAAAAGTCGGATATCGGTTGCAATGTGTCCAGCGAGACCGCCGTACCATCTTCGAAGCTTTTGCCCGGAACAAACAGGATATCGTTGTTGAAAAACGACCCGGTCGGCAAATAATATCGCATGCCGAACACGTTGAGCTCTGTGTTCAGCAAGTCGTGTCCGAACGCCGAGTATTTCTCGTCTTTGAGCGATACGCCAAGCAAGTTGGCGACTGTCGGCATAATATCCAATTGACCACCGACTGTTTTGATCACTTTATGCGGACTGGTGCCGGCAGCGTGGATGATGAGCGGAATATTGAACCGGGATATTCGTTCCTGATAGGTAATTCCCAGCTTGGCGCTTACGTCTTCCGGTTTATTATCCTGCGGCTGAAGCCCAAAATGGTCGCCGTACAAAACGATTACCGTCTTGTCGTACAGACCATTGGCTTTCAACTGCTCGATCAGCTTACCGACGGCGTAGTCGGTATAATGAACGGCTTGGAGATAATCGCCAAGCTGTGTTCCTTGAATATTGGCCGGAAGATTCAGCCACTGTTTGTCGGCGGGGATTTTAAACGGGTGATGGCTGGATGCCGTAATCAGTTGGAAATAAAACGGCTTTTTCGCGTTTTTCATTTGCACCATGTGTTGGACGGCTACCCGGTATAATTCTTCATCGGAAGCGCCGAACCCGTTAAAATGATCGTTTTGGAAGGACGGCTTATCAAAATATTGGTTGAAACCAAGAGCGGGATACAATTTATCGCGATCCCAGAACTTCACGTCATTGACATGGAACGTGTCCGCTTCGTATCCACGTTGCTCAAGCAGCTTCGGAAGACTCGGGATCGCGCGATCGCCATAACCCGTCGACATCGCGATTTTGGCGGTTGGGTAGATTGACGTGTTGGACATGAACTCGGCGTCCGCTGTATTCCCCTGTCCGATCTGCTGAAAAAAATGCGGGAAGTAGTACCCTTCGTCCGCCATTCCGTTCAGAACAGGCGTCAACACTTGACCATTCAGTTGCAAATGGATCGGGAAGTTTTGGAAAGCTTCCATCTGGACGATGACCAGGTTCTTGCCTTTCATGGAGCCGAAAGCGGCGGGCGCTTTTTCGGCAATCATTTTCACATCCGGATCCGCACTTTGCAATTGCTTTATGTCTTTATTTAACTGGACCGGGTCAATTTTGCCCAGCGAGACCGTTTGCTTCGCCTTAAGCGCCGCGGATACTTGGAAATTAAAAAAACCGACGTTTTCTGCCTGAGCCAGCTCGTTCTCGATCGATTTGGCATCGCGAATATACATGGTCGATGCAACCAATCCCACCATGGCGACGGCTGCAATTCCGAGATTCCAAGCGCGGCCGACACTTCTGCCGGCCGGAAGACGAATGCCGGCGATCCGGAAAGCAATCCATCCGACCGCGGCGACGACAATGTCCAGGAAAAAAGCGTAATTGCTGATTTGGATAGTCGCTTTGACGCTGTCTTTGACACCCATCACTTGCTTCAACTCATACAGTGCCGTATAGGTCGGAACAGTACCGAAATGCTCAAAATACAAGGTGGAAGAGAAGAACAGCATCGAGACGACGATATTCAGCGTCCAGAACACGTATTTCTTCCACCTGGCGGGTGTGACCAATTCGAACAAACATACGATAAACAGCAGCGATGCCGCATCCGAGGCCAGCCGGTCCCAAGCGACTCCATCAAAAAAGAAGTAACGGAGAAGGATGAGCTTCAGAAACAAAATAATCGATATGATAAAAAAGGGCTGTGGCCAATGAAGTCTCGAGAGCAAGTTGGATTTCAAACAAAAACCCTTCCTTTGTTAACCGATTGTAATGCCCATATTACCTGTATGTTATCACTCTTTTAAACATTTTAAAAAGGACAAAACCGGAAGAACAGAAAAACTCCGGACTCATCTCCGGAGTTTTCCATTCCCTGCGGTACTTTATTCTGAACTTGGCGCGAACGCATCGTGGTAACAACGGCGGCAGACCGGCTTGTAACTTTCATCCCCGCCCACTTGAATTTGTTCTCCCACGTTCACCGGGACTCCATCCTTAAACCGGATGACCATCGTTGCCTTGCGGTCACAGTACCAGCAGATCGTCTTGATCTCTTCAATCTTGTCCGCATAAATCAGCAGGTTATAGCTGCCTTCGAACAGTTGATTCGCAAAATCGTTTTTGAGTCCGAACGCCATGACCGGAACATTCAATTCATCGACGACTCGAGCCAGTTCCAACACATGGTGCTTCTTCAGCCATTGGGCCTCGTCCACCAATATGCAATAATAGCGGCGGCCCGACAGCTCAGCTTTCACGCTCTCGTATAGATTGGTGTGTTCACCCACGGGTATCGCTTCTCGCGTAAAACCGGCCCGGGAACCGATTCGGTTGGATCCGTTGCGAGTGTCGATCGAAGGTGTGAACAAAAGAACCGGCTTCCCCTGCTCCTCGTAGTTATGAGCCACCTTAATGATTTCAAAGGACTTACCGCTGTTCATGGTGCCATATTTATAATACAACTGTGCCAAGCTGATGTCCCTCCATGCCGATCTTGTCCTTCCCATTATACAGGAGCGCACCAGAATGTTCGACAGGAATGGATGTCTTCCTACAACCGAACATTCGGAAATACAGCCTGCTTCTTGCGATGGAGGAGGAGCTCAAATGCCAGTTTCAATGCATAAACGGCAATAATAAGGTTCGCCAGAGAAACAAGCAGCATGATCTCATCGTGATTCGCTATCAAGTATTTACCGTTCAGGCTCCAGCGAAGCACGTAGGCCACATTAGCAAAGTGTGCCAAGCTAAGCCCTGCAAACAAGTACAAGATCCGATTGTCCTTGCGTTGTAAGAAACTGAGGAAAGCAAGCACCAGTGCCGGATAATCATACCTCTCGTGCATCCCGGTTTTGAACATAAACACAAGGATGACGATGAGCATTCCAAGATAGGAATACCTGATCTTATCTTTGCTTTGGGAAAACAGAAACGCGGATAGGGCAAGAACGATCATAATCACGAGAATATCCCAATGCTTATAGGGGATATCAAGCCATTTTATGCTGTCCGGCAGTCCATTGGCTCCCAATAATGCATAAAGATTAAAAGCGTTCAAGGACGCATAAGGATACATGCCGAACATGGAACGATATTGATCAACAATCCACAAAGGATTCCGGTAAAGAGAGAAGGGAATTAAGAGGAGAACAAATGCCGCCAAGCCGTAAAGCAGGGAATACAACCACAATTTCCAGCTCTTCCGTTCGATCAGCGCGAAGAGCAGCAAGGGAGCGAAGACGAGGCTTTGCGGCTTGATCAGCACAGCAATCGCAAAACAGATGGCCGCGGCCGGCAGCTTTCTTGCCGTCAGAGCCAGCACCATGAACAGAAGAAACAGCGTAAAAACCGAGTCAACCTGCGCCCAAACCGTAGAGTTCACTAGAATGGCCGGATTCAGCAGATAGAGGGCCGCGAGAGCCGACGCCTCGCGATCCCCCAGCTGCCGCTTGGCCAGCCGATAGATGGCGACTCCTGTTATTAAATCGGCCGTTATCGCAGGCAATTTGATGAGCGTAATCGTAGCCGGGTTATGAAAGCCCCATCCGAACATATGCCGAATGAAGCCTATCACATACAGGACATACACATAACCCGGCGGATAATCCGCGAAGATATGGCGGCCATAAAAGTAAGGCAGTCCGCCAGAATACGCATGAGATGCCCATGCCTCAAAGTCTTTAAAATCGATGGGATGACCCGACATAAGGGGAGCGCACGCCAACCTGATCATAAAAATACCGGCAAATAAAGCGATCGGGACAGAACGGGAATAAGTTTGGCGCGTCGGATTATCTTTCCATTTGTTTAGCATGAGGATGACAACGGTGAAAAACAAAACGTAGAAAATTCCGTAACCGACCATCACGGCAGAAAATCCGATACCTGGAAACTCGAGTCCAGTTAAATGCTTCAAACGGCTCACCGTCCAACTGGGTCTTCTATTTCATCATCCCGAACTTTCTCATCTGGTGCCACAGCCGTTCACGGTCCAAAATTTCTTTTTGTTTAGAACCGATCAAGTCAAAATGAGGAAAAGGCTGACGACGGTGAATATATTTGGGGTTCAATCCGTTGGCGATACACCAGTCGGACAATCGGGCCAGATCCGCACAGCCCACTTTGGTCACCGTATTGATCCCGGGAAACCGGGGTTCCAGCCAATAATGGGTCAAATACGCAATTTCGCCTTTCGCCACTTGATCTTTCCAGTTCTGAAGCTCTTCTCTTTTGATACCGAATGCCATAGGGCTCCATCCTTGCTTCCGCATGTAATCCATATCCTATAGGATATCACATATATTTCTGTTGGAATCTAGAAATCGCTTCATATTCTTCTTCCAACTTGCGGGATATCGAAATAAAAATCGGCAAAAGCTCGTGATAGATCAATGCGTTTTCCTTGTTCGGTGTGTGCTCGTGGGTAGCGCCGATCATGCTCGAAACGACGTCAAGCGAGTCGGCCTGCCCGATTGCAAACAGACCCAGCACCGCGGCCCCCAGACAGGAGCTTTCGAAGCTCTCGGGAATAACGACGGTTTGATCGAAAATATCCGCCATCATTTGCCGCCATAACGGGGAACGGGCGAATCCGCCGGTGGCCTGAATCCTCGTAGGTCGGCCGATCTGTTCCTCCATCGCCAAAAGCACGGTATACAGGTTAAAAATAACCCCTTCGAGGACGGCGCGAATCATATGCTCCTTCCCGTGGTGCATCGTCAAACCAAAGAAGGAGCCGCGTGCGTTGGCATTCCATAAAGGCGCCCGTTCACCCGTCATATAGGGGTGAAAAAGTAATCCGTCTGAACCCGGCCGAACCCTCTCCGCCATCCGATTCAACAAATCATAAGCATCCAGCCCAAGGCGCTTGGCCGTATCGATTTCGGATGCGGCCAATTCATCCCGCACCCATCGGAACAGCATCCCGCCATTGTTGACCGGCCCTCCGATGACCCAATGCCGCTCGGTTAAGGCGTAACAGAAGGTCCTTCCTTTCGGATCGGTTAATGGCCGGTCGACTACCGTTCGAATGGCACCGCTCGTGCCAATGGTCGCCGCCACAACGCCAGGTTCAATTGCGCCCACGCCCAAATTCGAGAGAACGCCGTCACTGGCTCCGACGACGAATCGGGTCGTTTCCTCCAGCCCCATTTCTTCTGCATATATCGGTTGCAAACCTTGCATCACATGTGTAGTGGGCACAAGAGCGGATAGTTGATGGGACGAGATTCCGGCTATTCGGAGTGCTTCTTCGTCCCAATTTAACTGTTCGAGATTAAACAAACCGGTACAAGAAGCGATCGAATAGTCTACGACATATTCACGGAACAATTTGGCGAAAACATACTCTTTTATCGAAATGAATTTGGCCGTTTTTTGGAACACTTCCGGAAAATCGTGCCTAAGCCACATCAGCTTGGTGATCGGGGACATCGGGTGAATCGGCGTGCCTGTCCGCAAATAAAGCTCATGTCCGTTCATGTCCCGCTTTAACCGATCGGACCACTCTGCACTGCGGTTGTCTGCCCAAGTGATGCATTTCGTTAACGGTTTTCCATCGGCATCCACGGCTATTATGCTATGCATCGCAGAGCTGAACGACAGGAACAACAGCTGTTCGGGCCGAACAGCTGTTTGTGCGACGACTTGCTTTACGGTTTGAATGACGGCCTGGAAGATTTGATCCGGGTCCTGTTCCGCGATCGAAGATTTCGGTGTGAATAGCGGATACCCTTCGTTCGCCTGGGCGATCACCTTGCCGTTGTCTTCAAACAACACCGCTTTCGTGCTCGTTGTGCCGATATCCACGCCAATCATGTAAGAGTTGCTGCTCAAATGATAACCTTCTTTCGCACTTGCTGTCCCGCCTTACATTACCGTACTAAGGATCAGGATGAAAATCAATGCGGTGACGGACAGGATCGTTTCCATGGCGGTCCATGATTTCAAGGTTTGCGGCACGGTCATATTGAAAAATTCCTTGACCATCCAGAAGCCGGCATCGTTCACATGCGACAGCACGAGTGACCCCGCACCGGTGGCCAACACGACAAGCTCTACGTTCGTACCGGGATTAAGAGCAAGGACAGGCGTGACAATGCCGGCAGCCGTCGTCATGGCAACGGTGGCCGAACCGGTCGCGACCCGAATCAGTGCGGCCGCTAACCAAGCGAACAATATCAGATTCACATGGGCTTGGGTCGCCATTTCCCCAATGGCCGTTCCTACCCCGCTGTTGATCAGCACCTGCTTAAACGCTCCGCCGCCTCCGATAATCAAGATGATGGTGGCTGTAGGCGCCAAGCATTCACTCGTAAACCGCGACACTTCTTCTTTGGTGAACCCTCTTGCAAAACCGAGAGAGAAAAACGCAAATACCGCGGCTATCAGAAGAGCGATGATTTCATGGCCGATAAACTCAGCGAGTACCGTCCATTGGCTGGTGGCTTGCGGATCGATAATATTGGCTATGGAACCGATCAGCATCAGAATCACAGGAAGCAAAATCGTAAACAGCGTAATCCCGAAACTCGGAAGCTCACGGTTGCTCTTGGCCGCGAACTGTTCCTCGAGTTTGGCAGGCGGCTGAACTTGAATGCGTTTGCCGATAAATTTACCGAAAAGGGGTCCGGCAATGATGGCTGTCGGCAATCCGATCAGAATGGAGTACAGAATCGTTGTGCCCAAATCGGCATGATACGCTTCGATGGCGATCATGGGTGCCGGATGCGGCGGAACCAGACCGTGGACGGTAGAAAGACCGGCCAAAATCGGAATGCCAATTTGCAGCAGCGACATTTTGGTTTTACGGGCGACGGTAAAGATGATCGGAATCAGCAAGATGACGCCCACTTCAAAAAACACCGGAATTCCTACGATAAATCCGACAACCATCATCGCCCAATGCACTCTTTTTTCCCCGAACTTATTGACGAGTGTTGTGGCGATACGCTCCGCCCCGCCCGATTCCGCCATCATCTTGCCCAGCATGGTGCCCAGCCCGATGACGATTGCGATTGTGCCTAACGTTCCGCCTAAGCCGCTCGTTACCGCTTTAATTACGTCCGGAGGAGCCATCCCTGCAAGAAGGCCCAACCCCAAAGCCGAAATCATGAGTGTCACAAAAGGATTCCATTTGAACTTGGCGATGAGCACGACTAGAAAAACAATGCAAATCAATGTCCAAAATAGCAAGGTGGCATTATGGCTAAGCCCAAAAATCGTAGTCACGGTTATTCCTCCCAAGTTGACGGAAACGCTCAATCCAAGCATTCCCTGTTTCTGGTTGTAAAAACAAAAGTGCATACTGTATACTTGTCGACAACTTTAACGCATTTTCAAGTTCTTCTGAGCTTGTACGACTTTAAAGCAGGCTTTTATGAAGCGTATTGCGGGAATCCGCGAAATACTCCTCCACTACGCCCTGAATCACTTTGGCATCCTTGGATTGCAGCCCCTGTAGAATCTTCCGATGTTTGTCGATGACGGCAATCAATTTAGGTTCTCCTTCGGAAAATACTTCTTCGGTGGTGATCAGCATCACGGTTAGAACGAGGTTGTGGATGCTTTTCCATAAATGCCATATACGAGTATGTCCGGCCTGCTTGATCATGGCCTCGTGGAAGCAGAAGTCCTGATAGGAAAAATCCACGATATCTTGATGTTTTACGGCCAACTCCATTTTGTCGATCATCTGTTGGAGACGTGCGAATAACGAGTCATGATGGCCCTCGGCCAATCGCTGTTGGGCGAAGCTCTCGATCAAAAACCGCACATCGTACAGCTCTTCGACATCTTCTAAGCTTAATCCCAGCACGACCGCTCCCATACGTTCCAAACGAATGACACCTTCATTTGCCAGCGTTTTCATCGCTTCCCTGACCGGCGATCTGCTCGTGCCGAAATCAGTCGCAATCCGATTCTCCGATAAAATCTCTCCTGGTTGGATCGTTCCTCTAATCAATTGCAGTCTTAATTCACATGCAATGGATTCACCAAGTGAAACGCCCTGCAGCCAAGCGGAAGGATACCGTATCACAAGCGATCAACTCCCTCCTTCATGCTTTGTCAGTATACTTGTATACAAGACATCTATCATAATAACGCTTTCAATCTACTTTGTAAATATGAAAAAGCGGTAAAGGTGATTACCCTTTAACCGCTCCAAGACTCAGTCCGCGGATAATGTACTTTTGGAAAAATAAAAAGACGACGGCAGGCGGCAACAATGTCATGGTCAGAATAGCGAATCGTACGTTCCAATTGATTGTCGAGCCCGGGTAGATGATCTTCGTATAAATCGCGGCAGCCAGAGGAAGCATGTCTTCTTGCATAACCAAGCTAGCCCAATAAAAATCGTTCCAGGTCGTCGAGAAACCCAGCAACACAAGGGTAACTAATATCGGAACGGATAAAGGAATCGCAATACCCGCGAAGCATCTTAACTCCGAAGCGCCGTCTATTCTGGCCGATTCGAACAGTTCCTTATGGATTTCGCCGAAGAAATTCCTCAGCAGCAATAAATAAAACGCGTTAGCGCCTGCGGGTAGCCAATAAGCCCAATAGCTATTTAACAAACCAAACCCCTTCAGGTTAATGAAGTTAGGAATCAAATAGGACGCCGCCGGAATTAATAGAGTGGACAGAAAATACAGCGTGATCCACTTCTTCATGGGAACTCTCAGGTGCGACAAGCTGTAGGCGGCTAATCCTATGAAAGTTAGGGAAAACAGCATGTTGCCGACGAATATGAAAAGGGTGTTCTTAAAGTGCAAGGCTATGTTCAAATAGGTAAACGATTCTTTGTAATTGCCCCACAACCATTTACTTGGAAAAAAAGGTGCCGGAAACGCGAAAAACTCCTTCGTCGATTTGAGGGAATTCAAAAAAGTGTTCAAGAACGGATAAAGCATGGATAGAGAGATAAGCGCAATGCAAGTTACGGTTAAGCTATATACGACCTTCACTCCGGTTTTTCTGAAGTCGTGCCGGGACATGATCGCGCGATCCTGCGTATTCTTCATGCTTCATCGCCTCCGCGTCTGATTTTGATCGTGACGATGGAGAAGACGACCAAGAATAAGAACATGATGGCTCCCATGGCGCTTGCCTTCCCGAAATTAAAGTTAACAAACGCTTCTCTCGTCGTTAGCAGGAGGTAAGTCAGCGTAGCATTGTCAGGTCCACCGCCAAACATCAACAATTGGGATTGGAAGGACTGCGAAGTGGCGATCAACTGCAATACGAGGAGCAATAAAATCAAGCCTTTGATACTGGGAAGCGTAATGTAACGAATACGCGCCCATACGCCCGCGCCGTCCAATTCGGATGCCTCATATAAATCCTTGGGGATTGCTGCCAATCCGGCAATATAGATCAGGGTTGCGCTCCCGAAATTTTGCCAAGTCTCGAGAATAATCAAAGAAAATACCGCATGCTCTTTACTGTAGAAATCAAAACTCGGCAACCCCAAGAAATTCAAGAACGAATTGATCGGACCAACCGGATCGTAGAACCACTGCCACATTCCGTAAAGCACGATTGCGGGAATGATACTGGGCAAGTAACCTATGATTCGGGCCGATCCCTGAAACCACTTCAATTCCGAAACGGCGATCGCCATCGCGATCGGCAACCAAAATCCGATCAATAAGGCTAATCCCATAAAAACTAACGTGTTCTTAATCGCTGTGTAGTAATCCGGGTTGCTTAACACATCTGCGTAGTTCTGCCATCCGACAAAAGTATTGCCGCTTACGAAATCCACGTTATAAAAACTGTAAGAAATTCCCTTAAATATAGGAACCCATAAAAACAGCAAAAAGATGACGATTTCCGGTATTAAAAATAGCACCCCCCAAAAATACCACCGCATCTTCCCACGCAATCTCGGTCTCGCG
>JAQBPQ010000149.1 GCA_028287445.1 Cohnella sp.
TGGTTATACCGCCGGTCAATGGAGCAGCGCACCATCAAAGAGGACGCTCAGCGGACGGAACGTTCCTTGGAGCAAGCCGAAGCGGCGGCTGCGGAATCGAAGAAGGCACTGGAAGAAGCGGAGATGGAGATCGCCCACGCGATCCGGCAAGCAGATGCCGAAGACGAGGGCAGTTATGAACGTCGCCTCCGGATTGACGAACGCCGGCGCAATCTGCTTCGCGAACGCAAAGAGGCCGAACTGCGGATGGAAGCGGGCAGAACCGAACAATCGGCGGCCCGTCTGTACGAGCTTCTCCAAACCCTTGACGAAGCGGCTCTCACAACAGCTTTGCGGCAGGCAGAAGAAGCTTGGAAGGCCGCCGACCTGGAACGAACCGGGCTGTTGGACCGCCGGGGCCGGCTGGCCCAAGAGCTGGAACGTTTGCAGCGGGAAGCGGAGACGGAAGACAGGCTTCTCCATCTGTCCGAACTGGAGAGCAGCCTGGAACAGCTGGCGGAGCGTTACGCCATTCTGGCGATATGCGACCGGCTGCTGAAGGAAACGAAAGCCGTTTTCGAGGAGGAACGTCAGCCCGAAGTGCTGCGGCTGGCCTCCCGCTATTTCTCACAGATGAGTGCCGGTGCTTACACCCGCATCACCGCACCCGCGGATTCATCCGCCATCTACGCAGAAACGGAAGATCGGCGCGTGACGGATAGCGCCTTCTTAAGCCGCGGAACTCAGGAGCAGCTCTACTTGGCCATGCGGTTTGCACTAGCCGAGGCAGCTTCCCGCGAAGTTCCGCTGCCGCTGCTTCTGGACGATCTGTTTGTCCATTTCGATGAGCGGCGTCTTCGCCAAACGGTACCCGTGCTCGGAGAAATTTCGCAAACCCGGCAAGTGATTCTGTTCACCTGCCACCGTCATGTAGCGACTGCGATTCAAGAAGGATGGCCTTCCGCACGGGTTATCTCGTGGGCGGTGCAGGGGGCCTTAGACCGCCCCCAAGTGCCCGGTTACGGCCCATCAGGAACAGCCAGCCCAGGCTGAGCATCCCGAACAACGGATAAAGGGTGGACAGCAGGGGCCCGAATCCGAACTGTCCGACGAAGAAACAAAGGACGAGCAGGCCGCCGGTGATGAGGTTTTTGGAAATATGGGTCCGCTCCTCGATCTGCAACGTGAGGCCGAACACATCGGCGACCAGCGTTGTGAAAATTTCCATGAAGATGAGCAGGATGTAAATCCAATGAATCCAGGACCCGAATTCCCGGGCAATACCGCCCATCGGAATGTCGAACTGGGCGATTCCCGGCATCCGGGCCGACAGCGTGAAATGTCCGGCAAGCAGCAGCAACCCGATCCCGATCCCGCCCAGCCATGCTCCCCGCCGCAATACTCGGGGCTCGCCGATGGAAGAGCCAAGTGGAACCAACACGGCTTGAGACATGGACAAATTAAACGCTGCATACAAAAAAGGCGACAGCCCTGCCGCCCATGGCGAAACTTCCGGTCCGATCGTCAGCCAGTGACCGTTGCCCGGACTGCGCAGCGTATCGATCATGAGCACGGCCGTGAACAGAATCATCATCGGCACGACCACCATGTTGATCGTCATGATCGCCTTCATTCCCTTTTGCAACAAAACAAAACAAGCGAACATCGTGATCAACAATCCGCTTTGATAACTGAGATTGAGATGCTCGGAAAAGATCGAGCCGGCGCCTGCCAGCATAACCGCATTAACGGCCAACAACACGAACAGCATTAGGTGGCTGACCCACCGGCCGAACCGGTCTCCAAATAAATATTTGTTCAAATCCTCGTAAGATTTGGCCTTGATGTCTGCGGCCAGGAGCATCACCTTGGCTCCGATCCAAATGAAAAACAGCGTAGCAAGCAGGATTAACAAAGGTCCCCAGTTTCCGAAACGGGTAAAAAACTGCATGACTTCCCGGCCGGACGCGAATCCCGCGCCCACCACCGTACCGATGAATGTAAAAGCCACTTGCAGGCTTCGAAACCACGTCTTCATATCCGGAACCTCCGACCCCATCATCTTGTCCGCTCTTCCTAACAAGTTATGACGAGGCCGGGACAGGCATGCCTTCTGATTAACCGGCTACAAATCTTGAGACATGCGGATCATGTCCCGGCAATGAATCCCATTCTCATAGATTTCCTCTGCATAGTGCCGGACAAAAAAGTCCAAATCCACGCCAACGATTCGGAATCCGCATTTTTGATACAGAGCCAATTGCCCGATCCCGGCATTGCCTGTGCCGACCTCGATCGTCTGAAAACCAAGCTGCTTTGCGGTTTGAACGGCATGGTTCACCAGTTGTTTGCCGATCCCTTGACCATGAAACTTCTCATCGACCGCCACATTCACTAATTCCACCGTCGCCGGTCTTGTCGGCAATAACACATAGACTCCGACCATTCCGTTCCCGGCTTCCGCTACAAAACATTCTCCTCTGGTCAAATATTCTTCTACCAATTGGTGGGAGGGGTCGGCTAATAACAGCAACTCCACAGGAGGCTGTTCGTCGGCATATAACTTCCGTATATTCATATCGTCGAAATCAAATATCTGTCGCGGATGATGTTCATATGATGCAGCTCATGACCGGCAATGATGCAGGCGACGGCTCTAGCGGATACTTCGTTGTCGCTGGCCACGCCTCTTCTCTGTAAGGCTTCCTCTGGCAACCCTTCGAGCAAGGTAAGGGTAGCTTGTCGTACCGCCGTGTAATCTTCGATCCTTTGAGATAGGGCAGTAGATTGAAAAGGGGCTCCCTTCATCAACACGTCTTGATCGTACCCGGCAAGAGGAGTATCGTCGCCTCTCGCAATACGAAGTACGCGGTAAGACATGATTCGTTCGTTATCCGTGATATGGCCGATTACTTCTTTGAGGGTCCATTTGTTCTCGGCATAACGAAAATTGGCCTGTGGTTCCGAGAGGGTCGAAAGCAATGCCCGGGTGTTCTCCAGTTGCGTGGTCAAGATTTCGATGAGGTTTCCTTCCGGAACTAAGCGAATATAGGTTTCATGAAAAGGATGGTATTCGTCCTTGTCAGGTCGATGATTCATGTTTTCGTCCCCCTTCACATTTAGAGAATTATACCACCGGACTTGCCGAGGGAACAAGGCGGTCGTTGTAGGTTTATATTGCGCAAGCAGTAGGGTATATGGTACGTTAAACGGAAAATGAGCGGGACGGTGAAAGGAAGTATGGACCTTCTGAAGGAAAGGATTCTGAAGGAAGCGAG
>JAQBPQ010000171.1 GCA_028287445.1 Cohnella sp.
GATACACTCGGTTCTTCTCGATCACTTCGTTGAAGACGTAATTGATCGAAAGGCGCCACTCCGTACCCGGAATCGGCTGCGAAAAGCGGAGCAGCCTTTCCGATTTCGAATCGGTCAGCAAGCGCGAGCTGTAGATCGTATTCCCGCTTTTGCCGGAAATCACATAGGAAGCATTGATCTGTCCAAATTCGATATTTTCGAAAATCGACTCCTTTGGAACCATCAGCAAATAACTCACCGCCCTGTCGCTTCCGTTCGGCCGGATTCGTTTCATTGCTGCCGCCGAGATGTGATTGAACACATCCTTATAGCTGGATATCCAGTAAGGCTCGTCGCGGTCCTGCAATAAAGCGGTATCGGTGTTGAATATATCTTTGTTGTTGGAATAGATAGAGGAATAAATGCAGTTGCCGCTTTCGTCGAGCAGGATGAAATAGGACACGTCGTTTAACCCGGGGAACATGGAGAGATTGATGCCGTTTGCCTGCGGAAAGGATGTAAAGTGCGTGCCCGCCTTTACATAATCCTGGAACTGCTCGCTGGCCGAGATCTGGTTAAGGATCGTTTCGATGGCTACGACGCTGTCTTGCATGCTTACGACCGAGAATCTGCCCGTATCCTGGACGGACATTTCCATCGTGGGCGCGACATCTTTGGCCAGCCATTGCGAAAACAGGATTCCGTCGGCAATCGTAGGGACGCTGACTGTTGCGAACAGGACTAGAATCAATTTGTTCTGAAGCGAAATCGATTGGAAGCCTTTTTTGATCAGATGCTCCGGCAGCGAAAGCAAACCCGTCACGTTCTCGCCCGACATCATCTCGCCTTTGAGCTTTCGGGAAATCAGCCGGAACGGGTGAAACACCCTTTTCAGAAAATAGACGCTGATGAATAACGTGACCAATAACGTCACGACGGAGAGGAGCGCCATTTTGAACAGCAGGGTGGACGGCCGGAACAGATACGGCGAGATCTTCTTTTCGGTATGGACGATGCGCAGCGAGTAGGGAAAAAGGTCTTTGACTGTATTAGAGTAATTCTGGAGCGACGGGTCGTTCGTGCCGGGTAGCCGGCTGCCTTCCGCGGCCGCCGGAGCCAGGTTGAGGTCATCTGCGGTTGTCCATACAACCCGGTCGTCCCGGTTGACGACGGACACAAGGAAATTGTCCATTTTCCCCGGCGGCAAAGCCTGATCGAAGAAACGGTCTCCCAGTACGATGACGATAAAAACACCGTTCTCATTTTTATTGGTGATGATCATCCGATCCCGGATATCGGACTGGAATACGCGAAGCGCGGCGATGGATTCCTTATCCAGCAAAGGACTGACCGTGCGGAAATGCCGGGCCAGATCGCTGCCGGTATATGCCGCAAACTGATCCTGGTCGGGAAGGAACAGATCGGACAATTTCGAGTAGCGGATATTCTCCATGCGCAGCACGGACAATTCCGCGAAACCGGGCTGTCCCGTCGTTTTGCGGAAGGATCGCTGATTGGCATTTTCGCCGATAAAATAGATGTCCTTCACTATTTCGGAGCGCAAGCGAAGCGCTTCCAGCTTGTCGAGCAGCTTTTGCTTCTCCCGCGCCACGGTCTCTTCGTCGCGAAGATTCATCAAATTTTTGTAAAAAGAACTAAATTCGGGCGTCTGCAAAAGCAGCAGCAAATTGCTGACGTCGTTCATTTGATTACGCAAATTATGCTGGAATTGACTCAGCACCGCTTCCTTGCGCTTGTCGTTGACGCTGTTCTTCATTGAATCGGCGTAGGATAAGCCGATAAAGACAAGCACGAGCTGGGCCCCGAGCGTAAGCACGACGGAAAACAAGACCATCCGGCTGAACGCGGAGTTGAATCGGTTCATTTTGTTCGGCATGCTCTAGTCCTCCTATGCCGGCCTGGACTTTCCTCTGTATTCGTTGGGAGTCTTGCCCGTGTACTTTTTGAATATTTCGGAGAAATACGCCGGATCGGAGTAGCCGACCCTATCGACGATCTCATAAACCTTGTAGCTGGAATCCGCCAATAATTCCATAGCCTTGCACATGCGAAGCGAGGTCAAAAATTTCATAAAGGTGTCATCGGCATCTTTAAACAGGGCGGACAGATGTCCAGGCGACACGTAGACATGGTCGGCGACCTCCTTGAGCGTAAGGCTGCGATGATAATGGTCGCTAATATATTGACGGGCCTGCTTCAGAATGATACTTTCCAGATCAGCGTTCTTATACCCCTCGGCCGTGCCTGAAAAAGCGGCCGCATCGGAGCCGCTGCTTGCTTGCCGGATTTGTTCTTCTTCACATACAGAGAAAGAGCATTCCTCACGGTTTTGCTGAAGCGCCAAAGCGCCTGCTCTGGCGGATAGATGAATATGCGAAGCTTGCCCGACCGAATGTCCGATTCCCGCGGAAAATGTCGATCTGAACAAGCCTATGTATTTGACGAGCTGCTGCTGTACGGCAGCGAATGCTTCATGCGGCTGCCGGCTTTTGGATAACAGATAAAATTCGGCGCTTCTTCTGTCCACCTTATGGTATCCGTTATCCTTAAGATCCCAAATATCCTGCAGAATGTTATCCAGCGAAAATACGAACAGCTGCAGCTCCCGGTCCGACAGGCTCTTCTGAGGGGAAGCGAGCCGGTCTAGGCGAAATACGGCAACCGTATAGCTGTCCGCGTCGAGCAGCACCTCTCCTTCCGCGCTTCCATGCTCCATTTCATCGGTGGTCATGCGGTCGTGAAGAAGCCTGCTCAGGAAATCCTCGCGCAAAACCTTGGTCAACAATTGTTCTTTCCGTTTCAACACCGATAGCCGGTAATTCTCTTGTTTTTTGGCGTCCATTTTGCCGACCAGCTCTTCCAGCGTCCTGGACAGTGTGGGGAAGTGGATCGGTTTGAGCAAATAATCCTCGGCACCGTGCTTGATCGCCTTCTGGGCGTAGTCGAAATCGCTATGGCCGGACAAAATGATGACGTTCGTAAACGGATAGGCCCGCAGCAAATTTTCCATCAGCTCGATTCCGTCCATAAACGGCATGCGGATATCCGTCATCACAATGTCGACGGGATGCCGCTCGACGTATTGAAGCGCTTCCAATCCATGGGCGAAGCAGCCGGTTAATTCAATTCCCAAATTGTCCCATGTCCAGGCCGCCAAACCGTCGCGGATTTCCTTCTCGTCATCGACAATCAAGATCTTATACATATGCGATTGCTCCTCCCCATGCATCGAGGTTGGTCTCGCCCGCCAACGACAGGTCCGTCTGCCGACTGGCGTTCACCTGGTTCATGAAGTTGTAGTCCAGTTGCCTTAGATTGTTGGCGAAGGTATCCAGATACTCCCTGTCCACATTGCGCATGGAATAGCCGTAGATATACACGCCCCAACAGATGACGGGCACCAACGTCGCGGCTAGCAATACAAGAATTAGCTTCTGTGTGAGGCTGGATCGGAATCCCCGCAGGAAATGGCGCTGCGTCGACATCGGCTTTCCTCCAGTAAGAGCTCGGTTGAGCGTGCTTGATCGGCAATGCGATAAAAAGGCAAAATAGGGGCAGCAGCTTTGCTCTATCATAAACATGTTGGTTCGTAATTGACCAGCCGTTAAATTTTATAGATACACTCTCACGTAATCGACATGAAGCCGTGATTAGCGAAGGCCGGCGCCCTCATCGGCGCCGGGCCTTGTTCAGCGGCTTGAGAGAACACGGTCCAGGAACAGCTCCACGAAAAGCTCCGCTTCAACGCGATTCGCCACCTCTACCACCGAACGGCCAGCCATCTCCAGCGCAGCCGTCACAAGCTGCTCTTCGCGGTCGCGGTCCGTCAGGTTGAAGGTCAAGCCGCGTGTGCGGGCTCCCGACAATTCTACGCTCACCGCTTCGCGTTCGAATCCGAGCAGCCCGCCGTTAATGGCTCCATATACGGCCAGCGCATCGTGCAGAATCGGGCATCTGCGGCCCGTGTCGGCCTGCCACATGCCGATCAGCCCGAGCAGCAGCCTGGTTACCGGTGTATTCCCGCGGCTCAGACGATCCAGCTGAGTATGGCTCATCAGGCAGCGCTTGGTCACGTCGAGACCCACGGCTGTAATGGGAGTGCCGGAGCGGAAGACGATGTCCGCCGCCTCGGGATCGCAGTACACATTCCATTCCACATAGTGAAAATAATATGCGCCGCCCATCATCACGATCCGCCGTAGCTTCTCCCGCAATCTCGGCTCGCGGAGCAGCGCAACTGCAGCATTGGTCAGCGGACCGATCGTCAGCAGCGTGATCGGTTCCGGCGACCGAAGCGCCGTCTCGATGATGAAATCAACCGCATGCAGGTCTGCGACAGGCAGCTCGTCCATCTCTCCGGGAAGATATTGACACGGTACCTTGAACGTATCCGCAGACTGCCTGATCGGCTGCCCGCAGCCGGCATGCACCGGTATGGATCCGGCGTAGGCCTCCTGCAGCAGGCGGGCGGCGATGCGGGCCCGTGCCGCGGTATTGCCCAGCACCGTCGTCACGCCCAGCAACTCCAGCTCAGGACAGCCCAGCGCGAAGGCGATCGCCAGCGCGTCGTCGATATCGTCGCCGATATCGGTATCGATTATGACGGGAATTCGCGTCATCTAGCCCCACTCTCCTTGGTCCGCGGCAATCGTGCGACGCCGCGGCGCTATTTGCTCGACGGTGCCTTCCTTAACTTGGAACAGACAGGTGCGGCAGGTACCGCTCCGGC
>JAQBPQ010000173.1 GCA_028287445.1 Cohnella sp.
TCCATGGAAAAGGGAGCGAACGTACACTCCGCACCACCTGACGAAGTTGCTCCAATTTCGTATTGTGTAACCCTTCTAAAACTCCTTTTCTCGGTATCCCATTCACTCAGAAATCGTTGTCCCTCGCTTTTCTGAGCGAAGGGAATATCGATAAAAGGGCGTTGCCGTTCAGCAGTATACCGATCAAATAGCGGTTATGGGAAAGTTGTTGAGTGATCCAGTCATCCAAGCATAAACGGCTATCGCCGTCCTCTTCGCGGCGGTAAATGTTTATGTCGGAGATCATTCAGAGATGAGTGGTGCAAACTTATAAATCCTGAATGATTAAAAAATCGCCCTCCACTCTGCCGGTTCGGCACGATGGGGGCGATTTGTTTGTTTAGATGGTTGGCAGCTCGCCGACGGTGTTGTCCTCGTTCAGAGCGTCGAGAATGCGGCGGGCCAGCCCTTCGCCAATCGACAGCGGACGAAAATCTTCAACGGCAGCTTCTCTGATGGCTTTCAGGGAACCGAAGTGACGCAACAGCTGCTTACGCCGTTTCTCCCCGATGCCGGGGATGGCATCGAGACGCGAGGCGATCATCGATTTGGCCCGCTTCTCACGGTGGAACGTGATGGCGAAACGGTGCACCTCGTCCTGGATCCGCTGCAATAAATAAAATTCCTGGCTGTCGCGAGCCAGCGGAACGACTTGCGGCGGATCGCCGACGAGCAGTTGGGCGGTGCGGTGTTTGACGTCCTTGGCCAATCCGCACACAGGAACGTCAAGTCCGAGCTCATTGACCATCACGTCCAGCACAGCGGCAATGTGGCCTCGGCCTCCGTCCACGACGATCAGATCCGGCAGCGGCAAATCTTCCTTCAGCACCCGCTCGTAGCGGCGGCGGACGACTTCTCTCATCGTTTCATAATCGTCCGGACCTTGAACGGTGCGTACGTTGTATTTGCGGTACTCCTTCTTATCCGGTTTGCCGTCGGTGAACACAACCATGGCCGAGACCGGGTTTACACCCTGGATGTTGGAGTTATCGAACGCTTCGATGCGGCTCGCGGACGGGATGCCCAGCCATTCGGCCAGACCGAACGCGGCCTTCACGCTGCGCTCCTCATCCCGTTCGATCAACCGGAACTTCTCCTCCAAGGCCACTCGGGCGTTGTCACAAGCCATAGCCACCAATGACCGCTTCGTTCCCCGCTTGGGAACCGCGACCCTGATTTTAAGCCAAGAGCGCAGTGATTCGCCTACCTCCGCACCGTCGCCTTCATCGGCATGTCCGCCATCTGCCGTCTCTGCCGGTTCCGATGCGATTGTTCCGGTACCCCCGATTTCTTCCGGCGGCACAGGGAGGAGCATTTCCCGGGGCAGAGCCGGGTTTTCACTGTAATATTGCGTGACAAAGGTAAGAAAATCATCATAAGGCTCGCCGTAATAAGGAAACACGGACACGTGCCGCTGGATCATTTTACCTTGGCGCATATACAGAATCTGTACGCACATCCAGCCCTTATCCACGGCATAACCAAACACGTCGCGATCCTGCGTGTCTTGCAAGTTGATCGTCTGCTTCTCCATTACCGCCTCAATCGCCAAGATCTGATCCCGATACTCGCGCGCACGCTCGAACTCCAGGTGTTCCGCCGCTTCCTCCATTTTCCGCTGCAGCTCTTTCTTAATGTCGGTATGTCCGCCGTTCAGGAAACGGGCCATTTCCCCAACCATCCGCTCGTATTCGGAAGGTTGTACCGGATATTCGCACGGCGCCAGGCATTGCCCGAGATGGTAGTACAGGCATACCTTGTCCGGCAGCGTGTTGCACTTGCGCAGCGGATAGAGCCGGTCCAATAGCTTTTTGGTCTGCTGGGCGGCAAAGGCGTTCGGATAAGGCCCGAAATATTTGGCTCGATCTTTCACGACCCGGCGTGTCACTTCCAGACGCGGATGGGTTTCGTTCGTGATTTTCAAATAAGGAAACGATTTGTCGTCCTTCAGCAGTACATTGTAGCGAGGATGGTGCTGCTTGATCAGGTTGCATTCGAGTATAAGCGACTCGGTGTTGCTTGCGGTGACGATATATTCAAAATCCCGGATTTCCGAGACCAGCTTCTGCGTTTTGCCGTCGTGACTTCCATTGAAGTAAGAACGCACGCGGTTTTTGAGCACTTTGGCTTTGCCGACATAGATGATTTGGCCTTCGCCGTTTTTCATTAAATAACAGCCCGGCTGATCCGGCAGGAGCGCCAGCTTGTGACGGATTTTCTCCATCGCCTTCTCCGGGTCCACATACGCGGTATCGGTTTCCATAAACGGACGGCTCCTCCTTCTGCGGTTTCCTATCCTAATTGTAGCACAGCCCGCGGCGAATTGGCGCCGTCATGGTGCCGTTGTCGCAAACTTGTCACCATCCCGAGCCTTTACAACAAAAAGCGAAGTTGGGTATACTAGGAGTAACCATCGTTTATCAGGAGGCTTCCCATGGAAAACATCCGTGATCCCCGCCAGCACATCAATGAAGAACCCCGCGACGACTTTATGGATACCGCGATGGGCTTCGCCGCGATGTTCGGCTTCATGTTCGTCGTATTCGCTGCCGCGGTCATTATCAAAGCCATCATCTCGTAATGATTGCAATTCCGTCATCAAACGAAACGCACCCGCTGCCCTATTGGCAATCGGGTGCGTTTTATACTTTACCCCGCAACTCTAGTTTGCGGCCTTCCGCCAAGCATCCAACTCAGCGGCAGTAGGCATACCGGTTTGGGCTCCCGCTTTCGTCACGGACAGAGCCGAGGCGTCCACCGCCGTTCGTAACGCTTCCGGCAAAGATTCGCCGGAAGCCCAGGCAGCGGCCAGCGCTCCATGAAACGTATCGCCCGCTCCGGTGGTGTCGACCACCTCTACTTTGCGTCCTTGCACGCGAACCAAGCCTTCGCTCCGGGTGGAGAGAACCGCCCCGTTCGCCCCCAGAGTCACGATGATCCGTTGCGCTCCGCGCTCATGCAGCTTTTGCATCGCCGCATCCAGAACAGCAGGGTTGTCCAATCGCTCCGCTCCGACAAGCGCCGCAAGCTCGGTCTCGTTCGGTGTGACGATATCGGTCCATTGCAGCCACTCATCCGGGAACACGCCTGCCGGCGCCGGGTTCAGCACCGTTTTTTTGCCGGATGATTTGGCCAGCCGGAGCGCAGCCTCCACCGTGTCGAACGGGATCTCAAGCTGAACGAGTACGATGTCCGCCTCGGCGATCAGGCGGGAATGAACGGTTACGTCCTCCGGCCCAACCGCTCCGTTGGCTCCCGGTACGACGACAATCGTGTTTTCCCCGCCCGATACCATGATCGAAGCGATGCCCGTTGCCCTATCAGATACGCGGACACCCCGTATATCGATGCCTTCTGCCTCGAGAACAGACAGCAGCTTATTTCCGAACTCGTCGCCGCCAACCGCCCCGACCATGCGCACCTCGGCGCCGAGCCTCGCGGCCGCAACCGCCTGATTGGCTCCTTTGCCTCCTGCAAAATAAGAGATCGATTTCCCCAACACCGTTTGGCCGGGCTCCGGGAACAAGGCCGATTCCACTACAAAATCCATATTGATGCTTCCGACGACCGCCACAAGGGGGCGTTTCGTTTGATTCATCCGATTCACCGCCGTTAATGGGCATGATCCAAGTAAATGACCTGCATTCGAAGACTATCACGAAATGACGGAAGGCTTCAAGAGTTGGTTTTGCCATCGGCAGAGTTTTCATAACGGAATCTCTCGGTCCTCTCAATCTGAACGATGCGCCCGTCGTGCACGACGATCTGCACGGTGCCGTATTTGAGACCCGTTACCGCTTCCGTGATCCGGGCGAGCCAATCTTCATCCAACAGCACCGGTTTCGTCATTGCTATCCCCTCTCGATTGCAGGCTTAGGCGCTGTAACGCTTACCGCTCATCCGGCTTTCCAAAACGGATTTGACGATCAGCGTCACCACGGCCAACAACATCAGCAGCGATGCGACGGCAAAAGCAGCCGCAAATTGATACTCGTTATATAGAATTTCGATATGAAGCGGCAGCGTGTTCGTTTCGCCTCGAATATGGCCGGAGACGACGGACACCGCACCGAATTCCCCCATGGCCCGCGCATTGCACAGGATCATGCCATAGAGCAGCCCCCATTTGATGTTGGGCAGCGTCACTTTGCGGAACACCCGCCATCCGCGCGCTCCCAGGCTCACAGCCGCTTCTTCGTCCTCTACGCCCTGCGCTTCCATGAATGGGATCAATTCTCTCGCCACAAAAGGGAAAGTGACGAACATGGTGGCCAGGACAATGCCCGGGGTCGCGAAAATAATGTGGATATTATGCTCCTGCAGCCACGGCCCGAGAAGACCCTGTGCACCGAACAGCAGCACATAAATGAGGCCGCTTATGACCGGAGAGACCGCGAAAGGCAGATCAATCAGGGTAACGAGCACATTTTTGCCGCGAAACTGAAACTTCGTAATCGCCCAAGCGGCGGCCAGCCCGAACAGGGAGTTGAGCGGGACGGCGATCACTGCGGTTAGCAGCGTTAAACGGAGTGCCGCTAATGCGTCAGGCTCTTTTAACGCCGTGAGGTAGGCCTCCCACCCTTTACTAAACGCTTGCGAGAGTACCGTTATTAAAGGCAGAACCACAATCAGACCGACAAACAGCAGCGCGGCTCCGATCAGAATCCATCGGATAACCCTGGGTTCGGTCAAATGTTTCGGAATGTCGGCGTGCGACTCTCCAGCTCGGGGATTGGTAGCGATTCCCGCCATGATCCGCCGCCTCCTTTATACCGAATGCAAACGGCGGTTGGACCACCGCTGCACGAAATTGATGAGGAGAAGCAGCACAAAAGAAATCAGCAACAGCACCACTGCGATCGCTGCCGCTTCCCTGTATTGATACTGTTCCAGCTTGGTGATGATCAGCAGCGGAGTGATCTCGGTCTTCATCGGCATGTTGCCGGAAATGAACACGACCGAACCGTATTCTCCGATTCCCCGGGCGAAAGCCAGCGCGAACCCCGTCAGCAGCGACGGAACCAGTTCCGGCAAAATGACCTTGCGGAACGACCGCCACCGGTAAGCCCCCAGCAGCACAGCCGCCTCCTCCATATCCGCTTCCAGATCCTGAAGAACCGGTTGAACGGTGCGGACCACGAACGGCAAGCCGATGAAAATGAGCGCAATCGTGATTCCGAGCGGTGAATAAGCGATTTTGAGCCCTAACGGCTGGAACAGGGAACCGATCCAACCGTTGGGCGCGTAGATCGTGGTCAGAGCGATGCCGGCAACCGCCGTCGGAAGCGCGAACGGCAGATCGATGAGACCGTCGATCATTTTTTTACCGGGAAATCGGTATCGGACGAGAACCCACGCCAGCAGCAATCCGATCAAAAGATTCGCCAGCGCCGCGAACAGCGAAGTCATGAGGCTTAGTTTGTACGAAGCCATGACGCGGGGGGTCGTCACCGTATTCCACCATTGGGCGGCTGACAATTCCCCCGATCGGAGAGCCAGAACGGCAATCGGAATGAGCACGATCAAACTCAGGTACAACACCGTAAATCCCAGCGTCAAACGAAACCCCGGCAGTACACGATCCTTGTTGCCTTTCGAAGCCATCTCCCGGTTGAACCCCTCTCTACCCAGTCCTGCTGTCAGGACCCCGGTGTATAGATTTGGTCAAAAACGCCACCGTCGGCAAAATGTTTCTTCTGCGCTTCCTGCCAGCCTCCGAAGTCTTTGTCGATGGTGAGCAAGTTCAATGACGGGAATTGTTTTTTGTACTTATCAGCAACGGATTGCAAACGAGGACGGTAGAAATTTTTCGCTGCGATTTCCTGTCCCTGCTCGGTATACAGAAATTTGAGATAAGCTTCCGCCACTTGGCGCGTGCCTTTCTTGTCGACCACTTTGTCGATGACCGCGACAGGCGGTTCCGCCAAAATGCTGAGAGACGGCGTAACGATTTCGTATTGATCGCCGAATTCCTTCAAGGCCAGATACGCCTCGTTCTCCCAAGCGAGCAGCACATCGCCGATTTGGCGCTGCACGAAGGTATTCGTCGCATCCCGTGCGCCTGAGTCGAGGACGGGAACGTGATGGAACAGTTGTTTCATAAATTCTTTGATTTTCGTTTCGTCATTATGGTTCTTCTGCGCTGCGTATCCCCAAGCCGCCAAATAATTCCACCGCGCGCCGCCGGACGTTTTGGGGCTCGGGGTAATGACCTGAACGCCTTCCTTGAGCAGATCTCCCCAGTCTTTGATGCCTTTGGGATTACCCTTGCGTACAAGGAAAACGATGGTCGACGTGTAAGGCGTACTATTTTGTTCGAACGATTGCTGCCAATCGGTCTTGAGCAATCCTTTGGAGGCGATGGCATCAATGTCATAAGCCAGCGCCAGCGTCACCACATCCGCTTCCAGTCCGTCGATGACGGCGCGGCTCTGTTTACCCGAACCGCCATGAGACTGCTTAATCTTCACGGTTCCGCCGGTTTCTTTTTTCCAATATTCCGCGAAACTTTTGTTGTATTCGTCATACAATTCCCGCGTGGGGTCGTAGGAGACGTTCAGCAATTCCACGGGATCCGGCACCTTGGCCGATGCGCTCGGGCTGGATTGTGCAACATTGCCGTTATTATGGCTCCCGCTGTTGGAGCCGCATGCAGATAAAACGGTAAAGAGAAGTACGGCAATAAGAGACAGACGGAAAGACTTCACATTTTTCATCCTGGAACACCCCTCAATTGAAATGAGCGGGAGGAATTCCGTTCTCTTGCTCCGGTGGTCCGGTCGTTTAAGACAATAATTCCTACCTGTTTTGTTGGTATTGCAAACAGGATAAACGATGGCCTAGCTGAATGTCAATAAGTGCAATAAGAATTATTGATAAATGATTTTGCGGAACAGGCAATAAAAAAACTGTCCCGGGCTTTTACCCAAGACAGTTATCTCTCTATCGTACGGTCCGTTCAGCCTCTCCGTTGATTTCGCCCCCGCACATGCACGACATGCGCAAAAGGGCGGACCCGATCCATGAGCCGCTGGCCCTTGTGCATTTCTTCGCCTTCCTTGTGGGTAAAGCTGAAATGCTTCTCCAGCGCGTCCATGTCGTGATTGGAAGTGTAAAACGTCGGCTTCCGGTTCATGCGGTGGTTCAAAATGGCGCCGATCACGTGGTCCCGAACCCAGGGGCTCAAATTTTCCGCCCCAATATCGTCAAATACGAGCAAATCCGCTTCCTTCATGAGCGTGATCGTTTCCTTGAGTTTCTGGGGCTCCAGCATGAGCGCTTTGGCGTCTTCCACGAAATCCGGCATATAAACCATCACACCGGAGAATCCCTCTTTGGCCAGTTTTTGAAGCAAATAACCGGCCAGATAGGTTTTGCCGGTACCGAAGGATCCGACCAAATAAAGTCCATGCTTCTGCAAGCCTTGTTCTTTGGTTGCGGCGACGTAGGCCAGCAGCTCGTGCACCGCAAGAGAACGATCCTCATCCAAATTGTCCATTTCCATCTCATCATAGGACGCTCCGAACATGGTCTCATCCACAAATAGACCCGTGATGCGCCGGCGGATTTGCAGCTGATGCTCGTATGCCGTCCATTTGGAGCAGGGGGTTTTATGATCCGTGACCTGCCAGCGGCCGTTCACTTCAGAGCAAGTGATGGCCGTTGAATGCCCTTGCATATCGTTGGGACACTTGTCCAAACCCGGACAAGCCCTACAGTTGTGGTATTCCTTCGACATTTGATAAAGCCGGTTCAAGTTGGCGCGCAGCACCGAGTCGTCCAAAGCGGGGTATCGCTCCCTAAGCTTGTGAACCAACGGATCGTTCAGTACTTCAGCCATCAGCCGTTGTGAATTTCCCAACGAATCGATCACCGGCAAACCTTTCAGCGCTTCCTTCAGCGATTCCATGGTTGCGCCCCCTCTCTGACTTTATGGACCGGCATCCGACCCATTGTCGCCTCTTAACCTCCGCGCAAGCTCTCTCATTTTCTCCCGCTCCTCGGAGGAGATCTCTTTCACCGGACCCGTATCTCCGACCACCGGCATCGCGGGCTTGCGCCGCTGGGCTTTACCCCGCGCGGAGCTGCCTGCCGGTAATTCATCCGCTTCGCCGCGGCGGCGGCGTTCGAGCGTTGCGTTGAGCTTCTGCTGTTCCCGGATATAAGCAGCAGCCCGTTCGAACGTGTCAATGCCCTTCGCCAGCATGTTCGAAGCGATGGAATCGATAAAAGCATGAGTAAGCCGCTGGGCGTGCTTCATCCCGAATAGGTAATGGGCCAGCACATTGATCACCGGCTCGGGCAATTTGTAATTCAGGTCGATCCGTTCGAAAATGCGGAGAAAGGAATCGGGGACGGTCCCCGGAAAATGCCTCTCGAGCATACGGGTGTAAGGTTCGCGGCGAAGCAACTGGTCGTATTGCTCCGGCGACAGGGTCTCTGCGAACCGCTCCGGCACGTCCAGTAAAATCTCGGAACCTGTCTGGCGTCCCGATTCTTCTTCATCGGGACCGTTGCGAGTCTCGCCCCTGGCCATGTATCGTTCGCGTTCCTCATCCCGCTTGCGATCCTGCCGGTACACCGAATGGGCGCGGCGGTTGAGTTCTTCCCATCGCAGAGTTCCGTCTTTTTCGAAAATACCGTCTTCGTCCAAGAGACGGCAGATCTCCGGAACATCCAGATCGTACTTATACGCGAGGTAGTTCAGCTGCGCCATGGATTCCGGGGCCCGGCCCAAACGTTCGACCAGGCCGCGATTGGCGGCACCCCTCGGGAACCGCAGCAACATATCGGCATGGCGGATCCGCTCCGGCGGGTTAACCGGCTCGCGGGCGGACGCGCTTTCTGCCCATCCGGACTCCAGTTCGGGGTCGACCGGGCCGGAACCGATCTTAAACAACTCGTAAAACGGAACGGTTACTTCCTCTCGGTTCACGAACCGGGCCAGATCGGACAGAGGTTCGGGTGACAAACGCCCCTTCAGTTCGAGAATCGCCGGTTTGCCGATTTTGTCCCGGAGAAGAAGCATCAGATGGATGTTCGAGAAAAATTCGGAAGCGCCGAGCGGACGCTGCAGCGCATATTCGTATATCGTTTCTTCCGTCAACGGGTTATGATGCCGGAACGTCTGGAGCAGCCCTACGGCTTCGAGGCGGGAAGCCGACTCGATCAGCGTTTTGCGGCCGGCGGCGTTCGGATCGAGGCCGAGTCCCAGAAATAATCCCCGCTGCGGCTCCGGCCGGCTGTATCCGGTCTCGTCATCCGCCAGTAAATGATAGAGAGAATGATAAAGCCCGGCGGAAAAAGCGCCGATCATCGGTTGATAGAGCGAAGCGAGAAGCTTGCGCTCCAACCCGCCGAGGGCGAAATCCCGACAAACGAAGTAACGGTGGTTCTCCGTAAATTCCAATACATTCGACACGCGCATTCGGAATTCGACAACTCTTTTCCGTGGAATGGTCTCTCTATTGTAGCATAAAGAGTCTCGCATTCTCACAAAACAAGTAAAAATGAATTCGCCTTTCTTTAATGTGGCCATCGTTAAAAAACACGATTCGGCGGGAATCGTGTTTGGGTTTGTTGTTCAAGAATGGATCGTCACTTCCGGATCATTAAGAGCCTCGATGATCCAAGCTTCAGGTCCCGGCTGCTCGTCGGGATCTCGCCTGTCATCATGAAGACCTTCCTGCGCACTTATCCATCCGCGCATCAGATCACCGATCGGATCGGCGGCGTAAGTCGGCAGAAAATGCTTCACTCCCGGGATGAAAGCGGACGAATCGTGGGGCAGCCCTTCCTGCAGCGTACGCATATCTTTCTTGCCCAGAGAGTCCCGCTCCCCGCACACCAGAAGTACCGGCTGCTTGATGTCCGGGAGTCGGGAAACCGCCGAATACCGGCGGGCGCTTTCAAAAAAGTCGCGCCATTTGGCCACGTCCCCTGCCAGCGTCTCCCCTCTCAGCCGTTTTAAGGTTTGGGAATTATCGGCATTCACCCAGAGTATCGGAACAGCGACCAGATCCTTCGCCCGCATCCGGCTGGCAACGCCCGCGGCTCTTAGCTTCGCCTTCGTTTTCCAGCCAGAAGCTTCCGCCATTCCGCCCAATAACACGGCCCCGCGAAACCGGTCCGGATGGGTGAGCATCGCCTCGAGCGCCACCATGCTTGCCACGGAATAGGCGCACAAATAGGCGGACGAAATGTCGAGCGAATCCATCAGTTGCCGGGTATCCTCGACCAGCAGCGGAATGGACAGGTTTGTGCGGGATGTTCCGCTGCGGCCGTGCCCGCGGAAATCGAACAAGAGGGTCCGATGATCCCGGGACAAGTCGTTGCGCAAATACGTGAACACCCGGCTGCCGATGCAAGGCGGATGTAAAAAAACGATCGGAACGCCTTTGCCTTGCTGATGATAATGCAGGTCGATACCATTGACATGGATCATGGGCATGCGCAGTCACCTCAGACCTATTTTTCGTTAGCCTGCCCGATTGTCCCGCGTTTCCATCCGAAACACCCAATATCGGCTTCCCGCATAATTCACAGCAAGAGACACGAGGATGGAGACAGCCTTTGCGCCCGCAGGCGCCCATCCAAGCCTGTACTGAAGTCCGAGAAGAACAGCCGTAGCCCCCGCGAAGGAAACCCCGTTTAAGACCACGAACCTGAGCAGTTCGGGCCAACTCCTCCGGTTGGCTGACCGGAAGGTCCATTTGCGATTCCACCAATAGCTGTTCGCGATGCCGCAGCTGTAAGACGCAGCCTGCCCCCATGCGGAGGGAACCGCCAGCCCATACACCAAAACCATAAAAACGGCGAAATCCACGCCCGTGTTTAGTAACCCGACGAGCGCGAATTTCGCCATGCGAATAGGTTCCGGACGAAACATGAATCAGCCCCCTGTCCGCCGCTTCAGAACATTTTATAGCCGCCTCTGCGCAATTTGCGAATGGTCCATCCGCTGACATAGGCTCCCGCGATACTTGAGAGGGCCGGCGGAAGGAAAATGGCGATAAACGACCCCGCGGTACGGCTAGGATCCCAGAAATGCCAGATGGCGAGAGGAAGGACGATAATGACGAACAGCCACAGCGGCACCCAAGTCGTTTTGATCAACATGTTCAAAATAAAGCCGATGCCGAAGAGCAGCACGAAAAACAGCAACGCACCGACGATTTCCTGCAAAATTTTGAGCACGAACTGATGCCCTCCTTGATTAAAGCGTCTTTCAACAGTTTACAAGATCGATTTCCCTGGAGTCAAACGAACAGGGTGTGAACAATTCGGACAACTCTGCTACAATGAATCTCAGCCTGCTGTTTAAGGACAAGGAGAGATGAATCATGAGCGAAGCCGCCCAAACGCTGGACGGTTGGTACGCGCTGCACGATTTTCGCACCGTCGATTGGAACGTATGGAACGCGGCCGCTCCCGCCGAGCGTGAAGAAGCCCTGAAGGGGTTGCTTCAATTGGCGGGCGAGTGGGAAGCCGTCGAAGAACGCAAAGAAGGAAGCCTCGCTATGTACGCCGTAGTCGGACAGAAAGCCGATTTGCTGTTCATGCACCTTCGCGAAACCTTGGAGGAGTTGAACGCCATCGAGAATACTTTTAACCGGTCGGCGTTCGCACGGTTCACCACAAAGGAATATTCCTATGTCAGTGTCGTGGAGCTGAGCAATTACATGGGCCAGCCCGGCGTCGATCCGATGCAGGTTCCGGAAATTGCGGCTCGTCTGAAGCCGATTTTGCCGAAAGCGAACCATATCTGCTTTTATCCTATGAATAAGCGGCGTCTCCTGGAGGACAACTGGTACATGCTGCCCATGGAAGACCGCAAAACGATGATGCGCAGCCACGGCATGATCGGCCGCAGCTATGCGGGCAAAGTGAAGCAAATCATAACCGGCTCGGTCGGATTCGACGATTGGGAATGGGGCGTCACGCTGTTTGCCGACGATGCGCTGCAGTTCAAGAAACTCGTGTACGAGATGCGCTTCGACGAAGTGAGCGCCCGTTATGGCGAATTCGGCCCGTTCTACGTGGGCAACCGGCTCACGCGGGACTCGCTGAGCGAACTTCTGCGGGGGTAACGGTGCCGGATGGAACCGGACCGTGGTTGAGCGGGCGATATCCGGTGAGAACCTCACTTGGTTGAGCGGTTATTGGCGATGCGCCATGCCGAGACTGGCCCGCAATTCCTCGCAGCTTCAGCATGATCGCAGTATCCGATAAAAAACCGGCATCCCTCACGGGGTGCCGGTTTCGTTTATTCCTCTTCCTCTGCCGCACGCATCTGGGCTTCCCATTCCGCGCGCCGTTGCTCTTCCAAGTATTCTTGCGTCAATCGGTCACGCTCGCGGCCTTTGTCCTTCAGCCGCTCGATGGCGGGAACGATGAGCCGGTCGACTTCCGCTTGGACGACCGCCGATAAGTCGTGTCGGTGCTGCGACTCCAAGTATGAGCCCACTTCCATCAGCGCGTTGTACCGGTCCAACTCCTCGCGGGTTAACAGGCCCCGGACTTGTACGCTGCAATGTCTCATTACAGGAATTTGCCCTTACGCAGCACCAATGGGATACCGCCGATGAGGAACAGATAACGAAGATCGATTGCTTTTTTTAACCAAGCGGCCACGCGGCCTTTGTATTTCTTGCCGAACGCGACACCGATCGCTTCGCCTTTGCCTAGCGACGCCACCGTACCTTTACTTTGGTAAACGAACGGCTTCAGCGGTTGGTTGCGGATCGACGCGACCAAGTTGTGGGCGCAGTTCACGCCGGCTTGCATGGCGATCTGTGCGGTTGGCGGGTACGGACGGCCTTCCGGGTTGAACACCAAAGAGTTGTCGCCCAGGATGTAGACATTCTCATGGCCCGGAGCGCGCATGAACTCGTCCACTTTGACGCGGCCGCGCATCGTTTCGAATCCGGCTTCCTCGATGAGACGGTTGCCGCGGATCCCGCCTGTCCAAATGACGGTTTGCGACTTGATCTCTTCGCCTTCACCCACGATAACGCCGTCAGGCGTGCATTCTTTAATCGCGGTTCCGATCTTGAATACGACACCTTTCTTCTGAAGCACTTCCATTGCGTATTGAACCAGCTCCGGATCAAATCCGGGCAGTGCGGTCGGAGCCGCTTCGATGTTGTAAATTCTAACCAGAGACGGTTCTACGTCGAACTGTTTGCACAGCTCGGGAATACGGTCGGACAATTCGCCGACGAACTCGATGCCGGTGAATCCAGCGCCCCCGACAACGAATGTCAGATAATCGGTGCGGTGCGGCTCGCGTTTGAAGCGGGCGAATTGGTATTCGATATGTTCGCGGATCAAGCGAACCGAGTTGATGCTTCGGATGTTCATCGCGTTCTCGACCATTCCCGGGATGCCGAACGTTTCCGGCTCGCCGCCGAGGCCGATGATCAGATAATCGTAGGACAGCGTGCCGTCCTCAAGAATGACTTTCCGGTCTTGCGGACGAATTTGTACGACGGTCGATTTGACGAAGTCGATTTTAAATTCGTCGATCAGCTTCGAGATGTTCACCCGGGCGTTTTCCGGGTTGTCCGTACCGGCTGCCGGCATGTGCAGATGCGTGGTGATGTAATGGTAGTCATGTTTGTTGACCAGCGTTACATCCGCTTCATTGTAGTTCAATTCCTTTTGCAACCGAAGGGAGGTTAATACGCCGCCGTACCCGGCTCCCAGGATCACTATCTTCGGAATGCTGCTCATCACAATCCCATCCAATCGTTTTTTTGTGTTTTTATTTGTGAAAAATTACACAATGTCCGTCGTCGCCTCACATCAGCAAGGCTATACAAGGAGAATCATATCGGCTTTTTCGCCAATTTTCAAGGTTCATTTTCACAATCTTCATTGTACATCCCCACAAAAAACCTTTTCTTGCACGTTTCACAAGCTTATAATGAGGAAAAATAGATTCGACAGCTTTTTGGTAAATATGACGGAGGTGCACACAGCTTGACGAATGAGATTCCATCCGCCGTGGACGTTGCGATTATCGGCGGAGGCCCCACGGGAATGTTTGCAGCCTTCTACGGGGGAATGCGGCAGATGTCGGTTACCTTGGTGGAGAGCATGCCCCAACTCGGCGGACAACTTGCGGCGCTTTATCCCGAGAAATACATCTACGACGTAGCAGGCTTTCCGAAAGTCACCGCACAAGAACTGGTCGACAACCTGAAACGCCAAATGCAACTGTTTCAGGTCGACATTCGGCTCGAGGAGAAAGTTCTCCAAGTCGTCAAAAAAGAAGAAAGATTATTTGAAATTGTGACCGATAAAGGCGTCCTGTATGCAAGGACGGTCATTATCACCGCAGGCGTCGGCGCCTTCGAGCCCCGCCGCCTGGAGCTGCCGGAAGCTCTCCGTTTCGAGAAAGCCAACCTTCATTACTTTGTAGGCGACCTCGAGAAATTCCGGGACCGCAAAGTGCTGCTCAGCGGAGGAGGCGATTCCGCGGTCGACTGGGCGCTGATGCTGGAGCCGATTGCCGCGGAAGTAAAACTTGTTCACCGGCGCGACAAGTTTCGGGCCCACGAACACAGTGTCGAATTGCTGCATCAATCGAGGGTTCAGATCATCACTCCGACGGAAATCACCGCCCTTCACGGCGATACCTTCATTGAAAAAGTAACCCTGACGGACGTAAAATCCGGCGAGACCACGGATCATGACGTCGATGCGGTGATCATTAATTTCGGCTTCGTCAGCTCACTAGGCCCGATCGCCGAGTGGGGACTGGATATCGACGGCGGTTCGATCCTCGTGGATTCCCGCATGGAGTCGAGCATTCCCGGCGTGTTCGCCGCAGGCGACGTCACCACTTACCCCGGCAAGCTGAAGTTGATCGCGGTCGGGTTCGGAGAAGCTCCGACGGCCATCAACAATGCCAAGGTGTATATCGACCCCGATGCCAAACTATCGCCAGGCCACAGCAGTAATATGAAGTTGTAAAACGATAAATTCGCAATAAAAAACGGCATCCTACTTTTGTAAGCCGGCGCCAATGACCGGTCCCGAAGGAGGATGCCTTTTTGTTGT
>JAQBPQ010000207.1 GCA_028287445.1 Cohnella sp.
AGGCGGGATCGACCGTGCTTTTGACCGTCTCCGACTTGTCCAAGTAAAACCAACGCGGAGACAAGGTATTCACATTCGATTGCAAAATCTGCTGTTCATATTGCGCTGTTGTACTGGCGTACTGCCATCCCAATTGAATTCGGGACGCCGGACTGGATCGGATCTGATCGGCCCAGCCTTGGTGCTGAAGCACCCGATCCATGAATACTGCCGCTTCCTGTCTCGTTATGGCAGCGGCCGGACGAAACTTCGTTCCGTCGCCTTGCATGACGGCAAGTTTCTGGAGCTGCAGCACGGATGGAAGGGCCGTTGAGGAAATTTGGCTTTGATCCTGGTAAACGGGTTTGCCCGTTGCGGCTGCGGCGGCCTGTTGCTTCAAAGCGGCCGCCAGCATGACCGCCGCATCTTGACGGGTCACATTCCGGTTCGGCTCGAACTTGGAAGATGAGGTTCCCCTCGCTACGCCCAGTTGAGCGGACGGCTGGACCCACCGGTAGAACCAATCTTTCTTGGATACGTCCGAAAAAGAGGGAATGGCGCTGGTGACAGGTTCGATCCCGAATAAACGGTCCATCATCGTGATGAACTCGGCTCGTGTAATGGCCTTAGTCGGTTCGAAACGGCGGTTCCCAGTTCCGTCGATGAGGTTTAGCTTAGATAAACGGACAATGGCGTCTTTGGCGTAACTGCGGGATATGTCGTTAAAAGGCAAACCGGATTTGTCGGCCCAAACCGGCTGTGTACACAGGAGAATAGCGATGAGTAGGGCAGTGGAAACCAACGTTCTGCCGACGGAACTGGTGGGGATCAAGTGATATCAACTCTCTTTGCTGCATTAGATAGTCAGACTCTCTCTATTCTAATAAGAAAAGGGCTTCGATATCGATGTACAAATGTTGGAAATCGGTTAGGATTTCACGGTTTTGCTCATGTCAAAAACACTGCCAAAGCTGCCCTTGAAGACGGGCTCTCCAAGTTCCTTCACCCAGTCCTCATAAAGCTTGTGGGAGGCGTTGTTCCTCGTGACGACATAATCCGGATGATCGGCCCGGACGATGTCAGGCAAATATTCGGAGAAACCGTACATCGATCGCTCGAACGCATTCCAGCCCAGTGCGCCTTTGGACTGCGGAGTCACGAACGGATCCTGTCTTCCATCGCACAAGACATCGCCGCCCCGGAACATGACATAACCGGACGCGCCGTATGGCGCCATCACTTTGGGGCGAGCGCCGGGAGCCGCCTTATGCAAAATATAGTTCATTTCTTCAACCGGATATTGTTTGGCGTCGACACGGGGAGGATTCACGAAGTTGTAGATGATATTGACGCATAACCCGGCAGCCAAGCAGAAGATCAAATGCCGCCGGTCGAAACGAATCCGCAGGTTACGCACTCCGGGGACCGCTTCGACCAGGGTGGCGGCGAAATAAGGGATGAACAGCCACATGAACAAGTTCTGTTTGTAGCTGGATACGCCCAAATAGAGGATGCCAAGCATGAACAGAAAACGGAACAGCTTACGGTGCAGGGTGAAGGGGAGAATGGCCGCGAAAAACAGCAGGAGCAGCAGAATCGGAAGGTTTTCCGGTTTGGTGAATGGGATCGGCTGCCACTCATTGATAAGCATATTGAAGTTGCCCTTCGTCACCGTTAAAATATATAAAACGCTGCGGATTCCACCCGGATTCAGAAGTCCCGCCAACCAGACGGAGACAAATGCAACCGCATGCCGCCTTGTAAACTTCTTCTGCACCAGCGCCTCCAAGCATGCCATCCCGGTGAAAACCGCGACAACGAGCCACACACCGGCGTGAAAGTTCGCGACCGCCAATGACAAGACGGTCATCCATACCGCATATTTGGTTTTGGGAGACAGCTGAAATTCCCGTAAACAGACGAAAAACCAGACGATCATCCACGAGGAGACCATCTGGGGCCTGGTGACAAAAAAGCAGTAATAAATCCAAGAAGACACCAGCATGACGAACAACAGCAAAATCGGCCGCTGCTCTTCCAGCCCGACTTCCTTCCGAGACACCCGTGTTAACCGATCCAGGCCCAGAATAAGAAGAAAGAGGCAAACGGCGGTCAGCACATAAGTGCCGGGCCAGCCGAATGCCTGATACAGTGCCGCCACTGCCAATTGAAAACCGAACTCGTGAGGAACGTATGGCAATTGGTCGTTATAAAACGTATGGATGGCATGATGCAATATCATCTTGTGTCCCAGCATATACTGACCTAACTCGATGTGCCAGAACGTATCCGGATCATTGTAGGAGAACCGGGGGAATAGGAGAATAACCGTGAATGTGATGTAGATACCGAGAATAAGCGGCAGCGCTTTGCTTTTCATCAGGGACTCCTTTGCAAAAGCAGCGATCTTGCCGGAGGAGGCAGGTCGCTGTTTACGTTACTCCGGATGGGGCAGGAACGGGAGCTTGTAGGTGAGCTTCCTGTAAATCCGGATGAAGAACAGGGGCAGCGCCTCCAAACGTCCGCTCATTTTCCAAACGATATAACCGACCAACAGAGATAACGCCATGGCCCCGAGGATATCGGCCGGATAGTGGACACCGACGAACACCCTGGCAAATCCGGTCAAAACAGCCAGAGCCAACATCACGATTCCCGTTCGACGCTTCCCGAACAAAAGGGTGAAGGCCACGGCAAAGGCAAACGTGGCATGGTCGCTCGGGAAAGAGGCATCGGACACGTGCGGAATCAGTTGATGGATCGTATGACCCACAAACGGCCGGG
>JAQBPQ010000250.1 GCA_028287445.1 Cohnella sp.
TACTCGACAGCTTTAACTTGGTTTCCACGAGGAATTCCGATGTGCAGTCACAGCCGATCCAAGACAAACTGAAAAACGATCCGATTCTTCAAGTGCTTAATGACACCCTTCAATATGCCGATCCCGAACCGAATCCGGTTGCCGGGGCCGAAATTCAGGACATGACGGCAAAGCAGCTGGACAGTGTATGGACGAATCAGACGACACCGGATAAAGCGCTGGAAGCCGCACAAAGGGATGTTCAGGCCAAGCTGGGTCAATAAAACCACGGATAAATGTAGAGACGATCATTTGTTGAGGGGGAAAGAGGCTGGATATGAAAAGGAGCAAGCTCAAAAGACAAGGGGTTGCCGGATACCTGTTTCTTTCACCGCTGATCCTCTTTTATTCCATTTTCCTATTCATTCCTCTTTTCTTCTCTTTTTACTTAAGCTTCTCGGAGTGGAGCGGTTTCTCTCTGTCGGATATCCGGTGGGTCGGCATGAAAAACTACAAGGCGCTTTTTTCTCCGGGTTCGGTTTTCTTTCATCCGATTATGACCAACACTTTCGGCTTCGCGCTCGGCTCTTTGGCGATTTCATTCGCGATCGCGATGGTGATCTCCTACATGATCACACGGCTGCGGTATGAAGGCTTTTGGAGAACGCTTTATTTCCTTCCGACGGTTACGACGATCGTCGCGATCGGGAACGTCTGGTACTACATGTACAATCCGACCAGCGGCGTCATCAACGGAGCCCTGACCTCACTAGGCATGAAGACGATCGCTTTCCTCGATAACCCGCACACCGCGCTGGCCTCCCTGATCGTAGTCGGAGGCTGGCTCGGCATCGGCAGCGCGGTGCTCATCCTGACGGCCGGACTCAAGGCGGTCCCGGAGGATTATTACGAAGCCGCGACGTTGGAAGGGGCAGGCGTTTCCGCCATCTACCGAAAAATTACGCTGCCCTTGCTTAAGCCGTCCATTCTGTTCGTGCTGATTACGGGCTTTATCGGCGGACTGCAGTCGTTCACGCTCACCATGGTGATCACCAAAACCGGCGGTCCGGGCAATGCAACCAATGTGGCCGGGCTGGAAATGTACAACCAGGCATTCGGTTTCAGCAACTGGGGATTGGCCAGCGCGATGGCGTTTGTTCTGTTCTTGTTCGTCTTTCTGATCACGTTGATCCAGCTGGCCATTTTTAGACGCGGGGGAGTGGAGAGCTACTGATGAGACGTAAACCGGTCCCCTGGTTTTCTTATACCGTCGTGATTGTCGGAAGTTTCCTCATGGTGTTTCCCTTTCTGGATATGATCATGACCTCGTTTAAGGGTGCCGCCCAATATAACAACCTGTACTACAAGTTTCTGCCCGACGAGTGGAACTTGGACAATTACAAAACCGCGTTCAACTCGCTTAGTATGGGACTGTTGTTCAAAAACAGCATCGTTCGTTCGGTCCTGACCACCGCTCTGATCCTGCTGACGAGCTCGATGGGCGCTTACGCCTTAACCAAACTCGAATTTAAAGGAAGAAATACGTTTTTCAAATTTGTTTTGTCCACGATGATGTTTCCTTCGTTCCTGTTTTTTATCCCAAACTTCTATATCATGGTGCACTTTCCCATGGTAGGCGGAAACGACATCACGGGAAGCGGAGGGCACGGCGGGATGGCGACGTCCATTTGGTCGTTGATTCTGCCGTTCATGGTCAGCGCGTTCGGCGTGTTCCTGATGCGTCAATTCATGATGAACATCAACGACGCTTACATTGAAGCCGCCCGCATTGACGGCGGAGGAGAGCTGCGCATCTTTTTTCAGCTCATCCTTCCGATGACGGGACCCGCCTTGGCCACTTTAGCCATTTTCGAATTCATCAATAGTTGGAACGAGTTTATTTGGGCATTGCTCATGAATTCGGTGAACAAAGATTTGGCTACGCTTCCGGTCGGAATCCAGACGTTGAAATCTCATCTCGATTCGAATGTCACCCAGCCTCTGGTCATGGCCGGTCTGGTCATCAGCGTAGCACCTGTGCTGCTCGTCTTTATTTTCCTGCAGAAGTATTATGTACGCGGCACGATGAACTCCGGCGTCAAAGAATAACCCATAAATCCATTAAACAAGGGAGAGATTCAAAATGACGGACAAAAAACAGCACATTCTGGCGATTGGCGGACATGCAGGCGACATGGATCTGACGACGGGAGCGGTAACCGCGAAGTATACCCAAGCCGGGCACAAGGTGACATTCCTGCATCTGACGCCAGGGGAGAGAGGCCATCCGAAGCTCGGTTCGGAAGACTACGCCAAACAGAAAATCGAGGAAGCGCATAAATTCGCCGACATCGTAGGGGCCGACGTCCGCTTTCTTGCTTACAAGGACGCAGAGCTGCCTGTTGATGAAGAAGCGAAGTTCCTGGTGGCCGACATCATCCGGGAAGTCAAGCCGGATATTCTGATCACGCACTGGAAGGGCAGCATGCATAAAGATCATACCAACTCTCCCGCTATCGTGGAGGACGCCCGGTTTTATGCCGGTCTCAAAACCATCATTCGCGATCTCCCCTCACATTTTGCCTCGCAGCTGTTTTACGCCGACAATTGGGAGGATCCGTACGATTTCGTTCCGGAAGTATTCATCGACATTCCCGAGGAAGCCTATGAGACATGGGTGAGAGCGATGAATGTATATGCCTATGCAAGAGGAGAAACTTCCGGCTTCCCGTTCATCGAATACTATAAGGCGCTGACGATCGTGCGCGGCGCACCGGCCGGGTTCAAACGCGCCCAAGCCTTTATGGTTCCCCGCGGCGCTCTTCACAAGAGAGCCCAGTTCTTTTGACATCATGAGGACGTATAACTTTGGACGAGGTGAGTAGTTTGAACGGCGGCTTGGTGCGATTAAGGGAAGTAATCGACCAAATCACACCCTCGGAGAAAAAGGTAGCCGATTATATTTTGCAGCATCCCGGCGAATTGATCGACCTTTCCGTCGCGCAGCTTGCCCAGCTATGCGGCGGAAGTCAGGCCGCCATCGTCCGATTGTGCAAGTCCATGGGCGTTAAAGGGTATCAGGAGTTGAAGTTTAAGGTGGCCGGAGATCTGTTTGAAGCGGACACCGGCGGATACCAGGAAATACAGCCCAAGGATTCGATTGCGAATATCATTCAGACCGTATCCAACAACAATATCCAGTCCATTCGCGATACGGTGAAAATATTGGACGTGATCATGGTCGCCAAGGCCGTGCAGGCGCTTCATAAGGGCCAGCGGATATTTTTCTACGGATTGGGCGCCTCCAATTTAATTGCGGAAGACGCGCAATATAAGTTTTTAAGAATCAATAAAACGTGTTTTTCCTTTCATGATCCGCATCTGCAGCTAACTTCATCGGTAACCCTGACACCCAAAGATGTGGCGGTCGGAATTTCCAACTCCGGGGAGACCGAGCATGTCATCGCTTGTCTGAAGTCCGCGAAAGTGTTGGGCGCGACGACGATCAGCATCACCAAGTTCGGGCAATCCTCCTTGGCTTCGTACGCCGACTTTCCGCTGTTCATCTCCTCGACGGAGAATGAGATTCGAAGCGGTGCCATGTCTTCGCGTATTACTCAGTGCAACGTCATTGATATTTTATATCTGGGTGTCGCGGGCATGAATTATGACAAGTCCCGTTTTTATTTGGAGAAGAGCAGGGAAGCGATCAAAAAATTTACGGGCAAAAAATAAGAGGAGAAAAAGCGGCAGAAACGCCGCTTTTTTCACGCATTCGAGAAAGGCTCGCGGAGCCGGTCCTTGAACTGTTTCGGAGAACAATCATTATAGCGTCGGAACATGTCATAGAAGTGACCGATGTTGGAAATGCCCACCGACTCGGCCACTTCAGCAATGCTGTCGTTACTCGTAAGCAGCATTTGCTCTGCTTTTTTAATCCGCTTGTAGACAACGAAATCGGTGAACGACATGCCGACCGCTTTTTTGAACGTCTTGATGAAATGCGTATAACTCATATTCACCAGACCGCTGACTTCAGATACGGACAACTTCCCGCTTAACCGATCTTCGACGTGATCGATCGCAGGCTGGAGCCGATCGAGCAGAAAGTTGTCATTATAGTTTAATTGCCTGCTGCCGTCGTGGCGGAGCAACAGCAATAAAATATTTTTTATCCGGGAGGATACCGCCAGTTCATAACCGATTTGCTTGTCGTTCATCTCCCGATAAATTTCGCGAATAAGAGCAGCCGTCTGTGCCCGAACGCCGCTGTTGTCCTTATAGACATAATTGAGTGAACTCAACGGACGGACGACTTCCGAAAAATGCTTCATGCTGTTCAGCGTGCTGGGATCCCAATATTTGCGCAGGTCGATTTGGAAAACGATATAACTCAAATGTCCTTCATTTGTCTGGATGGTCGTATGCGGTTCGGAAGAGCCGAATAACGCGATGTCTCCTTTGCGGAGCACAAGTTGTTGCTCGGGGCAGAAGGCTGTCATTTCTCCTTTCAGGATCAGAAGAAATTCCACCTCTTCGTGATAATGCCATCCGAAGTATTGTTTTTGCTTCCAAGCTTGTTCCGTATGGAATCGAATCTCTTCGACAGTCGGATTGGCGTTATCGATTTGCCAGATGCGCATCGCTAGAAAAGGATTCTGATAGACGACTTGCTCGTGACGCATCTCCGGGTACATAATCAAGCCCCTTATTTGAGAGTAGAAAACAGGATCGCGTAACGATATTCTAACATATCACTCCTTTATTCGCATGGGAAGAACAGAATTCCGTAATAAATAAGTCGAATCTGCAATCGATCCGGACTCGCTCCTTGACTACAATAAGGAAAGATAACAGTACTCGTAACAAGAGGAGCGACATACATGAGCCAAAACATTAACGTAACGGTTTGGAACGAATACCGTCACGAGAAGACCAATGAGAAGGTAGCTTCCGTCTACCCGCAAGGCATGCATTCCGCGATCGCCGAAGGGTTGGACGTAACCGGCAATGTCACCATCGCCACTTTGGACGATCCGGAGCACGGCTTGTCCGAAGAGGTCCTCAGCCTAACGGACGTCCTCATCTGGTGGGGGCATACGGCGCATAACGAAGTACAAGACGATATCGTGGAGAGAGTGTATCAGCGGGTGCTGAAGGGCATGGGGCTGATCGTGCTTCATTCGGGTCATTTTTCGAAAATATTCAAAAAGCTCATGGGCACTTCCTGCGATCTGAAGTGGCGGGAGGCCGACGAGAAGGAGCGTATCTGGGTGGTGAACCCGGCTCATCCGATCGCGGAGGGCATCGGAGAATATTTCGAGCTCCCTCAGGAAGAGATGTATGGCGAGCACTTCGACATCCCGCAGCCCGATGAACTTGTTCTGGTCAGCTGGTTTGAAGGCGGAGAAGTGTTCCGCAGCGGCTGCTGTTACAACAGGGGCGCGGGCAAAGTCTTCTACTTCCGCCCGGGGCACGAGACGTACCCGACTTACTATAACCCGCAAGTGCGCAAAGTGATCTCCAACGCTGTGAAGTGGGCGGCACCGGTGAAGCGGGAATATCCGCGTTACGGCAACGCGAAACCGCTCGAAATCATCAAGGAGAAAAACTAAGATGCTGAAAGTAGGAGTAGTCGGTACAGGCGGCATATTCAAGGGAGCGCATCTACCTGGTTGGTTGTCGCATAAAGAAGTGGAAGTGGTAGCTTTCTGCGACGCCTTCCGGGCGTCCGCAGAAGCGGTGGCGAAGGATTTTCCAGGCACGAAGGTGTACGAAGATTATCGCGAATTGATCGCGGATCCGTCGATTGACATCATCGGCATCAGTACGCCCAATCTTTATCATTCGGAGATCGCCATCGCGGCGCTGCAGCAGGGCAAGCACGTATTCTGCGAGAAACCGGACGCGGTCAACGCGGTCGAAGCCCAGAAAATGGCGGATGTTGCGCGTGCATCAGGCAAACTGCTCATGACGATGCGCAACAACCGGTTCAGCGAAGAAGCCAAGTTCGCGAAATCGATCATCGAGAAGGGGCAGCTTGGCGATCTGTATATGGGACGCTGTGGCTGGATTCGTCGGCGGGGTATCCCGGGACGTGGCGGCTGGTTTACAACCAAAGAGATGTCAGGCGGCGGTCCGCTGATCGACCTGGGCGTACACATGATCGACCTTGCGATGTGGCTGAGCGGCAATCCGAAACCGGTAACGGTAACCGGGTCGACTTACCGCAAATTCGCCGACCGTCCGGACCACTCGGGCAACGCGCCTGCCGGCACGTTCGACGTGGAAGATTTGGCTGCCGGATTTATCCGGTTCGATAACGGCGCTTCGCTGCAAATCGAATTCAGCTGGGCATCCAACATCGCGGAAGAACAAAAGTTCCTGGAGTGGAGAGGAACCGAGGGCGGCTTCAGTCTGATCAACGATAAGCTGCAGATCTTCACGGAGTCCGAAGGGACACTGGTCGACCAGCAACCGAAATTCCACACTGCGACAATACCTCAACACACGGCGAACATTCACCACTTCATCGAGTGCGTGCTGGGTCGTGAGAAACCGATCTTCACACCTGATCAAGGTGTAGACATGATTAAGATTCTCTCAGCGATCTACCAGTCGGCGGAGACGGGACGGGAAATCCGTCTGTAGGGCAATTCTTGATCAATCTAAAACAGGCGATCATCCTTATCGGGAGATCGCCTGTTTTGTTGTTCACCAAACCGCTTCATTTAAATTTAATAAAAATGTGGTAAATTGAAGAATAACATCGAAGAGGAATGCATATTGTATCATGGGAAATTGGAGGGTTACGTTTCATGCTTCCAAGAAGGCACATCTTCAGGCTCAGTATACTCATTGTGATGACGTTAAGCGGATGTAAACAAGACAAGTGGACTTCTCCACCAATTGCTGTGTCCGCTTCACAATCGTCGGACCACGCAAACCATAATTCTCACTCACAGGAGACGCCATCCACTCCTGTTCCAAATACGGGTACGCCCGATAGCGAATCACTGGCTCTGACAGACGAGCAGGTTCGAGCAGAGGATCAAACTGCGATGGATTTATTGCACGAAAAGGCGCTGGAGCCTGTGGTTTTATCGGATGGAACCAAGCAATTCACATTAACCGCTTCCGCTTTTCCATGGCATTTATATGTGGGACAAACGGTTCAAGCATGGGGATTTAACGGACAAGCTCCGGGCCCGTTAATTCGTGTTCATGTGGGCGATCATGTGAAAATTGTCGTTCATAATCAATTGCCTGGAGCAACCACAGTACATTGGCATGGGCTTGCCGTTCCGAACAAGATGGATGGTACGCCAATGTCACAACCGCCTATTCAGCCTGGAGACACATTTGTATATGCGTATACAATTACTCCACAAATGCTTGGAACCCATTATTATCACAGCCATGTGGACGAAGAATTTCAAGTCGATTCCGGGATGTATGGCCCCATGATCGTGCTGCCGAAGCAAACGGACACAACGTATGATGTCGATGCGCTTTATGTTTTGTCCAGTTGGAAATTATACGGTATGGACCAAGAAAATGCATTCACCATGAACGGCAAATCCTATCCTGAGACCCCAATGCTGCATGTAAAACGAGGGCAAAAAGTCCGTCTCCGTGTAATCAATGCCAGCGGAATTGAATCTCATACGATGCATTTGCACGGCTATACGTTTAATATCATTGCGTTAGACGGCAATCCGGTGGCTCGGCCACAAGCTGCGAATACCATTACTCTGGGGCCCGGACAAACGGCGGATGTCGCATTCACGGCGGACAATCCGGGAGATTGGATGTTTCACTGTCACATTTTGGATCATATGAAAAACATCGATGACAATGTCGATGACATGGGTGGATTGGTGGCGATGGTTCATGTGGAATAAACAGCGAATGGCGTGGACAGGTTTGGTTGTGCTGGCATTGCTTGTGTCAGGCTGCCAGAATAACCGTGCTTCCGGAAGTGTTAACTCAGATCATCCAGCCTCATCACCTGCACAAGATCAGGCAGGAACAAGCACGGTGGCCCCGTCCAATCAAAGTGCGTTATCTCCACATCTTGTGATTGAAAAATGGACAAGCTTGCCCGATAAAATCATCGGTAACGCCGTGGCTTCCGATCCACAGGGAGGAGTTTACTCGATTGGCGGCTATAACGGTAAACATTCCATCAATAGCATCTATCGGTTGGACAACCAAGTGACGACCTATGCGAAGCTTCCTACACTCATGCATGATGAAGCTGCGGGTTGGGTCGGAGACACCTTATATATTATCGGAGGCGGCCAAAGCAATTCGTACGATACCATCTATCAAATGTCTTCCGACCGCAAAGTGAAATTAAATGGTCATTTTCCGATGCCCATTTCGGATCTCAACGCGGTTCCTTACACCCTGCAAGGAAATCCGGGATTGATGATCATTGGCGGATACGATGGAAAAAACTATAATATGAAGGCTAGAATGTTACAGACGCAAGGCCCGACTCACCGCTGGGCTGATTCTTTCAGTCTTCCGGTCGGACTGCGATACGGGGCTGTCACATCGAATGGACATGATATCTTTATTGCAGGAGGAAAGTCTCCGACTTCTTTAAGCGATAAAATTTATGTCTGGTCGGAGAAAGCACAGAAAATACGGGTTCTGGCCAAATTGCCGGAGGCAAGGGAAAAAGCGGCTGCCTTTGTTTTTCAGAACCAGCTATGGATTATCGGCGGGATCGACGGCAAAGGTAAGATATTGGATCAAATCGTTAAAGTGAATACAGATACGGGCGCGACAGAAGTTGTTCAACCTTTTCCGACTCCAATTGCAGACATGGGGTACACTCAAAATACGGGCATCGGATACTTGGCCGGCGGTCAAATATCCAAGCAACAATACGCTTCAACCGTTTACAAAATCACAGTAAGTCATTAAGAGCCATAAGATGGGGTGGGCAGCGATGAAACGGATCCTAGGATTTATAAGCGTCATTGTGGCATTGAGCTTAAGCTTATCGGCATGTCAAGGTTCCAAGAATGACGTTGCGCAAAAAACCACAGCGACTCCTTCCAGCACCAAGAGCGCTGAGCCGTCTGCAGTTGCTCCAAGTCCTTCCACGCAGAACGATCCGAATTTCACAGCACTTCCCGGTAAAATGTTAATTGCCGATAGAGGAAACAGCCGATTGCTGATTGTGACGCCGGACAAGCAAATCATCTGGCATATGGAATTAGGAACGGCAGGCACGGGCGCAAGTTCATTGGGGGCTGATGATGCGTTCCTGACTCCGGACAAAAAGCATATCATCATTAACGAAGAAGACAATCATGTCATTGCGATCATCGACATTGCCACGAAAAAAATCATTTGGAGTTACGGACACCCGGGACAACGAGGAAGTAAGGAAGGGTATTTGAATACCCCGGATGATGCTTTTTTACTTCCTGACGGAAACGTCACCGTAGCGGATATTAAAAATCATCGAATCCTGTTTATCAGTCCGGAAGGTAAAATTATTAAACAGTATGGAACAACAGGCGTTAGAAAACATAATCCGCCCGATTTTCTTGGGGCTCCGAACGGAGGTTTTCCTTT
>JAQBPQ010000261.1 GCA_028287445.1 Cohnella sp.
CGAAGTGGTCGATCTGGCCAACAGCGTGGATCCCGAAGTCGACGTGATTTTCGCCGGCCACAATCATGGCATGGTTAACAAAGTGATCAACAACAAGCTGGTGATTGAAGCTTATTCCTACGGCACGGCATTGTCGGATGTGGATTTGCAAATCGACCGCGCCAGCCGTGATATCGTGGTGAAAAAAGGCGAAGTCGTTGACGTCAAACACGAAGGCATGACACCGGATGCATCCATCACCCAAATGGTGAAGGAATATCAAGATAAAAACGCGCCTATCATGTATGCTCCGGTAGGCAAAACGGATGCGGCCATTACGGCGGTTCCCAACGCTGCCGGCGAATCCGCCCTCGGGAATTTGATAGCCGACGGCATGCGCGAAGCGATGAAAACCGACTTTGCATTCATGAACTCCGGCGGAATCCGAAATGATATGCCGCAAGGCGACGTAACATACGGAAGCATGTTCAGCATTCAGCCGTTTGGCAACGTGCTGATCAAGATGACGCTCACGGGCAGCCAAATGAAAGAACTGTTGGAGCAGCAATGGGCAACATCCCGCACGAAAATTGGCCAAGTTTCCGGCTTTACGTACAGCTATGACGACAGCAAGCCGACCGGCTCCAAAATCGTCGAAATCAAGAAGGCCGACGGCACGAAGCTGGACGACAACGCATCCTACACCATCGTGGTCAACGATTTCATGGCAGCCGGCGGCGACAGCTACACGCTTCTGACCAAAGGCACCAACCGTATACCGGGTCCGGTAGACTTGGATGCCACGATCGACTATGTGAAATCGAAGGCTGCGGGCGGAGCGATTACCGCTAAGATCGAAGGCCGCATCACCAAAGTAAACAAGTAAGCCAAAACCGGGAGAAGCTATTTCTCCCGGTTTTTCGTTATAATAGAAAAGAACTTTATTCTTCGTTATCTTTTCGATCGGAGTGATCCAAGTGGAGCTGACGGTGACGCCTGCCGCGCTGGCATGCTTTCGCAACGAATGGGCGTTCGGCGACGGAGAGCAGATTCGAGTATTCGTCCGCTACATTAGTGAAGGAGATCCGCCGTTTGCGTTCGGCATCACAAGAGACGTCCCTTTGGACGCCGTCTTAACGACTGCAGCGGGTCCGCTCACGTTTTATATGGAACGTAAGGATATTTGGTTTTTGGATGGAAAACGGCTCACGATCGACTGTCACGGAGAAGAAGTCGTGTTTTTGGTGGTGTAAGCTGCAGCCCTTCGGCCGTATGAAATCTGGTGGCAAATGCGATCGGATTGTTGTACACTATTGAAATATCATTCCGGCGCAACATTCACGGACCGAAGGAGTTTGAATAGATGACACCATACAAACACGGAAACCACTGCCAAATCGTCGATTGTACCATCCGCGACGGCGGACTCGTCAACAATTGGGATTTCAGCGTCGAATTCGTGCAGGACCTGTACGAGTCGCTGAACGAATCCGGCGTCGAGTACATGGAAGTCGGCTACAAAAATTCCCCCAAACTTCTTAAGAGTGACGGAACCGAAGGACCTTGGCGTTTTTTGAACGACGAGTTCCTGCGGACGGTCATTCCGGCGAAGAAAAATACGAAGTTGTCCGCGCTCGTGGACATCGGCCGCGTGGACGAGGCGGATATCCTGCCGCGCAGCGAATCGATGCTCGATCTGATCCGCGTTGCCTGTTATGCGCGGGATACGGAGAAGGCTGTCGAGTTGGTCAAGCTGTTCCATAACCGTGGCTACGAGACGACGATCAACATCATGGCGCTGTCAAACGTGATGGACAACGAGCTGAACGAATCGCTTGCTCTCATCGGCGAAAGCCCGGTAGATTACGTGTATATCGTGGATTCCTACGGCAGTCTCGACCCGGATGACATCCGGTATCTGGTGGAGAAATTCCGCCGCAACGTCAAAAATAAGCGTCTGGGCGTCCACACCCACAACAACCTGCAGTTGGCGTTCGCCAACACTCTAACCGCTGCCCAAATGGGCGTGGAACTGCTCGACGCTTCCGTTTACGGCATGGGCCGTGCGGCGGGCAACACGCCGACCGAGCTTCTGCTGGCCCGGCTGAGCAAACCGGAATACAGCCTTCGTCCCGTACTCGGCATGATTGAGAAGCATATGCTCAAGCTCCGGGAGAAAGAAGAGTGGGGATACCTCATTCCCGACATGGTGACGGGCACGTTGGACGAACATCCGCGCTCTGCCATGGCATGGCGGGCTTCGGGTGATCGCGACCGTTTCACCGAGTTTTACGACAAGATGACGACACCTGAAGTTTTCCACAAATAAAAGGCACAAAGCTAACGGATTGAGAACCTCCCGGGAGGAGGAAACCGGATTGTTGTTGGAATCACGATATCCCGAAATCGCCGCCACTCTCCAGAGCCGCAAAATTTTGCCGGCACTAACACCGGAGAGGTTGTGGCACCCTGGTGTAGAAGGTCAGATCGCCGCAATTTCTGTGATCGAGTTGGCCGGCGGCCAGCCGGACGGCATACGCTCGGCGCAGGCCTGGAAAGCGGCGCTCTATCTATGGAACGACAGTTTGAATGCGGCGCATGATTTGGTGCAGGACTTGGAAACACCCACCGGCTCGATGCTCCACGGGATCTTGCATCGGCGTGAAGGCGACTATTCCAACGCGAAGTACTGGTTTCACCGGACGGGAGATCATCCCGCCTTTCATGGTCTGCAGCTCCGGGTTTCCGAGCGGCTGCAGGAGCTGCACAGAACGGAAGGGTTACCGGAAGATCAGGCCGGGGAAGCGCTCCGAACGATAGCCGGACAGGGAGCTTGGAATCCTTATTTGTATACGGACGCAGTTGAGATTGTTGAAAAAAGGATTGGGGACGAGCGTGCCCGGGCAATCCTGGAGATGGTTCAGCAACTGGAGCTCGAAGCCATACTCCGATATCTGGAACCCCGACTCCGCTAATTGAGGCGGCAAAAAGCCGCCGGCGCCGCAATCCAATGCGGGCCGGCGGCTTTTGTTGCCGAATAAACAATCTATGCCGGGTCTGTCGCCGGATCTCCCGATTCTTGGGCGGCCATATTGCTTCTCCGGCCGGTCTCATCCTTCCGCCGGAACGGCCACCAGTTGGCTTCTCCTAGAAGGAAAGAGAACGACGGGACGACCAGCCCCATGAATACCACGGCGTATAAGAGCAGCCCGATCAGCGTGCCGACTCCAATTTGTACAAGCGTGCCGACGCCCGAAAATCCCATCGCGCCGAACGTGCCGCCCATGATGACGGCTGCGGAGATGATGACGCCTCCGGTTGTTTTCATTGCTTTGGTCATGGCCGGCACGACCCCTCCCGGGCGGTACTCTTCTTTAAACCGGGCCATGAGGAAGATGCTGTAATCGACCCCAAGCGCCACGACAATGAGGAAGATGAAGAAGGATACCGTCCAGGACAACCCGGGGAAGCCGAGCAGCTTCACAAAGAGGAATTCCATGATCCCCATGGTGACCAAGTAGTTTACGCCGAGCGAAAGCAACACGTACAGCGGCGCCAATATGGACCGCAGAAAC
>JAQBPQ010000262.1 GCA_028287445.1 Cohnella sp.
TCCGGTATTCGCGCCTTTCTTATAAAAAAAGTAGTATTTTCCTTGTTTGAGATAGCCTTGCTTGTCGGAGAACGGAGGGAATGAAACAGAATTCAAGGTGTGTTTGTCATAAAGCGGATGCCGGGCAGCATCGAGAATGAAGAAATTATCGTTAATGGACCGGTGAAAGGCGGTATACATCCGTTCCGTATCCGCCATGGCAATCAAGCTTACGGATGGGTAATTATGATTCTTGATGATAATCGGCATGAGTTGTTTCGAATTGGACCTTTTCTTGTTGTAATCCACTTCGGCAAACTCGGAATACGGTAAAATCCGAAAATGATCGTGTTGGTCCAGCTCGGATTTCCAGAATTTAGACGAATAGGCGGGGCTGTTCAAATAGCGGGAAAACATTTTTTCGGTGTCGGTACCGCGGGATTTCTCCAGCATCATCCCGTTCTTTTGAAAATGAATGATCAGATTATCCAGGAAAAGGGACGGATTAATGACAAAGTTATCGATGTCGTCCATCAGCAGATGGGCTTCCACATAATCGAAGTTCCGATTGTCGAGCTTGGGCAGCCGGTCGTTGAGAGAGAAGGAAAGCACAGCATTCTTAATGACCTGGAATTGGTGTTCGTAGCCGTCCGTCGTATTTTTCAGATTTACATCGTTATACCGGATGATTTCATCTTTGATATGGCCGCGGAAGAAAAAGAGCGAGTATAGAAGAAAGGAGGTGAGCAGCAAGACGATAGTCAAGAAGCAAATGAGGAGCGACATAAATAAAGAAGGAGGCGTTTTTGTGCGCGTTCTGAATTTAGATTGCGCTTTCATTTTAGCGATCAGTTCCATGGATCGATCACCCTAACGCTATGACATTTTACAGTCAATTCAACGGATGACGGCTTATTTCCTCCCCTGGAATGTATTTTTATTACTCATTTGTTAGAAAAATCGTGAACGAGTGAAAAAATCGTTCGTATCCCAATGCAGACTCCCAAACTTATACTGGAATTATTCCGGACCGCGGAGGTAAAAGCATGAGATTAGGAGTGATCGGTTTCAGCAGACGTATTCGTACAATGGTGAAAGAAATTACCCGTCTTGACATCGGCACGCATGCTTTTCAAACCGTCAGCATGACGGATTTGGCGGAAGGGGGAGTGATGTGATGCCGGATGTTGTTGCTCGCGTCGACACGGTAACCATCCCCACGTACGAGCTCGGACCGGACGACCGCAATCCCGCTTTCGATAAACGGCTTAACCCGTATCCTTACTCGCAGCAAAACTATAAAACCGGAGTACGAACGGAGAAGGAGTATGAGGCGGTCGTTCTTGAGAATGAATATGTCAAGCTGATCGTCATTCCGTCACTCGGAGGGAGACTTTACAGCGCCTTCGATAAGCGAAACGGCAGGGAATTCCTTTATCGCAACCCCGTGATCAGACCTCGCATGATCGGTACAAGAGGTGCATGGTTTTCGGGAGGTATGGAATTCAATTTCCCGATCAGCCACTCTCCGACCACGATGGACCGTGTCAACTATCAGATCCACGGTTACGAGGACGGGAGCGCTTCCGTCACGATAGGCAATATCGAACGCATCTCCAATATGAATTGGAAGGTCGAAATGAAGCTATACCCGGGAAAGACCTACATGGAGCAAAACGTAAGTCTTTATAATCCGGTGCCCAGGGAAAGCAGGTTTTATTTCTGGACGAACGCTGCGGTGGAGTATGACAAAAGCGTCAAACTCATCTATCCGTTCGATTGGTGCATCAATTTCGATAAGCAATATGTGAAATGGCCGTATTACAAAAATATGGACTGCCGTTATCCCACGGAAATTCCCTATGCTTATGAAACATTTGGGAAACTTTTGACCCACGATTTTTTCGGCGCTTACAACGTCGATCAAAGCTACGGTGTCGTTCACTACGCGGATCGCAAAAAAGTGAAAGGCGCCAAATTCTTCATTTGGGGCAACGATGCTTATGCCGAGGCCTGGAACCGGTGTTTGACCGAAGGCGACTCCCAGTACATTGAGATTCAGAGCGGTCCGTTCGAGAGCCAAATGGTGTACAAATTTCTAAGGCCGCATCAGAGGATCGAATGGAGCGAATATTGGTATCCTGTTTCCGGTATGGAAGGCGGCTTCAAGTATGCGTCCAAGGAACTTGTCGTCAACTTCGAACGCAGCGAAGGCGGAGTGTCCTTCTGCTTGAGTGCGACCGAAGCGTTGCCGGACTGTGAACTGATTTTGACCGTCAACGGTGCAAGTCAACGCCGGAAAACGGATATCACCCCTCTTAAGCTGTCGGTTGTGGCGTATGAGGTGGAGGAACCGTTTCAACTCCATGAAATCAAGCTGGATGTATATTGCGGAGACCGGCATATTGCCGCGATCGGAGAACGAAACGAGTATACCGGCGAGTACCCGGACACCGAATTATTCGAAGATTCCAGAGTCGCCATGCTAAATGAGGATCCGGACAAGACGCTAAAGCATGCACAGTGGCGCGAATCGCTCGGCTTGACGGCGGAAGCATTCGAATTATACCGGCGCAACCTGCTTGAACACCCGACATGTACCCTGACCTTAAACAGGCTCGGGAATCTTTATTTGAAGAGTTTACAGCACGATCGTGCAGACGATTGTTTTCGAAAAGTACTGGCATATGACAATCGCAACTCTCAGGCCCGTTTTTATTTAGCCGTTGCCGAGAAGGAGAAGGGCAATCCGCAAAGAGCACGACGGATATTTATGGATATTGCGGCTGATACCGAGTATTATCGACCATCCGTCATCGAGTTGATCAAGCTTGACCTGCTGTTTGGATATTATCGTGAAGCCCGCATGTTATGCGAACAGCTCGGAGAGACGGATACGTATACTCGTTTTCTTGTCTCTATCTGTTTACGGAAGGATACGCGGGGAACCCAAAGCGGTTTGCGTCAGGCCGGGGGAGGGGTGCCCGACGAATATGAGCTTGCCGAATGCTATTTGAACGAACGTTCGAACGAGGCCAGGGAACGGTTCGTCCGGTTTACGGCCGGCGATGAAGCCGTTGTTGTGCCAGTAGCATTGGAGTACGCCGAGTTGGGTTTTCGTGGCGACGCCGCGGATATCCTTAACTTGATTTACAAACCGGGCTTGCTCGGACAATTGGTATTGGCTTCGTGCGAAGCCGGTGATAACGAGCGCATAAGAGATATGATCAGGGTTATTCAACAACAATCCCTCGATCACGTGTTTCCTCAAGATACGAGAATCATGCGATTACTGATGGAAATTGCGCCTTATGAAGACACCGGCCGTGCCGACTACTTGCTGGGTACATTTCAGTATGCATCCGGTGACCGGGAAGCGGGGCATGCGAGGTATCGATCCGCTTACGATAAAGGCTTGAGATATACCTCGCTGCTGCACGGTCTGGGTTATATCCACTTTCATTGGTTAAACGAGCTGGGGAGTGCCGAGGATTATTTCTCGGAGGACGTGGAGGTTAACGGCAGCGCCAATGCGGAGACGCTCGTTTACTTGGACAAAATCTATGCTGCCAGAGGGGACCACAACAGACGGATGGCGCTTGTGCCCTTGATGGAGCATACGGCGAACCGTTCCCTCGTTCTTGAACGGCTCGTCGACATATACTTGCAAACCGGCCAAGAGGACATAGCGTTCAACATTCTGGATCACGAGGAGTTTGAGAATTGGGAGGGCCGGGAAACAAGCGGCGCTTCTTACCGTAATGCCATTCTCCATATGGTGCGAAAGGAATTGGAGAACAGGGATTTCGGGCGTGCCCGCTACTGGGTTGACAGAGTGGATCTATACCCGGCAGGTGTTCATTACGGACCAAGTACCGATATGCCTTTGTCGGAAATCAAGTTTTTCAAGGGACTGGTGTTGGCCGGCTTGGGACAGGATCAGGCCGCATTGGAGCAATTCCGGGACGGCTACCGTGAGCTTCATCAGGAAGAGATCGTCAAGACGGAAACCAGTCGAGCTTACAGCATGCTTTGCTTGGAACAATTCAAGCTGCGGGAGTCGGTCGGATAAAGGATTTTCCAAAAACGGTTTCATCCAATACGAACGGAGGGTTGTCCCATGATTCATGCAGCCGTCATCGGCGCCGGATCCAGAGGCATGTTCGACTTGGGATCTTATGCGCTGCGCAAGCCACACGAAATCAAGTTTATCGCCGTTGCGGAACCGAATGAGGAGCGAAGACTCAAATTCTCGGAAATGTACGGCATTCCGGAACCTATGCAATTTGAAGGATGGGAGCAGCTTCTTGCTCAGCCCAAGCTGTGTGAAGCCATGCTCATCACGACGATGGATAAGGATCATTTCGCGCCGACGATGAAAGCACTGGAGACGGGCTACCATATCCTTCTTGAAAAGCCGATGTCGCCTGATCCGCGGGAGACTTTGTTGATGGCGGAGAAAGCGAATCAGAGAAATCGCATCTTAACGATCTGCCACGGCATGCGTTATTCCACCTACTTCGGTACAGTCAAGAAATTGTTGGATCAAGGCGCCGTCGGCCGGATGATGACGATCCAGTGGACCGAAAATGTCGGGTACTGGCATCAAGCTCACAGCTTCGTCCGTGGGAACTGGCGGAATAGCGGCTTGTCCAGTCCGATGCTGCTGCAAAAGTGCTGCCATGACATGGACTATCTGAATTGGATCGTCAACTCGAAATGCGAAAATGTTTCCTCATTCGGCACGCTGTCTTACTTTCGTGAAGATCAGGCGCCGGAAGGTTCGACCGCTCGATGCACGGACGGCTGCAAAGTGGAACACGAATGCGTGTACTCCGCGATCAAATTGTATTTGAACAAAAAAGAAGGATGGCCGCAGCGCGTCGTGTCGCTGGAACCAACACTGGAAGCCCGTATGAAAGCACTGCAGGAAGGTCCTTACGGACGCTGCGTGTATCGATGCGATAACGATGTGGTCGACCATCAGGTGGTCAATTTGCAGTTTGCTAACGAAGTCACGGTGGCCTTCACTATGACCGCCTTCACCCGTGACATCAGCAGATCGTTCAAAATTATGGGCACAACCGGCGAGCTTCTCGGCCATTCCGGAACAAACGAAATCGAAATTCGCCACTTTACCGGGAAAACGGAAATCATTTGTCCGGAGGAGCATGATGGAAGCCACGGCGGTGCTGACGCAATTATCATGCAAAATTTCATCCGACAAGTGGAGAGCGGTGACGTAAGCGGCGGAATCACTTCCGGCATGGAATCCGCACTGAGCCACTTAATCGTGTTTGCGGCCGAACAATCCCGAAAAACCGGTCAAACCGTCAACATGGATCAATTTGTTGAGCAACTGAGGCATATCCAAGCGGGATAAAGCAAAGGAGCGGGATTTCGACATGCCGGAGGGCACATCTTTTATCAATGACCTGCCGTCGCTCGGATCCCGGGTTCTATCCCAAGAAGATGCGGAACATTTTCGCCGTGTTCAGGGGCTGCCTCGCTGCTGCGTCTGTACCGCCCTTCCGGCTTGCCAGGCGAACCTGCCGGAACGTTGCTGAATGGAACCGCTTTTTCGCTACGGGACGACCCGGAGTTGCTGCGACTGATTGGTTCCATGTGGCAGGTGGGCGGAGACGGACACGCCGACGGGACCTTGATACGAATTCTTCGAGAAGTCAAGCTTTGGGGAGAGGATTTGACACGAATCCCCGGCTTGGCCGAAAGGGTAACTCGATATTTTATTCGTTGGGAGGAACAGGCGCAATGAGCGATACTCTGATTTTGAATCCCAAGGATGATGTGGCGGTCTGCCTTCGAGAACTTACTGGCGGACAAACCCTCAGTGTATTGGTGGACGGCAAGGAATCGGTTTTGAAGATATCGGATGATATTCCCAAAGGGCACAAGCTGGCCATTCGGCCGATCCGCGCGGGACAGCACGTCCATAAATTCGGGTATTCGATCGGACTGGCCGCCGGTTCGGCCCAAATGCTTCCTTGGGGAATCAACCATTTGGTCAAATCAGGATTATGCAGTCTCTCCGCAGCGTGGAATATGGCTTCTTTCGCCCCGGACAGTTCATCGGTTTCTCCGATCAACCGGGATTCACCGTTGGGGCGCATGCGGATGTCGTGATCATCCAACCGAATGACGCGGGTTTATCCATAAAAGAAACCT
>JAQBPQ010000278.1 GCA_028287445.1 Cohnella sp.
AGTAATGGCGGAGGGGTTCCACGCGTACCCATCCCGAACACGACCGTTAAGCCCTCCAGCGCCAATGGTACTTGGACCGCAGGGTCCTGGGAGAGTAGGACGTTGCCAGGCCGGACAGACAAAGGAGCCACTCATGTGGCTCCTTTGTTGCGTTTACGGTTTTTGTCCAAGTGTGCTGGTCGAGACAGTGCTGGTCTCAATTGTTTTTCGATCAAGTTTTTGTTTCTGTTGTTTGACCGTGTACTTCATCTGTGTTCGAGCGCCGGAGCAAGTCCAACTGGAAAAAGTTCCATAAAAAAAACACTCATTCGAGGGTGTTAGCGATGATAGTATAAAACTTCTTTCGAATCCAACCGAATCACACCGGCGCCGTTCTCGCGGCGCAAACGCCATAGTAGACGGAGACGTGGAGAAAGCAGCCACAGATGCCAATAGAGAAGCGATACGATCCACAAGGAGCCTGACCACGGATAAAATAACGCGGATACGCAGCAGCCGACCAAAAACAAATGAAAATGCAGCCGGCGGAACAAGGCGAGGTTCGTGTCCATGATGGGCAGCGGACCGATCCAAGGCCAATCCCGGCGGAAGGCGAATCTTTTCTTCCATGGCTCATCAATTCGCCGAACCGTTATTTTCAGCACAAAAGCATGAATGGCAAGCATGCAGACGAGAGATACGGCTGCCGCCAATAGTCCCATCTGACCGTATACGATGACTAACGCGGCTATTCCGATGATTGCCGTGGCCATATAGCTGTATTTGCTCTCCGGCCGGAGCAAAATTTTGCGAACCAGTTTATAATGATAGAAAGTCGGATCGCTGACGGACGCTTCCAGGCTCATTCTGTTTGCCTCCCCGATTTGGCGGGCTCTCTGTTCATTACTATCGGCGTTCGCGCATGGGATTGTTAAGATTGGACTATGAAATCCGTATATTTTCATAGAATATGGACATCCTTAAGAGAAAACATGAAAGGAAGCAGGGGATGGGCATGGAAACGCTCGAAACGAAAACCTGCATCGTATGCGGTGAACGCAAAGAAGAAGGTATTACGGTCGTCTCTGAATTCATTTGTACGTCATGCGAGTCGGAAATGGTCCAAACGAAAGTCGAAGATGAAAGATATCCCTTTTTTATCCGGCAACTTCGGCAGTTATGGATTCGATTTCATGTTTAAATTGGACGTCAACCTGCGTCAGAACCTTATGGTTCTGGCGTTTTTCAATAGTCTACCTTGGTCATCGGCTCGAACAACTGGTAAAATGAAAGCATGATCAGATCGAAGGAGCCGTCGGATGCCCATAGAAACCAATCGCGCGCCTCTTTACGAGATGCTGGAGAAACATGCCGGGCTCCAGGTCCATTCCTTCCATGTGCCTGGCCACAAGCAGAGATCTTCCTGGTATTATGCCCAGGCCGATAAACGATATGGTCCGCTGTTGCCGCTCGATGTGACGGAACTGCCGGATACGGACGATCTTCATCACGCTTCCGGCGCGATTAAGGAAGCTGAGCAATTGGCAGCCGATTGTTTCGGAGCGGATGAGACCCGTTTTCTGATCGGCGGAAGCACGGCAGGCAATTTGGCGATGATTCTCGGTGTTTGCAGCCCGGGGGATCTGCTGATTATACAAAGAAACGTCCATCGGTCGGTCATCCACGGGTTGATGTTAGCGGGCGTGAGAGCCGTCTTCTTACCGCCGGCAGTGGACCCGGTATCCGGTTTGGCGGTCATTCCCGATGCCGTTATTATAGAGAGAGCCCTCACCCGGCATCCTGAAGCCAGAGGAGTACTGTTATGCTCACCTAATTATTATGGAATGACCGGGGACTTAAATGCCGTAGTTCGGGTTTGTCACATCGTCGGCGTACCGGTTCTGATCGATGAGGCGCACGGCCCGCATTTTGGTTTTCATCCGTCGTTTCCCACATCCGCATTGCTGGCGGGGGCGGATATCGTGGTCCAATCCGCTCATAAAATGTTGTCTGCCATGACCATGGGTGCCATGCTTCACTTCCAAGGTGACTTGATCGACCGAGAGCCGGTCCGTGAGGCGCTTCGGATGGTGCAGAGCTCGAGCCCGTCTTTTCCGATTCTCGCCTCGCTTGATCTGAGCCGCCATCAGCTGCAACAGCAAGGAACAGCGGCATTCGAGCCGGCGTTGCAGGCGGTTCGTACCGTACGGGAAGGCCTGCAGCATACTTCATTTCGTGCAATAGCCCAGGCACACGACCGATCATCCGAAATCGTGCAAGACCCGTTAAAGATGGTCCTTTATGAGGCGGGCGGCAGATGGGACGGATTTCGATTACGGGATGAGCTAACGAACCGCGGATGTATAGCAGAGATGGCGGATGCTCGTTACACGGTCATGGCGTTTGGTATCGGTTCTTGTCAAGAGGATGGGGAAGCGCTTATTCGAACGTTGTCGGATTTATACGAACAGTTTTTTTCCGAGATACGTTCATCGGACAAATTTCCTGGTGACGAGTCGACTAAAACTGCAACTGCATCTGAAACTTCAATTCCTGAACCGGTCACCCTCAGCCGGCATTTTCCGGACACCGTTGTCATTCCGTTAGAGAAAAGTGCGGGCAGAACGGCCGGTGAATGGATTGTCCCTTATCCGCCGGGTATCCCGGAAATTTTTCCGGGAGAAATCATTACGGACGCGGTCGTGGAAAGGCTGAAGAGCTGGAGAAGACAAGGAGCGCTTATTCAAGGGGCGGAAGACCCCGGCCTTGTTCACATTCGGGTACGACATACATAAGGGAGAGCACCATGGCTCAGAGATTCAAAGACGTACGCTTGCTTATGGCCTGGATTGCGGTGATCGCAACGGCCGGATTGGTTATTTATCTGTTGATGATTCCGCCTGTGACAGGATTGGCCGACAACGGTGATTTTGGCCGTCTTATGAGGATCACCGGGTTTAAGTACCTCAATCCAAACGAATCGTATGCAGACCGCTATTTCGGGTATGCCCACCAGCATTACGCATATGGGGGGTATTGGGGTGCGGGGTACGTAAGTACGCAAGTGCTGCTCCTGGCCGCAACCGGCTGGATTGCCCGCATATTCAATGGACAAGTATTTGATATCCGGTGGTTGGGAGCCGTATACACGTTGCTTTTTATGACGGCAATCTTTTTGTTCGTCCGTTTTTCCCCGGCTATTCCGAATCGCAAGATCGCAACGGCAGCAATAGCCGCGATCACGGGGGGATCGCTCCTGTTTGTGTTCGGCGATATGGGTTATTTGGCTTATTTCCAATCCTTTTTTGGCGAACCCTATGCTTTGATGGGTATGCTTCTTGCAGTCGCTTCAACGGTGGCCATGGCTGCTCAAGAGAAACCGTCGGGCAAGCTGCTAACCCTGTTCATCCTATCCGCCATTGTAGTGGCCACCTCCAAAATTCAATATGGACCGCTCGGATTTGTGTTTGCACTGCTCACTTGGCGTATGCTGGCTTTACGGACCGATCGGCGATGGCGCCGACAAGTGCTAACAGGAATCGGCATTTTGCTGTTCTGCTCTGTTCTGATGATTGTGGCGGCACCTAGCGGACTGAAGCATATCAATTTATATCAGTCGATCTTTTACGGTGTGCTCAAAGATTCCCCCAACTTGGATCGAGACATGAAGGAACTGGGCATCCCGGAGAAGTATGCGGGCTTGGCGGGAACGAATTATTTTCAAAAGAATACCGTGATTCCGCAAAATGACCCTGTGCTGCACCAGGAGGTACTGAACAAGCTAAGTCCCAAAGACATCGGGTTGTACTATTTCCGGCATCCCTCACGGTTCTTTCAGAAGATGGAGAGGGTGGCGGCCAACGGCATGTTTATTCGTCCTTATTACCTGGGTAATTACAACCAAACCTCCGGAAAACCTCGCGGAACCATCAATCGCACCTTCAGCGGCTGGAGTGAGTGGAAGGTGCACCGGATGCCGCATACGCTGGGTTGGTACCTGGGGTTTTATTTATTATATTTCGCGGCGCTTACGGTATGCTGGCGGCGGACTTCATCCGATCGCACACGAATCGTCCTCGAGGCGTTGGCGGCGGTCGGACTGGCGGGTGCGTTCGCGGCCGTGGTACCGATCATTGGGGATGGGGAGGCCGATCTGGGCAAGCATTTGTTTATGTTTAACGTTTGCTTTGATATGATGGTTGTAAGCGCGGTAACGGCCATCGTATACGGAGTTGTCCGATTAACCGCACGGAGCAAGGCTTCATAGTCGAAAGGGGCAACCTTGAGTGGCAGGCGGTACGTTCATAACCCTCGAAGGCGGGGAAGGTGCGGGCAAAACGACACTCATCCGCTCTTTAATGGATAGACTGGAGAAGAGCGGCCGCGAAGTGGTGATCACGCGCGAGCCGGGAGGGAGCCCGATTGCCGAGGCGATACGCGAAATTATTTTGCATGTCGACCATACGGGGATGGATCCGCTGACGGAAGCGCTTTTGTACGCAGCTTCCCGAAGACAACATTTGGCCGAAAGGGTGCTGCCGGCACTGGCGAGAGGTGCCGTGGTCGTGTGCGACCGGTTTGTGGACAGCAGTCTCGTCTATCAAGGGTACGCTCGCGGGCTCGGGATTGATGCCGTATGGGAGATCAACCGTTTTGCGACGGAAGGCCGAATGCCCGATTTGACGTTATATCTGGACTTGGATCCGGAGGTCGGATTGTCGCGGATCGAGGAGAGCGGCAGGGGTAAAGTGGACCGTCTGGATTTGGAGAGTCTGGACTTCCACCAGCGCGTCCGGGAGGGGTATCGGCAGGTAGCGGCGATGTTTCCGGAAAGGATCGTTACACTGGATGCTGCGGGAGATCCCGGTTCGTTAAAAGAGATCGTTTGGAAGTATGTATCCGACAAACTGGATACACTTTAAAAAAAGGAATATTGGGTAGGCGTGTCCAATTTGTATAAGAGAGAGAGAAACCGACCCTAACTTAATTCAAGGAGGGCCAAAGCGATGAAATTGCTCATAGCGGTTATCCAGGATAAGGACAGTAACAGACTGTCCAACGCGCTCATCAAAGAAGGCTTTCGTGCGACCAAACTGGCCAGTACCGGAGGTTTTCTGCGTGCCGGCAACACAACGTTTCTGATTGGGATCGAGGATGAACGGGTGCAGAATGCATTCGATGTCATTCGGGCCAACTGTAAGGTGCGGGACCAACTGGTAACACCGGTGTCTCCCGTCAGCGGAGCGGCAGATTCGTACATTCCTTTTCCAGTGGAAGTGCAAGTGGGCGGCGCAGCCGTCTTCGTGCTTCCGGTGGAACGTTTCGAACACTTCTGACACGGAGAACGGGCGGTGAGCGGCCGTGAAGATCCAGCCGGGATTTTACCCGATCAACAAGACGCTTGCGAGAGGAGAAACGGCCGCCCGGCCGGCATCCTCGCAAAATTTCTCGGATCTGATGCAGCAGGAGGAAGAAGAGAGAACCCAGGAGGAACTCCAACGCAAGCTGGAGGACATCCGACAACAGGGGGATCGGTTAACAAGGTCGATGACCGTCCGGGAATTGAAACTGTACCGAAACATGGTCAAAGGGTTTCTCGAAGATACCTTTGGGCGGGGAGTTGGCCTCAAAGAGACCAAAGGCTGGGATCGCCGCGGCCGCGGCAAACGGTACAAGCTTCTCGCTGAAGTCGACGAGATGCTCGTCGGTATGGGTGAGGAGCTGCTTCAATCCGAAGCCGGACGGCTCGACCTTCTTCAGAAGGTCGGCGAGATCCGGGGTATTTTGATTAATTTCGTATTTTAACTGCGTCGCTGCATAGTCGCGGGAAAAGCTTAGAAGGAGTGCTCATCATGCGGATTAGCGATATCCCAGGCCAAGAGAGGGCCAAGTCGCTCCTTCGGCAGGCGCTTCGTTCCGGCAGGATCGCCCATGCGTACTTGTTTGCGGGGCCCAGCGGTTCCGGCCGGCACGATACGGCGATGGCATTGGCACAAGCACTGCTCTGCGAACAAGGCGGAGACGACGCCTGCGGAGAATGTCTGGCCTGCCGCAAAGTGAGCCACGGCAATCATCCGGATTTGCACTTGGTGAAGCCGGATGGGGCCAGCGTCAAAATCGAACAGATCCGGGAATTACAGCGGGAACTATCATACCGCACTTCCGGAGCGGGATATAAAGTATATATCATTGAAGCGGTTGAAACGATGACCGTGCAAGCCGGAAATAGTTTGCTGAAGTTTTTGGAGGAACCGCCTTCTCCCGTAGTGGCGATTTTGATTGCGCCTGGGGCCCAGTCCGTTCTTCCGACCCTTTTATCGAGAACACAGCTCGTCCCATTCGTTCCGGGAGACCGAGAAGCGATGGAAGAGTCGCTAATCGCAGAGGGGAAATCCCCTCTCTTGGCAAGAGCGGCGATGAATCTCGCTTCCGGCTTGGCTTCCGGCCGCGCTCTCGCAGAGGAGAATTGGTTTGCAGAAATCCGAAACGTAGTGATACAATTAGGCAGAGAGAATCCGACCCGGTTTCCTTGGAGTTTGCTCACTGCCCAGCAGAAGATCTTCAAGACGGACCTCTCGGAACATGTCGAAACGCTGCTGCAATTGTTAGCTTTATGGTATAGAGATATGATTTATTCCATGACCGGCCGTGACAAGCAGATGGTGTTTTCCGATCAGGCGGATTGGATTTCCCAGCATGCTTGGACACGAACCATCGAGGCTTGGACTTTCGCCATGGAGTCGGCGCTGTCGGCTGCCAGGCGCATTAGAGCACACGTTGCGCCACAGCTTGCGATGGAGCAACTTTTGGTGAACGTGCGGGAGGGGTAGATTTTGTACGAGGTTGTCGGTGTCCGTTTTAAGAAAGCGGGAAAAATCTATTATTTCGACCCCGCTGAGCATCCGGTATCCCAGGACCAGCATGTCATCGTGGAGACGGCACGCGGCGTGGAGTACGGTAAAATCGTGGTCGGCCCGAAGACGGTCGGCGAATCCGATGTCGTGCTTCCGCTGAAGAAAGTGATCCGTGTAGCGGGTGACGGGGATGCCCGTGCGGTGGAAGAAAACCGCGGTGCGGCGAAGAACGCGTTTGACGTCGGACTGCAGAAAATCAAAGATCACGCCCTCAAGATGAAACTCGTGGACGTTGAATACACATTTGACCGCAATAAAATTATTTTCTATTTTACCGCTGAAGGACGCGTAGATTTCCGGGAGTTGGTCAAGGATTTGGCCGGCGTGTTCCGGACCCGCATCGAATTGCGTCAAATCGGTGTGCGGGACGAGGCCAAGATGCTGGGCGGAATCGGTCCGTGCGGCCGCGTGCTTTGCTGTTCCTCGTGGCTGGGCGACTTCGAACCGGTATCCATCAAGATGGCCAAAGACCAGAACTTGTCGCTCAATCCGACCAAGATTTCCGGTCTTTGCGGCCGCCTGATGTGTTGTTTGAAATACGAGCACGACAATTACGAAAGCGCCAAGGAAGAGCTTCCGGCGGTAGGCCGCCACGTGGTGACTTCGATGGGAGATGGCAAGGTCGTCGGTTTAAACCCCGGCAGCCGTACCGTCCATGTCCAATTGTTCGACCTCGGCAAAGTGAAAGAACTGCCGTTTGACGACGTTGTCCTCAAATGACCGGGAACGCACAACTTGATGCTTGAGGTGGAAGGTTGTTCATGAAAGATATTTTCTTGCGTGTGAATGAACTTGAAACGAATCTGGGTACCATGCATGCCGACTTCGGCGATTTAAAGCTGAAGATCAAGGATCTGTTGGAAGAAAATCAGCGGCTCCGGATCGAGAATCAACAGCTTCGCAAAATTTTGAAGCGGGAAACGGATCCTGGCAGCACCCGCGAACCGTCGGAAGAACCGGCCACCGAACTCAGAGAGAAGTTGTCTTCCCTGCCGGGTATCGGAGAGGGTTACGATAATCTGACACGTTTGTATCATGAAGGGTTTCATATTTGCAACGTATATTACGGCCACTTGCGCATGGAAGGCGACTGCTTGTTCTGCTTGTCCTTCTTAAGCAAATAAAATTCGATATTAGTGACGCGTGAAGAATACGCCGTCCTTTCCTTCGGGGAATGACGGCTTTTTGTTTTTCCAGGTGTGGGTGGCAGTTTGTCCTGAAATCGAGTAAGCTAATGGGCATGAAGGTATCAGGGAAACGCTTGGAAAAGGAGCGGGACGTGACGGACAGCAACACGAACGAGACGAAGGCGCAGCTGGGTCCGGGCGAAAGGCTGGATCATTTGCTCACGCAGGATCTTCGGATCATCCAGAGCCCGGAAGTATTCAGTTTCTCGCTGGATGCCGTGCTGCTCGCACGGTTCGCAGGATTGCCGACCAAAGGGCGAATCCTGGATTTGTGCACGGGCAACGGTGTGATTCCGCTGCTGCTCACCACTCGGACCGAGAGCTCCATTGAAGGTGTAGAAATTCAACCGCGACTGGCGGATATGGCTCGACGCAGTGTGGAATTGAACGGCTTATCCGATAGGATCAGGATTCATGAGGAGGATTTACGCAGTTGGGTTCTGGAGCATACCGGAACGGAAGGCATATACGACGCGGTCACCGTGAATCCGCCTTATTTGCCTAAGCAAAGCGGGGAACATAAGGGCAACCCGCATCTGGCTATGGCCAGACACGAGTTGGGGTGCACGCTGGAAGATGTGGTATCGGCTTGCGCCCGCTCGGTGCGCGGCGGGGGCCGGGTATCGATGGTCCATCGGCCGGCACGGCTCGTGGATATCGTGGATCTGATGCGGCGGTACCGGATAGAGCCCAAAAGAATCCGATTTGTCCATCCGGATCCATCGGCTGAAGCTAACATGGTATTGATCGAAGGGACGAAGTACGGCAAACCGGAAGTACGCCTTTTACCGCCTCTGATTGTGTATCGGGAAGACGGTTCCTATACAACCGAGCTTTTGGATGTATTCTATGGAAGGAAGACGGAATTGGCGGATCTAACGCTGGAGAAAGAGGAGGAGGGGCGGGAGTGAGCGAATCGGACGATAATCAAGATAAAGTGCAGGTGCAGCGCAGCTTTGCGCCTCGGGAGAAGCCGGGTACGTTGTATCTTGTCGCAACACCGATCGGCAACCTCGAAGATATGACGTTCCGGGCCATCCGTACGCTGAAGGAAGTGGACTTGATCGCGGCGGAGGATACCAGACAGACGCGGAAGCTGCTGACCCATTTCGAAATCCAAAACCGGCTGGTTAGCTATCACGAGCACAACCGGGAGGCCAGCGGTCCGGAACTAATCAAATTTTTGGAGGAAGGGAAGCACATTGCGCTGGTGAGTGATGCCGGTATGCCGGCAATTTCTGATCCCGGTGTGGAGTTGGTCGCTGAGGCAGCCTCCCGCGGGATCCCGGTCGTGCCCGTGCCTGGAGCGAATGCGGCTCTGTCCGCGCTGATCATATCTGGGCTGCCGACGGACCGATTCTTATTTGTCGGTTTTCCGCCGCGTGACCGCAAACGAATGGGGCGTTTTCTGGATCGGTTGGAGACGGAGCCGGGTACGTTAATTTTGTACGAGTCTCCCCATCGTATCCGCAAAACGCTCGCTCATCTGGCAGAGCGTTGGGGGGGCCGGCGCATGGCGATGGTTCGGGAGTTGACCAAACGATATGAAGAAGCGGTTCGAGGTACGGTGCGGGCCTGTCTGGCCTATGCGGAGGAACAGCCTCCAGTGGGAGAATGCTGTATTATAATAGAAGGAACAGATTTGGCCGCCCTGTCTTCCACAGGCGCGGATGTGAGATCTGACGCTTGGTGGATGACCCTCACGCTAGGTCAGCACGTGGAACATTATATGACGGAAGCCGGCAGCAACCGCAAGGAAGCGATGAAGCTTGCCGCCAAGGATCGCGGGCTGTCCCGCCGAGATGTTTATCAAGCGATGTTGGAGCGGGATAACGACCGGGATACGGAATAAGGAAGACCGGCCTCTGACAATGGCCGGACAAAAAAGTTCCTCCCGCGTCTATCATTCGGGAGGAAACAAGGAGATATAAAAAGGTTAGAATTAACATTTTTAAAGGGTCGATTTCTATTATAACTGATTTCTTCTAATTTGTCACAGGTGAAGGCAAATCCTTCAAACATTCTCTGCAAACAATTTTTCCTTTAAAATACGTAACGTTCTCTGCATTGCCGCAAAAGATGCAAGCAGGCTCGTATTTCTTCAGCATGATGCGCTCGCCGTCCACATAAATCTCCAGCGCATCCTTCTCCCCAATCCCGAGTGTGCGGCGCAGCTCGATCGGGATGACCACCCGGCCCAGCTCATCAACTTTACGAACGATGCCCGTTGATTTCATCATCATTTGGAAATAGCCTCTTTTCCGGTTAAAATAATACCGAACATCGGATCTGCCGCGATTCGGCTTGTCCATAGAATCGCCAGTATTCGACAAAGTTCTGGTTTTTTTACGATCTCTATCGTACCAACCATTCCCAAAAAAGTCAACAGAAATTGAACTTCTGCCATAGGCAATATATCCCTTCTCCCTTTTAAATCAGGGATAAGTCACGGAATGGACACATACGAGAAGAAGAATTGATTAGGAGACGAACATACGACATATTTCGACATTAAACAGGAGAATTTGTCGAATTTATACCAGATGAGAGGTGAGCCTATGATTAGGGAATTAACGGAAGAGAAGGTGTTCAAGGATCCGGTGCATCATTCCGTCTACGTACAAGATCCAATAGTTTGGAAATTGATCGATACACCGGAATTCCAGAGGCTTCGGCGCATTCGCCAGCTCGGTACTTCGTATTTGACTTTCCATGGAGCGGAGCATAGCCGGTTTTCCCATTCTTTGGGTGTATATGAGATTACGAGAAAAATCATTTCCCAGTTCGAGCGAAACGGTTATGCGGACTGGCCGAAGGAAGAAAGATTAGTGAGCCTGTGCGCAGCACTGCTGCACGACGTCGGTCATGCGCCATTTTCCCATTCCTTGGAGCAGGTATTCGGCACGGATCACGAAAAATGGACCTGCGAAATCCTGTTGGCAGATACCGGTATTAACCGCGTTCTTCGTGAAGCGGACCAAGGACTTCCGGAACGGATCGCTTCCGTTATTTGCAAAAACTATGAACAGCCGATCGTCGTCAGTCTTGTGTCCAGCCAAATGGATGCCGACCGGATGGATTATTTGCTGCGTGACTCTTATTTTACAGGTGTCCATTACGGAACATTCGATCTCGATCGCATACTCCGCGTGCTCCGACCGTACAAAGGGCGAATTGTCGTCAAAGAAAGCGGGATGCACGCCGTGGAAGCCTACTTGATGTCGCGTTATCAAATGTACTGGCAAGTTTATTTCCATCCCGTCACGAGAAGCTCCGAAATCGTCCTTCGGTCCATATTCAAAAGAGCCCGAAAACTTCACGAGTCGGGCTACCGGTTCGAATTCCTGCTGCCACCGGTGCGCAGGCTATTCGATGGAATACTAACGGTTGGCGATTATCTGGAGCTCGACGAGGCGATGGTTCAAACAAGTTTCGGACAATGGACGCGCGAAAAAGATCCGATTTTGTCCGATTTATGTAAACGGTTCTTAAACCGACAGCTCTATAAATATATCCCCATGGAACATCTTGACGAAACATGGCTGTCACAAATGAGGCGGGAATGGCAGAATATCGGACTGGATCCGGATTACTACCTGGAGTTGGATACGCCGACCGATCTGCCCTATGACGTGTATAAATCCGAAATGAAACAAGGCAGTCCGGAAAAGCCTCCGATCTTGCTGCTGGACGACAAAGAGCGGCTCACCGAGATTTCCGTCAAGTCCGAAATCATCCGATCCATCGCTGGATTGCAGCAGGGAAAATATCACATTTATTATCCTGAAGATATGGTCGTACCCCACGCAAATCGCCTTTCGCCCGATCTTCGGGAATACTTGTATTTATAATAGAAGGGAGACAAATTACGACATGTTGATCGACAGCCATGCGCACCTGGACTCGGGGAAATTCGACAGCGATCGGGAAGAGGTCATTGCTCGCGCTCAAGCAGCCGGAGTGGATACGATTGTCAATATAGGATTTAATAGGGAGACGATTCCAAGCACGATGGAACTGGCCGAAAAATACCCGTTTATCTATGCGGCGGTTGGATGGCACCCAACGGACTCTGCGGACATGAAGCTGGAAGAAGACCTCGCCTGGATCGAACGTCTTTGCAGCCACCCGAAGGTTGTCGCCATCGGAGAAATCGGTTTGGATTATTATTGGGACACCGCACCGAAGGAAGTACAGCACACCGTATTCCGGGAACAGATCCGCTTGGCGCGTTATCTCCACAAGCCGATTGTCATTCATAACCGCGACGCCCATGAAGATGTAGTGCGTATTCTCCGGGAGGAGAATGCCGGCGAGATCGGCGGGATTATGCATTGCTACTCCGGCAGTTGGGAAACGGCTAAGATGTGCTTGGATATGGGGTTTTACATTTCGTTCGGCGGTCCGGTAACATTCAAAAATGCCCGGGTACCCAAAGAGGTGTTGGCCAGGGTTCCCAACGACAGATTACTGCTGGAAACCGATTCCCCTTATCTGTCTCCCCATCCATATCGAGGAAAAAGAAACGAGTCGGCTTACGTGACTTTGGTCGCGGAATCGGCGGCAGAAATTAAAAAGATTTCGGTGGAAGAGATTTGTCTAATGACCAGTCAGAACGCGCGTAGTTGTTTGTCACTTGGATAAAAAGTGGACAACTTGGGCAGCAAAATGGAAGGTTTGGGCCAAAAAAACTGGTTTTCGCGCGATTTCATACGAAAGTACCGGGTTTTTCGGCTGAAAATGGGGAAATTCGTCCATTGACCCTTCTTTACACATTTGCTGTGTTCCGGTTATTATCAAACACAGAGTTTCATATCGCATTTGTTATCCAGAACGCTGAATCTTCCGAGAGGAAGAGCGGGGGACCCAACGCAAGGGGCGTCGATGACGCCTGCAGCGGTCCGAGCAATCTTGGGGTGAATTTCGCGGAACGGCCTGTTAAGCCGTGAAGTGAATAGGGCAGCTCTCTTTGTCCGAATCCGACAGCTAACCTCGCAAGCGTATAGAGAGAGGTCAACCTCGTGCTGTCTATTTCCCTTTTGTGTCCAAAAGGCGAAGCCACGAACAGGTCCTCTGTCGATGGCTTTTTTTATTGGGCAAAAAGTGGTTAATAGAATCATTAAGGCCTGTTTCTGGTTTAGGCGACACTTCTTTCGCACGCTTCGCCGCAATCGCGAACAGGGTGTCGTTAACAAAACGAATTAGTCGCGTCTGACGAAATCATGCATTACAGTCGACGGCGGGGCTATGAAGGAGGAGCGAGAAAATGGGCGTTATTCCTGTAGAGGGAACCCATGATCCACGACCGACCGGCAAGCTTATCGCAGCGAAATGGAAGCATGAGTATTTGCGTATGATCTTAATCGGCGCAATTCTCTCTTTTGCAATCATCGTTATGTATACTTCGCTGCTGCATGGGGCGTCCGCCAAAAGCGTGACCGTCGTGGACGGCGGTATATCCGCCAATTATCAAACCCGGAGCTCCGACGTATCCGGATTTTTAGCAGAAAACAACATCAACATCGGTCCGTTCGACCGCGTCTCTTTATCGCTGGGGAACCCATTGCGCAAAAGAGAAAACCTCGTAATCGAACGAGCCAAGCAATTCACCCTCCTTGCCGACGGCAAACAGCAGGTGAAATATACGACCGAGCAAACGGTAGGCGACGCCTTGAAGGCATTTAACATTGCGGTGGGCCCACAAGACCGTGTGCTGCCCGCTTGGAATTCTCCCTTGCAAGAAGGGCTTAATGTGAGCGTCGTACGGGTTCGCACCGAAACTTTCGAGGCAAGACATCCGATTCAGTTTGCGGTGGTTCAGCAGAAAGACGCCAACCTTACCGTCGGCAAACAAAAAGTGGTCACAACCGGCAAACAAGGCATCCTTGTGAGAAAAATGGTACGCGTTTACGAAGACGGCAAACTCGTCCGCGAGCAAGTCGTCAATCAAGCTGTGGCCCAGCCGGCCGTTCAGCAAATCGTGGCTGTAGGTTCGAAGAAAAAAGCCCAAGCGATGACGCTGGCTTACAATACAGCAAACGTGTCCAATGCCGGAAATGTGATGCAAATGAACGGAAGAACGATTAAAGTTCGGCAAGTGATGAATAACGTAACACTGACCGCCTATTCGGCAGGAGTTGCATCCACAGGTAAAGCCAAAGGCCATCCGGAATATGGGATTACAGCATCCGGCAGAACCGTCCAAGAAGGAAGGACGATCGCCGTGGATCCCCGGTTGATTCCGCTAGGCTGGTGGGTTTACATCGAAGGCATCGGCTTACGCCGTGCGGAAGATACCGGAAGTGCGATCAAGGGCAAAAAAATCGATGTCTATTACGACAGTGAGAATTATGCCGACCGTTTCGGCTTGAAACGCGGGTTTACCGTTTATGTGATCGGTCCAGTTAAACCGACGGCCGATTAAAGGAAAAAGTTGCAAAAACTTGAATTATAAATTCTTGAGCTCTTAATTATACTTAACCAACGGGTTCGCCCTTCCAATCGGGAGGGCGGACCTATCTTTTTATCCCCATAAGTTGATGTGTTAGCTAAAGTCGATTACGCTGATAACAAAGTGTCGGACAAAGGCGGAATGGACAGTGACGATCCGAGAAATGATTGTGGTGGAAGGAAAAGACGATACGGCAGCGATCCGCAGGGCCGTGGGAGCCGACACGATCGAAACCGGCGGCTCTGCCGTCGGGGAAGATGTGCTGAAGCGCATCGAATTGGCGCAAGAGCGGCGAGGGGTCATCATCTTCACGGATCCCGATTCTCCGGGCGAACGGATTCGAAAAATGGTCGCGGAACGGGTGCCGGGTGCGAAGCATGCGTTCTTGACGCGTGACGAGGCCAGGGGGCGTGACGGACTTGGGGTCGAACATGCCTCCGACGAAGCCATTCGACGAGCGCTGGAGGGGGTTCGAAGTACGGAAGAGGCCGGAGAAGCGGTGGACGCGGGAGCAATCGAGTGGGGCGATTTATTGGATGCGGGGCTCATCGTGCACGCCGATGCTGCCCGCCGCCGCGAGCGGATGGGTGAACTTCTCGGTATCGGATACGCGAACGGGAAGCAATTTTTCAAACGATGTTCGATGTTTCGGATCACGCCGGCCGAATTTGCCGCGGCGCTGCAGCAGATGAAGAAAGAAGGGTTATAGAGGCGCATATGAAGAAACCACAAACAAAGAGCAAGCACGCAGCCAAAACCGGCGGCGGGTTGGAGACAGCCATCGCAGGCGCAGGGCGTACGCGGGATATCATTCGCCGCCATGGGTTCAAGTTCAAGAAAAGTCTCGGACAAAATTTCCTGATCGACGGACATATTTTAGATCAAATCATCGCAGCGGCCGGGCTGGATGAAACGCGCGGTGCACTGGAAATCGGTCCGGGCATCGGCGCATTGACCGAACGGCTTGCCCAGGCATCGGGGAAGGTCGTTGCGCTCGAAATTGATAATCGCCTACTCCCGATCCTGCGGGAGGCGCTTTCACCTTACAGCAATGTTGACGTCATACATGCGGATGTATTGAAAACCGATCTGCACCGGCTGTGGGAAGAACATTTTGCCAAAAGCGCAGGGGTCAGCGTTGTGGCCAACCTGCCGTATTACGTGACAACTCCGATTATCATGAAGCTGCTGGAGGAACGCTTGCCCGTTGAGCATATTGTCGTGATGGTGCAAAAAGAAGTGGCTCAGCGCATGGCGGCAAAACCAGGAGGCAAGGAGTATGGCAGCCTGAGTATCGCCGTCCAGTATTATTGTGAGCCGGAGCTCATTTGCATCGTACCTTCCGGCGCTTTCATGCCCCCGCCTAAAGTGGATTCGGCTGTGATCCGGCTGACGAAGCGGCCCGAACCGGCGGTGGCCGTTCCCGATGAAGATCGATTCTTCCGGGTCGTTCAAACTTCATTCGCCCAGCGGCGGAAGACGCTGGCCAATAACCTGTCGGCGCTGTCGGGCAAAGAGCGGAAAACCGAACTGTCCGACTTGCTGGAAAGCTGCGGGGTCAAGCCTGAACGCCGCGCGGAAACGTTGTCGCTCGAAGAATTCGCCCGGATCGATGCTGCGCTTGCAGCTGCCGATATGAGGGGCTAAACCGCAAACGGGAGGACTGCAGGACGATCCGATTCTTCCGGACGCGCACCCTAACCGCGTCCCCTCCATAGGATAGACGAAGAGGTGATTTACCCATGAGGCAGGGGGACCTAGTCGTCCGTAAATCCTACGGCGGGGACATGTTGTTTCGCATTGCGACATTTGCCGGAAACGAGGCAGTACTTCGGGGTACAGATTACCGCTTGCTTGCCGACTCGCCTCTGGCTGATCTTCAAACGGTGCGAAATCCGGACGAGCTCGGCGGTACCCGGCAGGCCCGTATCCAGTCGAACGAGTCGCTTCGTCGTCTGCGGGAAGAGCGCAACCGGCAGACGGAGCGCGCGGGCGCCTTCCCGGAAACGTCTGATCGACGCCAGGCTTACTTCGAGATGCCGGGCAAAGTGCTCCATCTTGACGGTGATGCCAATTACTTGAAAAAAAGCATGCAGGTCTACGGTCAGTTGAGTGTGCCGGCGGAAGGAATCCACTGTCATGAGTCCCAAATGCCTGAGCTGCTCATTCGGCTGCTGCCGCAAGTGCGGCCTGATATCGTCGTGATCACCGGGCATGACGGCGTGCTCAAGCAGCGAGACAATTTGCAGCATTTGGGGAACTATAAAAACTCCCTCAATTTCGTGCATGCCGTGAATGTAGCCAGGGACTATGAACGGAACCGGGATTCATTGATCATCGTAGCGGGGGCGTGCCAGTCCCATTTTGAGGCTCTTCTTCAGGCGGGTTCCAACTTCGCGAGCTCCCCCGGAAGGATCATGATTCATGCGCTGGATCCCGTATACGTCGCGGTACGGTCGGCATTCACCCCATTCCGGGAAACGATTAATATGGCGGATGTCATCGGCCATACGATCAGCGGGATGCAGGGGGTTGGGGGGATCGAAACGATGGGCAGATACCGGATCGGAGTTCCGAATCTGAAAGAACCAGCGCAGAATGTGAACATTGTGTGACGGTTCGTCGGGCTTCTTCCGAAAATCCCGGCAAAATCAAGGAAATTCACCGTTGACAACAATTTGGATCGGCTGATATAATAGTCTGCTCATTTGACAAGACCCCTCTTTTTAGATATAATTTACAGGGAAAGAGGTGGTAGTGGATCATGGCCAAAAACGCGCTTCTCGAAATCAAGCGAAGCCTGGAGCCTCACGTCGGTTCCAAAATCATGCTCCGCGCCAACGGTGGGCGACGTAAAACCATCGAACGCACGGGCGTGTTGGAAGAAATCTACCCATCGGTTTTCATCGTCAAGCTGGACCAGGAGCAGCATGCGTTTAAGCGGGTTTCGTACAGCTATGCCGATATTCTCACTGAATCCGTTGAAGTCATGCTGTGCAACGAAGAAGGCCAGGTCCGCCTCAGTTACTCGCATTGACCCATTTATTGCGCGGGCAGTTTCGTACGCCGAAGGGCGGCGAGGCTGCCCGTTTTGCATGCCGGAAGCCTGCAGGGGCAATCTAAGACGGGAACGCCAATCATGCGTACCCCTCGAAGGGAGGCAAAGCGATTGAGCCGAAGAAGAAGCGTCATGTCGGAGCAATTCAAGGCGGAGCTTGCCAAAGACCTCGGGTTTTATGATACCGTCCAGCGGGAAGGCTGGGGCGGCATTCGAACCAAGGATGCCGGCAATTTGGTGAAGCGGGCGATCGAGCTGGCACAGCAATCCATGGTTCGGCCGCCGCAATCGTAAGCCGGCATTATCGCAGTACCTTCAAGGCAAGAACGGGCTATTCCGCTCAGACGGGAGCCCGTTCTTCTTTTTGACCTTGGGGTTTGTTATAATATGTAAAGCTTTTTCCAGAAGTGGTGATGAGACGATGAAGATATACGAAAAAGCACCGGCCAAAATCAATCTGCTTCTGGACGTCATTCGCAAGCGGGATGACGGCTATCACGAAGTGGAAATGATTATGACCATGGTGGATCTGGCGGACCGGCTGGAGATGGAGGAACTTCCGCGCGATCAAATCGTGTTGACCAGCCAGGCCGGCTTCATCCCGCTGGATGAGAAGAATCTGGCATTCCAGGCTGCCCGGTTGATTAAAGAACGTTACAGCGTCTCTCGCGGCGTTTATTTCCATCTGGACAAACGGATACCGGTGGCGGCAGGTTTGGCGGGAGGAAGCAGCGATGCGGCGGCTGCGTTGCGGGGCTTGAACCGGTTGTGGCAGCTTGGTCTAACTTTGGAGGAACTGGAAGCGCTCGGCGCCGAGTTGGGATCCGACGTGCCGTTTTGTATCCGGGGAGGTACGGCGATTGCGCGCGGCCGCGGCGAAGTGCTGGAGAGTATTGCGCCTCCGCCACAGTGCTGGGTTGTTCTGGCCAAGCCTCCGATTAATGTGTCGACAGCCGACGTCTACGGTAAATTCAAGGCACATGAAGGGCAAAGCCATCCCTCGATTCCCGGTATGCTGGATGCCATTCGGAGACAGTCGTTCCAAGCCATGTGCGACGCGCTGGGTAACGTGCTGGAGACGGTGACGCTGCACAGCTACCCGGAAGTGCGGCAAATCAAAGAATGCATGGTGAAGCTCGGCGCAGATGGGGTTCTCATGTCCGGCAGCGGCCCGACCGTATTCGGTCTGGTGGCGAAGGAAACGAAGCTGGCGAGAATCTATAATGGGCTGCGCGGTTTCTGTAAAGAAGTTTATGTAGTGAGAATGCTTACATAAGGCATTCTCTGAGGAAATTGTTGCCGAGAACCGTATAAAACGATATGATGACGGTAAAATATTCGGATTTGGACGGGAGAGATAGGTTTTGAAGAAGCTGAAGCGCAGTGCGCGCCTCGTAGAAATGACCCATTATCTGCTGACCCGTCCCCATGCTCTAATTTCCCTCACAGCATTTGCCGAAAGATACCAGTCCGCGAAGTCATCCATCAGCGAAGATTTGGCGATCATCAAGGAAGTGTTCGAGGATGAGGGGATCGGCGACTTGAATACTTTGGCCGGAGCCGCTGGCGGTGTCCGTTTTATCCCGAAATACCGGAAGGACCGGGCGCTAGAGAAGATGGCGGGCGTGTGCCGCGAACTGGAACAGCCCGAGAGACTGTTGCCCGGCGGGTATCTGTATATGACGGACTTGCTCGGCGAACCTCGTTTAATGCAGGAAGTCGGGCGAATGTTCGCAAGCGCCTTCTTCGACCGGAACATCGACATCATCATGACGGTGGAGACGAAGGGGATTCCGCTCGCGTACGCCGCGGCACAATTTCTGAACTTGCCGGTCGTCGTCGTCCGGCGTGACCATAAAGTGACTGAAGGCTCGGCCGTCAGCATCAACTACGTGTCCGGCTCCACCAAGCGGATTCAGACGATGTCGCTGACCAGACGGGCACTGAAAGAAGAGTCGCGGGTCCTGATCATCGACGACTTCATGAAGGCGGGGGGAACGATTCAAGGAATGGTCGATCTGCTGCATGAATTCCGGGCCGTTGTGGCCGGCGTCGGGGTATTCGTGGAATCCGGCGAGGTCGATAATGAAGAACGATTGCTGCACGATTACATTTCACTCGCCCGCCTGACGGAAGTAGATCTGAGAACCCGCCATATCACCGTACAACCCGGTAATTATTTCTATGACTCCAAATGATACGGGAGGTGCCGACATGACGCTCAAAATCGTTTCTACATCCTCAGCCCCTGCTGCCATCGGCCCATATGCACAAGCAGTGCGATTCGGCAATTTGCTGTTTACATCCGGCCAAATCCCGTTGACTGCTGCAGGTGATCTGGTATCCGGAGGCATATCGGAGCAAACGCACCAGGTATTCGCCAACCTGAAGGCTGTGCTTGCTGCAGAAGGAGCCACCCTGCGGGATGTGGTGAAGACAACTGTCTTTTTGAAGGATATGAATCACTTCGTGGAATTCAATTCGGTCTACGCTTTCCATTTTGAAGACCATACTCCGGCACGTTCGACCGTGGAAGTCGCCCGGTTGCCGAGGGAGGTTTTTGTCGAAATCGAACTTGTGGCGGCGATATCTGTCGAAACTGGCAGGAATTAAAAATATATTTATAGTTTTCAAGCGTATTTACCAGTTTAAAGAAGGATTTGACGTGCTTTTGTGGAATATTACACCAAGTCTTCTGAGAGACAAAGGTGGTGAACACAAGTGCAAATTACAGATGTAAGACTGCGCCGCGTCAATTCGGAGGGTCGCATGAAAGCGATTGCTTCGATAACCATTGATAACGAGTTCGTCGTTCATGACATTCGCGTGATCGACGGGAACAATGGAATGTTCGTGGCCATGCCCAGCAAACGGACTCCGGATGGGGAATTCCGTGACATCGCCCACCCCATCTCTTCCGGTACACGCGAGAAAATTCAGGCAGCCGTTCTGGCCGAATACGAGCGTGCCGCTCAAGATGAAGAAGTTATGGTCGAAGGGGCATAATAGGTTTCAGCAGGAAGAGGGCCTAGTCGGGCTCTCTTTTCATTTTAATAAGAATAAGCTATGATTTTGTAGAGATTGAACACCTGAGGAACGGAAGGCAGGGCGAATCGATGAAGAATATGGCGATTGTGCTTGCGGCCGGACAGGGCAAGCGGATGAAATCGAAACAATATAAAGTGCTTCACCCGGTATGCGGGATACCAATGGTCAGCCACGTGGTTGACGCCGTTCGTCTGGCTGCTTGCGAGCGTGTGGTGGTCGTTGTCGGGCACGGAGCTGAGGCCGTACAAGCGACACTGGGTGATTCGGCGGAATATACGATTCAGGCGGAACAACTGGGAACGGCGCATGCCGTGCTCCAAGCCAAGCATCTGCTGGCGGCGGAAGAAGGCATCACAGTTGTGATCGCGGGAGATACGCCTCTTGTGTCTTCAGACACGTTGCAGGCTCTTATTGCGCTTCATCAGCGGGAAGGAGCGTCGGCAACCGTTTTAACGGCGACCATGCCGGATCCGACCGGGTATGGGCGGGTCGTTCGGGGAGCGGACGGCGCTGTGCTTCGCGTCGTTGAGCATAAAGACTGCACACCCGACGATGCGGCGATTACCGAGATTAACACCGCGACCTATTGTTTTGACAATCGCAAGCTGTTCGAAGCGCTTGGTCATGTAACCAACGACAATGCGCAGGGCGAATACTACCTCCCCGACGTCATTGGCATCCTACAGCGGCAGGGCGACCTGGTTTCGGCGTACCAACTCGCCGATCCCGCGGAAGCGACAGGCGTGAATGACCGGATGGCCCTCGGCGAAGCCGAACGGCTCATGCGGCGCCGCATTAATGCCGCGCACCAGGCGAACGGCGTGACGCTTATCGATGCGGAGAATACGTATATTGAAACGGGTGTCACCATCGGCTCGGATACGGTAGTTTATCCGGGCACGATATTGCGTGGGCGAACCTCAATCGGTTCCGATTGCATCATCGGCCCTTCGGCGGATCTGACGGATACCATTGTCGGGTCCGGTTCGACGATTCGCCAATCCGTGTGTGATGGAGCGGAGCTCAGCGATGAGTGCAACGTGGGTCCGTTTGCTTATTTGCGTCCGGGGACCAAGCTAGGCAGACATGTGAAAGTCGGCGATTTCGTAGAACTCAAAAATGCCTCGGTCGGCGACAACAGCAAGGTTCCGCACCTGAGCTACATCGGTGACGCCATCGTTGGATCGGGCGTCAACGTCGGATGCGGTGTGATTACCGCTAATTATGACGGGTATAATAAATTTGTGACGGAAATCGGAAATAATGTGTTCGTCGGCAGCAACGTGAACTTGATCGCACCGGTCAAAATCGGCAGCGGCGCTTTTATCGTGGCCGGCTCTACCATTACACACAACGTGGATGAGAACGCACTGGCGATTGCCAGGGTTCGTCAGGAGAACAAAGCGGGGTACGCGGACAAAATCCGGGCTCGGGCCCGCAGTAAGAAAGAAAAAAATCCAGATAACACCAAGTCGTAAAATACGGGTCGGAGAGCGTCCGCTCGAGCGACGGAAGGCGGGTATTTTACGATGGCTTATCACGACGGCACTTTAAAACTTTTTTCCGGCAGCTCCAATCCCGAGCTCGCACAAGCGATTGCCGGCCATATCGGAGTTGAACTGGGATCGGCGTCTACCAGCCGGTTCAGCGACGGTGAAATCCATATCCAGTTGGATGAAAGTGTCCGTGGAGCCAATGTATTTCTCGTACAGTCTACCAGCGCGCCGGTAAACGAACATTTGATGGAACTTCTGGTTATGGTGGACGCTCTCAAACGGGCTTCCGCCAAAACGATTAACGTGGTGATGCCCTATTATGGTTATGCCAGGCAGGACCGAAAAGCGCGTTCGCGCGATCCGATTACGGCGAAGCTGGTCGCCAACCTGATTGAAACCGCGGGAGCGCATCGCGTCATCGCGATGGATTTGCATGCGATGCAAATCCAGGGCTTCTTTGACATACCGGTAGACCATTTGCTGGGCGTTCCGATTTTGGGCGATTATTTTTTTCAGAAAGATTTGGAAAAGCCGGTCGTCGTGTCGCCCGATCATGGGGGCGTGGTACGTGCAAGAAGATTGGCGGATACTCTGCAGGCGCCGCTGGCCATCATCGATAAGAGACGGCCGGAGCCGAACGTGGTCGAAGTGATGAATATCATCGGCGATGTGTCGGGCAGGACGGTCATTCTGGTTGACGACATAATCGATACCGCAGGAACAATCGCTCTCGCCGCGAGTGCTTTGAAGGAAGCGGGAGCCAAGGAGCTCTACGCTTGCTGCACACATCCTGTAATGTCGGGGCCTGCGATGGAGCGGCTGGAAGCTTCGCACCTCAAGGAAATCGTGGTGACCGATACCATTCCTCTCCGGGATTTCCGCGGATGCTCGAAAATTCGCGTTCTCTCGGTCGCGCCGTTAATCGGCGAAGCGATCACGCGGATCCACGAGCAGAAGTCGATCAGCAAGCTGTTCGAGCCGCACGTATAACCGTGTGATCGAATCAGCAAGCTGTTCGAGCCGCACGTATAACCGTGTGATCGAATCATCAGGCTGTTGGAGACGAATGTTTAACGATCTCGGCTAGGGGGTAATATAAGGGACATCCGGGTTCATACACTCGCCGCAATTGGAGGTATCTTCCTATGAATGGAAAGTTGCAAGCTGAAAAACGTGAAACAACGACCCGGGGCGAACTTCGCAAGGTTCGCATGGCGGGCAAAGTGCCGGGCGTCATATACGGCAAAGACGTAGAAAGCCCTACGTCGATATCGGTTGACGCCAAACGGCTGCAGGCTTTGCTTAGATCCAATCCCCACGCCATATTGGAGATGGAGATAGAGGGACTCGTCACGCAGCCGGTCATGATCACCGACGTGCAGAGAGACACGTTGAGCCGTGAACTGCTTCATATCGACTTCCACAAAATCAATATGAATGAAAGTGTCAAAGCTCCTGTTCGCATCGAAGTTACAGGTACTTCCGCCGCTGAGAAAGAAGGCGGTATGATGCAGTTGATCCTTCACGAAGTTGAAGTGGAATGTCTGCCGAATCAGTTGCCGGAGATGATCGCCGTCGATGTCGCACAAATGCAAGTCGGTGACAATCTGACCGTTGGAGACCTCAGGATGCCTGAAGGTGTGCGGGCTACATTGGATCCGGACACCGTCGTGTTAGCGGTCCTGGCTCCTCAAAAAGATGTCACGGCCGACGAAGCCGATGCCATGGACGACGCTTCGGAAGAGGCGGCGAACCAGGCCAAGACCGGAGAAACGGTGGATAAGTAATTTCCGCAATTATGCCAAACTGCATCAAACAAAGGGCCGCGCCTAATGGCGCGGCCCTTCGTTTGATTAGCAGGTCAGCGGGAGATCGTCAGTAACCGGGCCGAGAAACGAAGGTGAATTGCCTGCGGCTGTAGAAAATATTGTTGACCTTGACGAATTCTTTGCCATAATATTCGATGAACCCAATGTCACTGTGCTGACGATCGAAGTAGATCTGGATGGGAACTTCCGATGAGATGTGATCATCAAAATGACGGTCGTCGAAAATCATCTGGCCGTTTAAGTACATCAACTTCACCTTCTTTCCGTTTTTAAATCTTCTAATCACTAGGACACGCGGGCATACGAAATCGTTGCATTCCGATTTAGAATTTTTTTCTAATCGCTGCCGACAGTGGAGGTTGAAGGAAAACATGCGTTGGATCATCGGACTGGGGAATCCTGGAGCGGCTTATGAAACAACCCGTCACAATGTGGGTTTTTTCGTCGTGGACGAGTTGGCCCGGCGTTGGAACGCCGGAGCGTATCAGAACAAATGCAAAGCGCTTGTCGCAGAAGCCAGGGTGCAGGATATCCGGGTGTCGTTAATCAAGCCGATGACATACATGAACCTGTCCGGAGAATCCGTCCGGGCTTTTATGGATTACTTCAAGGTGAGGCTGGAGGACGCCATCGTCGTGTATGACGATTTGGATACTCAGGCCGGGCGTATCCGGCTTCGGTACCAAGGCAGCGCCGGGGGCCACAACGGCATCAAGTCGATTATTCAGCATACGGGAACCCAAACCTTCAATCGGGTACGGATGGGCATTTCCCGGCCGAAGCCGGGCATCGCCATCACCGATTACGTACTCTCTCCTTTCGCCAAAGCCGAAGCGTCAGAGGTGAAACGGATGGTCGAGGAAGCGGCCGATGCGATTGAATTTTCGCTCACCCACACGTTTGAGCAAACGATGGCCAAGTTTAACTCCCGTTCCGCGGAATAAGGATATTCTTCCGCTTAAAATCGGCTAGTGGCGGGTATACTGAATGAAGCGCGGCCACATGCCGCCTAACCCTTCATTCAGGAGGCCTTCATATGGCTGTAAATTACGAATGCCGACACTGCCATATGCCGCTCGGACGCTTCGAGAACGAGCAAGTGCCCGAATACAAGCTGGGCTTGCAATTCTTGACCCCCGAAGAGCGAAAGCGTATAATAACGTATAATTCTAACGGGGATGTGACCGTAAAGGTAATATGCGATTACTGCGGCCAAACGCTGGAGACGCATCCCGAGTTGGCGCTGCTGAGCAATCCGCTGCAATGAAGCCTGCGCCGCACAGGAACCGACATCACAAGGAGGCCTTGGCATGTGCCGGGCCTTCTTTTTCTGGTTAATTGAACCTAGTCCCGAATTTTATCCGGGCTGCCGAAATAGAAAGGGGAAACGTTATGAACCCGCTACTCCAAACCATTGCCACGGACTCCGATCTGGTCAGCGTCATGAACGGAATCCGTGGCGGAATGCGGGAACAGCTTGTCGCGGGTTTGTCGGGCTCGGCCCGGCAAGTCATGATCGCCGCTCTGTTCCGGGAGCTGCAACGGCCGATTCTCGTCGTGACGCATAATATGTACGCCGCACAGAAAATGATGGACGACCTGCAGGAGTGCCTGTCGGAAAATGAAGTTCTTCTGTATCCCGCCAATGAGTTGATCGCGGCGGAAACGGCGATCTCAAGTCCCGAGACGTCTGCGCGCCGTCTGGAAGTGCTGCTTAAGCTGGCGGAAGGCTTTCGCGGCGTTGTTGTCGTGCCGTTCGCCGGTCTGAGACGGTTCCAACCGGACCGCAAGACGATGGCAGAATCCCGCATTGATCTTCGTGTCGGCGAAACCCTTCCGATGGAAGGGTTTTTGCGCAATATGGTCGCGCTAGGATACGAACGGGTCGACCGTGTCGAGCAGAAGGGCCATTTCAGCGTGCGCGGGGGCATCGTCGATTTTTTTCCGTTGGCCTCTTCCATCGCGTATCGGGTGGAATGGTTCGACGATGAGATCGATTCGATCCGCACGTTTGATCCCACGGATCAGCGGTCGATCGACAAGCTCGATGTCTATACGGTTCGTCCGTGCCGCGAATCCATCGCAGATAGTACGAGGTTCGCAAACGCAGCGCAGCACGCCCATGAGTTGCTTGAGAAACAATTGGAAAAAATGAGCGACCGCCAAGCCAAAGAACGTCTGACCTCCGAAATTTCCCGGGAAATCGAGCTTTTGCGACAAAACGTATACTTTCCCGAAATGTACAAGTATATTTCATTGCTCTATCCGGAGCGCCAGACGCTGCTGGATTATATTCCGAGGGATACCTTGCTGTTGATGGACGAACCGAACCGGCTGGCCGAAACTGCACGTCAACTGGAGCGGGACGAGGCGGAATGGAGTACCCATTTGCTTCAGCAAGGCAAATCGCTGCCCGCATTCATGCTGGCCATTCCGGCGGAGCAAGCTTTATACCCGAAAGGTTTGCAGACGATTTATCTTTCCTTGTTCGTCAGGCAGATTCCACATACACAGCCGCAAAACATCGTGAACTTCGTCTGCCGCTCCATGCAAAACTTCCACGGTCAAATGAATGTGTTGAAAGCAGAGATGGAGCGTTGGCGCAAAACCAGCGCTCGCATTGTGATGTTGGCCGGGAACGCCGAACGTGCCGACCGGATGAGACGCGTACTGGAAGATTATCAAATAGAAGCTCCTGAAATTTTGCAGGGCAATTTGCAAAGCGGTTTCGAACTCCCTTCCGTGCACATGGTCGTCATTACCGAAGGAGAAATGTTCACTCAGAAGCAGCGTAAGGCGCGCCGCGTCGACCGCCATCTCGACAATGCCGAACGGATTAAGAGTTATACCGAACTGAAGGTCGGCGATTACGTGGTCCACCAGAACCACGGGATCGGCAAATATCTCGGCATCGGAACGATGGAAGTCGCAGGTATCCATAAAGATTATTTACACATTCTGTATGCCGGGAGTGACCGCCTGTCCGTGCCGGTCGAGCAATTCGACCTTATTCAGAAGTACGTGGGCTCCGAAGAGAAGGAACCGAAGGTCAGTAAGCTCGGCGGAGCGGAATGGAACCGGGTTAAGTCCAAGGTTCACTCCTCCGTCAAGGATATTGCAGACGATTTGATCAAGCTGTATGCGGCACGTCAGGAAACCCTGGGCTTTGGCTTCGGAGAGGACACTCCTTACCAGCAGGAGTTCGAGGCGATGTTTCCTTACGAGGAAACGAAGGACCAACTGCGTACGATTCAGGAAATCAAAGAGGATATGCAGAAGCCCCGGCCGATGGACCGGCTGCTTTGCGGGGATGTCGGTTACGGCAAAACGGAGGTGGCCGTTCGCGCCGCTTTCAAGGCGGCAATCGAGGGCAAGCAGGTGGCCGTACTCGTGCCGACGACCATCCTGGCTCAGCAGCATTACGAGACGTTCCGCGAACGGTTTTCCGGGTATCCTTTTCAGATCAAGGTACTGAGTCGTTTCCGCACCCGCAAGGAGCAGAACGAAGCGATCAAAGGTCTCCGGGCAGGAATGGTGGACGTGGTGATCGGTACTCACCGGCTGCTTTCGCAGGATGTTATCTTTAAAGATTTGGGCCTGCTCATCGTGGACGAAGAGCAGCGTTTCGGCGTGTCTCATAAAGAAAAGCTTAAGAAGCTGAAGAACAACGTGGATGTTCTGACCCTGACGGCGACACCGATTCCGCGCACTTTGCACATGTCGATGCTTGGTGTCCGGGATTTGTCCCTGATCGAGACGCCGCCGGAGAATCGGTTCCCCGTTCAAACCTACGTCGTGGAGCATAGCCAGACTCTTATGCGCGAAGCGATCGAACGCGAGATGGCGCGCGAAGGCCAGGTCTATTATTTATTCAACCGGGTGCAGGGGATCCACCAGATGGCGGAGCAAATCAGCGCGCTCGTGCCGGATGCACGGGTGGCCGTCGGCCATGGTCAAATGTCGGAACAGGAGCTGGAGCGGACGATTCTCGACTTTCTCGACGGTGAATACGATGTGTTGGTGAGTACGAGCATCATAGAGACCGGCGTGGATATTCCGAATGTGAACACGCTGATCGTCCATGACGCCGATAAAATGGGCCTTTCCCAGCTGTACCAACTGCGGGGCCGTGTCGGGCGTTCCAACCGGATTGCGTATGCCTACTTCACCTATCAACGCGAGAAGGTATTGTCCGAAGTGGCCGAAAAACGTCTTCAATCGATCAAGGAATTTACCGAACTGGGCTCCGGATTCAAAATCGCCATGCGCGACTTGTCGATCCGCGGAGCAGGTAATCTGCTTGGCGCCGAACAGCATGGCTTCATCGCGTCGGTCGGCTTTGACTTATACTCCCAGATGCTGGCGGAGGAAATCAAAAATCGCAAATCGGAGTATGGCGGCGCGCCCGTGCCGGTTCAGCCGACCAATACGCAGTTGGACCTGGGCGTCGATGCGTACCTGCCGCCGGAATATATTTATGACAGCATTCAAAAGATCGAGATCTATAAAAAAGTCGCAGCCTCGTCTTCTCTGGAAGACGTATCGGATCTCCTGGAAGAATTGACCGACCGCTTCGGCGATCCTCCTAAGGCGGTATTGAACCTGCTCGCTGTGGCTCGATTAAGGGTATACGGACGCCGATACGGTGTGGAATCCATCGTGAATCGGGGAGAGGAAATCATGATGAAGTTCGAAGACCGTCGCAGCGGGGGAGTCGATCCGGCCAAGTTGAAAGGGTTGGAATCGAGATACAAAGGACGGCTTTCCGTTGTGGTATCGGCACAACAACTGCAGATACGGCTCAAAATCAGAGGCTTGGACGATGACGCACTGTTAGCGCTTGTCGAGGAATTTCTGGTACAATATGAGGAAGTCCTAAAATTGAAGGGAGAACTACAAGATGTTACACCATAAACGCACATCGATTCGCCGGGTGTTGGTTTTAACACTGGCGGCGGTGTTGCTTGCCGTAATGGTCTCCGCCTGCGGCAAAAAAAATGAAGCGAAGGGAGATCAACTCCCGGGGGCTGGCCAAGGCAAAGTGGTCGCCAGCTACAACGGCGGGGAAGTAACCCAGGGCGAATTCGACAAATATATGGCTTTCATGGAAGTTTCCGATCCTCAGACAGCCATGTATTCGCAAATCCCGCAATTCCAAGAGCAATTTGTGAAGCAGCTTGCGGTGTATAAGGTGTTCGACGCCCGCGCTACGGACAAGCAAAAACAGGATGCGGATAAAGACGTGGCGACTTTTGAAAAACAATTCAACGACGCGGTCAAAAAGCAGCCTACTCTCCAAGATCAGCTGACCCAGAAAAAATTGACCGTCGACGAGATGAAAAAAATCGTGAAGGTGCTGTCTTCCGCCAACCAAATCGTAAAAGTCAAACAAAGCGAGATTACAGCCGGAATCAAAGACGCGGACATCAAAGCGGTATTTGACAAAAGTCCGTCGGATTACAATATTGCGACCGTTCGCCACATTCTGATCACCACATCCGATCCGCAAACCGGTCAGCCGAAACGGTCGGATGCTGAAGCACTCAAACTGGCCAAAGAAGTGAAGGACAAGCTCGAAAAAGGCGGCGACTGGAAAACGTTGGCCAAACAGTACTCCGAAGATCCGGGTTCCAAGGATAACGGGGGTTTGTATGAGAAGCAGCAAGTCAAGGGTTGGGTGGCCGAATTTAAAGACGCCGTCAACAAGCAGGAAATCGGCAAAATCGGCGATCCGGTCAAAGTGAGTTACGGGTATCATGTTATTAAAGTGGAAAGCCGCACAGCGGTGACGTATGACAAGCTAGACCAAGCGACCAAAGATAAGATCAAACAAGATATTGTTAATAATAAGCTTCAGACGTACATGCAGGATGAACAGCAGAAGCTGAATATCAAAGTTACGCTGCCGGCCCCACCTGTGCCGTCACCTTCCGCTTCAGCGCCTGCTTCTTCGTCGTCGGTGCCCTCCGCGTCGCCTTCCTCGTCTGCAAGCAAATAATAGAAGTCGAACCAAGGCTGCTCCCCGTTGTCGGGGGCGGCTTTTTTCTATTTTTCGGCGAACATTTTTGATTCGTGGGTAATAACAGGAAGAACGATTGGCTGTTTCCTCCAGCGGAGGGCGAGCGTATAAGAAAATGGCAGGGGTTGAATACTACACCTACAATTCCATGTCGCCTTTTTCCGAGTACAACAGCGTTCGCGATACAGGCCGGTCAGCCATCCGAGCCGGCGCAGCAGCCAATGGTTAAAACAACGACGAAAGTGGGGCAACACGACCATGAAAGCAACCGGGATTGTACGCCGCATCGATGACCTCGGCCGGGTCGTCATTCCGAAAGAAATCCGCCGCACGCTCCGCATCCGGGAAGGAGATCCTCTCGAAATATTCGTGGACCGTGACGGAGAAGTTATTCTCAAAAAGTATTCCCCCATCGGCGAACTGGGCGAGTTTGCCAAGGAATATGCCGAATCTTTATACGAGAGCATGGGTCATATCGCCATGATTACCGACCGTGATACCGTCATTGCTCTGGCCGGAGCTTCCAAAAAAGACTATTTGGAGAAGCCTATCGGCAGTTTATTGGAAAGCTGCATGGAGAACCGGAAAATCATGATGGAGACGGAAGCGGGAAATTACGAAATCCTAAGGGACGGCGGCGGGGAATCGTTCAGTTCGTTCGTGGCGGCTCCAATCGTGGCGGGCGGCGACCCTATCGGAACGGTCGTTTTTCTGAGCAAGGAAGACGGCGTTACCATGGGCGAAATGGAGAGCAAAATGGTGGAGACGGCGGCAGGGTTTCTGGCCAAGCAAATGGAGCAATAGTCGGGTTGGTACGTTACTTTTGGGGGTTTCATAGCAGCTTCCCGGACGCACAGTCGCCGAGCCGGGAGGCTTTTTTACGATCCGCAAAGGGTAAGTTTTCACCTATCCATGTGTGAATCGTCTCTGGGGTCGTCCCGGGTTCCGGATTCGTTTATAATACGATACATGGAGTTTCTCCAATGCCGATCCGGGAACGGGGAGAACAGCCGTTATGTTAAAGGAAAAAAACAATAATTGGGCCGGGGGAAGATCGATCCTGCAGGGAGCCGCCTTGCTGGGGGGAGCGGCGCTTGTTTCCAAGCTGATCGGCACCCTGCAGAAGATTCCGCTGCAAAACTTTGCCGGCGATGAAGTGTTCGGCTTATACAGCGCGGTTTATGCCCTGGCCGTCATGTGGATGACGCTGGCCGCAGCCGGCTTGCCGACAGCCGTCAGCGCGCTGGTGGCCGAACGGGAGGCCGACGGGGACGAGATTGGCGCTCAGCGTGTCGTTCGCTGGTCGCTCGGGCTGCTTTGCGCAAGCGGGCTGATCGCTTTCGCGGTTCTTCAGCTTGGAGCTGAATGGTTCGCTGGCTGGATGGGCGCACCGGATGCGGCTTCCGGCATCCGGACCAGCGCCATCGCGTTGCTATTCGGACCGGCCGCGGCTGCTTTGCGGGGTTACCGGCAGGGGCAGATGAGCATGATTCGCCCGGCCGTTTCGCAAATCATCGAACAATCGGCACGTGTTGTTTTTATGCTCATCATGCTCTGGTGGGCCATCCGTGCAGGTTGGAATGTATCGGCGACGACAGCTGCGGTGCACGGCGGATTGGCGGCGGGTGCCGTAGCCGGGCTTGCCGTCATGCTTTGGCCGGAAAGATCGAGGCCCGGCCAAGGTATCTGGTTTCGAGCCGGTACCGGGAAGAAGGCCGCGGCTGTCTCTTCTTCGTCCGAGGAAGAAAACGCAAAACGGCTGCTTTTGTGGCCCGAATCGCGGCTGTCTCTCGTCAAACGCATTCTCGGTGTTGCCTTGCCGGTGGCGGCCGCGTCCGTCGTGGCCCCGTTGTTCGGGCTGATCGACGCTTTCACCATCCCTCGCCTGCTGCAGCGTGAAGGAGCCGATGCCGTAGCTGCAATAGCCCAGTTCGGCATCTACAATCGCGGCATCGCGCTGCTGCAGCTCGTGCTCATGGCCGCCGCCGGGGCAGCGGCCGCTTTGGTGCCCGCACTTACCGCGGCGCGCACACGCGGCGATGAATCGGCCACCGCCGGGCGGACCGCCTTTACCCTGCGGCTCGCCTGGTGGTTCGGCGGAGCCGCTGCGATCGGCTTGGCGCTGCTGGCCGCGCCGATCAATATCGCGCTGTTCGCCGATGCCAGCGGCAGCGCCAGCATTGCCCTGCTTGCGCCGGCTGCCGTGTTCGGCACGCTGCAGGCGGTCAGCGGCGGGCTGCTGCAGGGGCGGGGCGACCTTCGGTCACCCGCCGTCAACCTCGCCGCCGCCGCGGTGTTTAAGCTGGCACTAAACGCTGCGCTCGTGCCCGTTTACGGCATTACCGGCGCGGCTGCCGCCATGGTCGCCGCTTACGCCGCGGCCGCGGCGCTTAACGCGCTGTCGCTGCGCTCGCGGCTGGCCGTGCCGGCCCCGCGCCTGGCCACGGCCTGGCGCCCCGCC